>JBHHWM010000102.1:0-15253 GCA_046756545.1 Rhodothermales bacterium | reverse complement strand
CCTTGTAGAATGCCTCGGCGGCTACCGACAGCCAGGGGGTCACCCGCATGTTCCATCCGGCGATAACGTGCATGGCTTCCGGTACCGGTGCATCCTCAGGAGTGGGGATCCAGGCCGTAAAGATGTTTCCCACGTCGCGCTCGTCGTTGAGACCGACGACCGTCTGACGATAAAGCCCTCCTGCCACATGAATCTGGTGGCGGCCCGAGAGCCCGCCGGGACGCCAGGTAGCGCGCAGGCGCGGTTCCACCCATTGCCGGCTCCGATTAGGCAACGCATAGAAGTGGAGGCCCGGTTGCACGCGGAGCTTGGCATCGGCAAAGGTCAGGTCCGTTTCTACATAGGCATTTACCTCCGTCAGCCGCTGCTCGTCCGATTCCAGATCCTGAAATTGTCCGCCGAGTTCGAAGGCATAGGTCGAGCGCCGCCCGCTCACGCCGAAGCGAATCTCGCGCTGTTGAATGAAATAGGTAAAATGGGCAGCTACGTCGAAGCTCCGTACGTCCGAGGTTCGTTCTCGCGCTTCCGGAGGGCCGAATTCGTTGGTCATCGCGGAGTGCCCGGCGGTGACTTCGACGAGCAAGGGGAGGAAGTTCGAGAGGTAGACGTAGCGCCCGCCGAGGACCAGGTTTTCCCAGGCCACCTCGCTGCTATCGTTGATGGCGGTAGCGACGGCGTCTCCCTGGAAGGACTTCTCTGTACCGGCCAGGTCGCCCCGGTCGAAGGTGTGCATGGCGATCAAGGAAAAGCTGTGGTTGGTGCTCAGGAAGGCGTGCAGCTTGCCGAATCGGTCGCCGAAGCGGTAGGGGAGGCGCTGGCCGAAGAGGTCGGGCATGATCTCTTCGATGAACGACTGACGCACCGATCCGATCAGCGAGACCTTGTCTTTGATCACCGGGCCTTCGAGACGGGCCGTGCTGAGGAAAGGAGCCAGCGAAAACTCGCCGGCCAGCTTTTGCTTGTTGCCCTTCCGCGCCTGCACATCCACCACCGAGGAGATGCGCGTTCCATAGCGTGCGCCGAAGCCCCCCGTATACAGGTCGGCATTGTCGATGATCTCCTGGGGAAAAGCGGAGTAGAAGCTGAGGATGTGGAAGGGCATGTAGACGGGCAGGCCGTCCAGCAGGGCGAGGTTTTGATCCAACGAGCCACCCCGGACGAAAAACAGCCCTCCTCGATCTCCCTGGACGACCACGCCCGGCACCGTTTGCAGGTAGCTGGCCAGGTCGCCCGACACCCCGGGCATCGGCACCCGTTCGATCTGGGCGGGCACCACCGATTGCAGGCCGGCGGCCACCGCCGTGACCCCCGTCTCCCCTTCGGCCTGGACTACTACCTCATCCAACTCGGTTTCTTGCGGCCCAAGGGCTATCTGTCGCTGTGCCGCCTCGCCGGCAGCCAGCGTCAGATCCTCGGTGTAGGGTGCATACCCGATGAAAGAGATGGTGAGGACGTATCGTCCCGGCGGTATCCGGCGGAGGATAAAGTAGCCGTCTCCGTCGGTCGCTGCGCCGTAGGTAGTCCCGGCAGCATGGTGCAGCACGACCGTGGCCCGCTGCATCGATTGCTCGGTGGTGCTGTCGGTGACGAAGCCACGCACCGAGGCGTGCTGGGCCGCGCCGTCCTGAACGCCGACTCCCAATAACACGACAAGGAGCAACATCGCGAGCGGGAGACCGGATCTCATCAATACAGGTACGTCTCTCATAAACCAGGGAAGAAGGCAGAGGTGTAGGGGGACAGGGAGGAATCGTACTTTAATGTTAACCATGCATGATTGCAACCGCGATGCACATTCCTGTGCCCGTTTTCTGATCGCTGCGTGCTCGTCCGTGGTCCCGGAAGCGGGATGATTCCACGGTATATGTGGTCGCGTATACCGTGGATCGCTAAAGAACGTCCTGCTTCATGACGAAGGCGCAGCTCGCAAAACGTACCGGTGGATCGGAACCTCGAAACGGTGATACGTTAACAGACAGCACCTCACACGCCCCGATTCTTGCTTACGCGGGAACGCTCCCCTTCACGTACCCAATGAAAGCCATGATGCTACCAAAGTTGATCCGAACGTCCGGTCCATTGCTCTTGATGCTTGCTTTGCTCGTGTTGCCGACGGCCTGTACACAGCAGAATACCTCGCAAGACGCAGAGGATGTCACGGCACCGGTATCCGATCCAAGCCCCGACAACGACACAGCGGTCGTGAGCCTTTTGCCGCCCCGCGCCCATGAAGCGCGACCCAGCCCGAATGCCGGGGTTGCGCAAACCATCGGCACGACCGAAGTCGAGATCACTTATGGTCGTCCGGGTGTCAAAGGACGCCAGGTGTTTGGAGAGCTTGAACCATGCGGGGCCGTCTGGCGGGCGGGAGCGAACGAAGCGACGGTCATCTCGTTTTCAGGCGATGTTACGGTCAATGGCGAGCCGGTGCCCGCCGGAGTCTATGCCTTTTTTGCAATTCCGGGCGAGGAAGAGTGGACGCTGATCTTCAACGAAGAAGCCGGGCAGTGGGGGGCGTTTGGCTATAACCCGGACAAAGACGTGCTCCGAGTCGCCGTAACCCCGGAGGCCGGAGCACACGAGGAATGGTTGACGTATTACTTCGAGGCGCTGGCGGATACATCGGCAACCGCCGTGCTGCACTGGGATACCGTCAAGGTGCCCTTCACCATTGCCGCCAACTGAACGTTTTTCCCGACAGAGAGCCTGGACGGGATTTCAACGCGACGGTCTCTTGAAACCGTATTTTTTCATGCGATCTCGCAGGGTACTGGGCGGCATACCCAGGCGGATGGCAGCGCCGCGTTTGCCCTCGATGATCCAGTTGGTGGCTTCCAGCGCTTGCCGAATCAACTGTTGCTCTACTTCCCGCAAGGTTGGGAACGCTGCATTGTGCTCCGGCAAAAAGGCCGGGGCACGCGGTAGACCATCGTCGTGTTCCCGAGGTTGCTCCGGTGCGGTTCGAGCTTCGTCCGGTGTGTGCCGCAACGATTCGTCCTGCTCTTCGCGCCCAGTGACGTCGCGTATCACCAGGCGAGAGCCGAGCACGTCGCCCTGCTCCCCGTAGATCGTCGATTCGACGGTCTCGCCCCGGAAGTGCTCTCCGTTCTTGCGCTTGTAATGCGTTTTGTAGGGCTTCAGCTTTTCCTCGGCACTCAGGTTGAACCGGATACTGCCCTGCCGCAAGAACTCCTGTGCAGACGCGTAGAGCACCAGGGTGCGTTGGCCGGTGAGTTCGTCGGGGTCGTAGCCGAACATCATCGCAGCGCTTTGATTCGCCAGGACGATGCGATGCTCCGGGTCGCTGAAAAGGATGGCATCGCCCTCGGCGTGAAAGAGGGCCTCGAACAGCGTGGTGCGGCGTGGAGGCTCTTCGTGGGTTGAAGCGCGGTGGCTGATGTCGCGCGCGAAGAAGCAGACGTACTCCTTGCCGTCGAAATCGATATGGTTGATGATGCTCTCGACGGGAAAGACGCGGCCATCCTTTGTCGAATGCTGCGATGAGAGGACGAATGCCTTTTCTTGTTTAGCTCGTTCCCAGAAGGCCGGCCAGTCTCTGAAAAGGTCCGGGTTGAAATCGGCGATGGTCATGGAAAGCAGTTCGTCGCGGGTATAGCCGAGGCTGCGACCGGTCGCCCAGTTTACCCGTTGGATGCGGGCTTCCGAGTCTACCCAGAAGATGGCGTCGGTGGCCGTTTCGAGGGTGAGGTAAGCAAGCTGCCGGGCGTTGCCGGTCTCTTCCCGAATGATGCTCATGCACCACCTCTTATTCTTGTCTGATCACACCTTGCGATGCTTACATCAAAGGGGCTTCGATGTTTTGGATGAGGATCCTTTCCCAGCAAGGTTGTTTTAGCATCCACGCTCTGAAACCTACGGCGTGGGTGCGTCAAATCGCAACGTTGCTGCGATACCTGGTGTTCGGTTCCTTCCCTTTTATTGCACCTTGAATGATGGAATCCGTATCCTTTTGCACCGTCTACCTAATGATGAGGCGCGTATGAAGGTCGGAATTCTTGATCTAGTAGGTAAAGAGCCACCGAAAAACGGCTATTCCCGGTTAATGCGGGCCAACAATACCAGCATCATGGCGCAGGTCGTCGGGGTCTGGTGTGAAGAGGAAGGGCACACCGTCAGCATGGCTTGTTACTCGGGCCATGAACTGCTGGCCGGAGGGCTGCCCGATGATCTCGATATCTTATTTTTTAGCGCGTTCTCGCAAAATGCGCTCGTGGCGTATGCGTTCAGCAACTACTACCGCGCGAAGGGAGTGGTTACGGTATTGGGAGGGCCGCATGCGCGCTCCTATCCGGAAGATGCGCAGAACTATTTCGACTATGTAGTCGGTTTTTGTGACAGGGACCTGCTTCGAGATATCCTGCAAGATTGCGCCTCGTATCGACCGCAGGGACAATACCTGTCCGCCGGGCAACAGCCGTCCCACCTCCCCGGTCTCCGCGAGCGATGGAAGTTTTTGAAACCGGCCATCGACCAGGCCAAGATCGTACGGCTGGTGCCGCTGATCGGCAGCCTCGGATGCCCGTACACGTGTAGCTTTTGTATCGACGCCGTCGTTCCCTATCAGCCGCTCGACTTCGACACGCTCCGGGACGACCTTCGTTTTTTCCAGGAGTTGAAGCTTCCCCGATCCGTGGCTGCCTGGCACGACCCCAACTTCGGCATCCGCTTCCACGAATACCTGGACGCGATGGAGGAGGCCGTTCCGCCCGGCAGCATCACGTTCATCGGCGAGATGTCCCTGGCCCTTCTGAAAGAGGAGCACCTGAAACGGCTCAAGCACCACGGCTTCAAGGCTATCGCGCCCGGCATCGAGTCGTGGTACGGCATGGGCAATAAGTCGAAGACGGGAAAAAAGCAGGGTGCGGAGAAGGTGCGGCGCATCGCGGAGCACGCCAACATGGTACACGCCTACATCCCCTACGTGCAGGCCAATCTGATTTTCGGCCTAGACGTGGACGAGGGGCCGGAGCCGTTCGAGCTAACCAAGCAGTTTGTGGACCTGGCTCCCGGCGTCTATCCGCACCTGGCCCTGTTGTCGGCCTTCGGGCGGAATGCCGTACTCAACCTGGAATACCAGCGCGAAGGCCGTGTGCTGAACGTCCCGTTCCATTTCCTGGACCTGATAAAGGCGATGAACGTCAAGCCCAAGAACTATACATGGCCTGCGTTCTACGATTACGTCATCGACACGTTCGAGCATGCGTTCTCGCGGCGCGCCATCTTTCGGCGTTTCTTCGCCAATAGAGACGCCGTCGCTCGCTTCGAACAAATGTTCAGAGGTTTCTCGTCCGAGCAGAACAACCGGTTGGCGCATCTCAAGAGGGTGCGCCGGTGGCTCGAAGAGCCGGACGTGCGGGCCTTTTTCGAAGGCGAGACACGCGAGGTCCCCCGGCACTTCGTAGAGATCATCGAACGGCATCTGGGGCCGCTCTGGGAATGGCTCCCCAAAGACGCCCTCCATTACGATCCAAACGCGTTTCTTCACTCCGGGATCGAACACCCGCTTCCTCTGGCGATGGCGTAGAACCATCGCAGGGGCGGCGCACGCATCGCCCCTGCGACCGGATGACGACTCACCTCTTAGCTGGCTGTCGATTCGACGTGCTGAATCCCGGCGAGGTCGAGGAGGAAGGCGTACTGGAAGGCGATCTCGTGATAGCGTTTGTAGCGCCCGGACGCCCCGCCGTGCCCGGCATCCATGTTGGTTTTCAGGATGAGCAGGTTATGGTCCGTCTTCAGTGTGCGTAGCTTGGCGACCCACTTGGCGGGCTCCCAATATTGCACCTGTGAGTCGTGCAGGCCGGTGGTGACGAGCAGGTTTGGATAGCTCTTCGCTTCCACGTTGTCGTAGGGCGAGTAGGAGAGCATGTAGTCGTAGTATTCCTTGTCGTTCGGGTTGCCCCATTCGTCGTATTCGCTGGTCGTCAGCGGGATCGAATCGTCGAGCATGGTAGTCACCACGTCTACCCACGGCACGGCGGCGATGACGCCGTTGAACAGGTCCGGACGCATGTTGACGACGGCTCCCATCAGCAGCCCGCCGGCGCTGCCGCCCTGGGCAAAGATCCGCTCGGGATCGGCGTATTTTTGCTCGATGAGGTACTGCCCGCAGTCGATAAAGTCGGTGAAGGTGTTTTTCTTCTTGAGCAGTTTGCCGTTTTCGTACCACTGGCGGCCCAACTCCTGTCCGCCCCGGATGTGTGCGATGGCGAAGACGAAGCCACGATCCAGCAGGCTCAGCCGCGAGGAACTGAACGTAGCGTCCATGCTGGCCCCGTAAGAGCCGTAGCCGTAGAGCAGCAGCGGGGCGGTGCCGTCAATCCGCGTGCCTTTGCGATAGACGAGCGAGATCGGGACCTCCACGCCGTCGCGGGCCGTCGCGTAGAGGCGTTCCGTCACGTAGTCCTCCGAGGCAAAGCCGCCGAGCACTTCCTGTTGTTTCAGCAAGGTCTTCTCCCTGGTCTCCATGTCGTAGTCGAATGTGGAGGTCGGCGTCGTCATGGATGTATAGCCGTATCGGAGGACCTGCGTGTTGAAATCCGGATTGGTGCTGATGTAGGCCAGGTAGGCCGGTTCGCCGAAATCCAGGTAATGCTCCTCGCTCCCGTCCCAGGGGCGGACGCGGAGCTGGGTCAGGCCGTTCTTGCGTTCCGAAAGCACGAGGTGGTCCTTGAAAATCTCGAACCCACTCAAAAACACCTCATCGCGATGTGGGATCACCTCTTCCCAATGCTCCTTGCCTGTAGCCGTTACGGGAGTTTTCATCAGGCGGAAGTTCTGGGCCTGGTCGTTGGTGCGGATGTAGAAGTGGTTCTCGAAATGATCGACCGAATACTCGTGGTTCCGCTCGCGAGGCAAGAAGACCTCGAAGGTGCCGGTCGGGTCGTTGGCATCCAGGTAGCGATATTCGCTGCTGAGCGTCTGCGACGACCCGATCATCAGGTACTTTTTGGACTTGGTCTTGAAGACGAAGGCGCTGAAGGTGTCGTCCGTTTCCTCGTAGACCAGTTCATCCTGCGCCGGGTCGGTGCCGAGGACGTGGCGATAAATCTGGAACCAGCGAAGGGTCTCCAGGTCCTGTTTCGTGTAGAAAAGGGTCCGGTTGTCGTTGCCCCAGGCTACGTTGCCCGTCACGTCGGGGATTTCGTCGGGCAGGATGTCGCCGGTCGTGAGGTTTTTGAACTTCAGCGTGTAGATACGCCGTCCCTGGGTGTCGACGGCGTAGGCGAGGATATCCTGCCCTGAACTCACCTGCCGCCCTCGCACGGCGAAGAACTCGTGCCCCTCCGCCATCGCATTGACGTCGAGCATGACTTCTTCGTCGGCTTCTATCGACCCCTTTTTTCGACAGTAGATGGGGTATTCTTTGCCCTCCTCAAAACGGGTGTAATAGACGTAGTCGTCCAGCTTGTAGGGCACCGACGTGTCGGTCTGTTTGATGCGTCCCTTGATCTCTTCGAACAGTACGTTCTGGAGATCCCTGGTGTGGGCCGTCAGGGTGTCGGTGTAGGCGTTCTCGGCTTCCAGATAGGCGATGACGTCCGGATTTTCTCGTTCCCGCAGCCAGTAGTAGTTGTCGATGCGGGTGTCGCCGTGCGTTTCCAATTCGACAGGCTCGACCCGGGCTTCGGGCGGTTTTGGGATGGACGCTTCCGTCATCGTAGATCCTGAAGTGGCTCCTAGCTCTTCATCGGTTGCCGTCTGGCATCCGAATAGGAAGAGGCTCGACGCGACGAGCAAGGTGGTGAAAATACGCATATCCATCGTCCTCCTTGTTGTGAATTATTCTTGGGACTTCTTCCCCAAGGGGTGATATTGAGTGGGCGGTGCGCCGGCACAAAACCTTAGCGCAAGAGGGATTTCTTGGGTGAGACAACCATGCTGGTGGGTGTGGCCTGATACTCTTTCACGGGCGAAGGAAGCATAAGATACAGATTATGTTAAAAAATTAACATGTCTTTTGCCATGGATACGCTATTCGGAGGTTGACAGGCCATCAGAGCCGTAACCTGCCTGAAACGTTACATGTAGCGCGAATTATCCGTGTAGTGCGGGGGGCAGGGGTGGCATGGACGGCATGCGAGCCCGATCTTACGTCCAGGACCAAAAATAACGATGCATACCAGGATTCACTGAAAGAGAGCGTCAATGACTGACCAGCAACATGGGATTTCGCGACAGCGCGTCGTAGTGACGGGTCTCGGAGCCCTTACACCGATAGGCCTTTCGCCCGATGCCTTTTGGGAAGGCATGATGCGCGGCGAAAGCGGAGCAGCCCCTATAACCTACTTTGATACGTCCAACTTTAGTACGCGCTTTGCCTGCGAGTTGAAAGCCTACGATCCGAAAGAGTACATGGATCGCAAGCAGGCACGACGGCTAGATCCATTTTGCCAGTATGCGTTGTCTGTGGCCCGGCAGGCGATGGATGATGCGGGGCTGGATACGGCCAACCTGGCGATGGAAGAGCAGGCTCGCTTCGGCGTGATCTTCGGAGCGGGATTCGGCGGCTTGAACCTTTTTCAAAGCCAGACCAAGACCTACCTCGATCACGGCCCTCGCCGGCTGTCGCCCTTCTTTGTGCCCATGATGATCTCAAACATGGCCGCCGGGCTCATCGCTAAAGAATATGGACTTCGGGGTCCCAATCATTGTGTGGTGTCGGCCTGCGCGACGGGCAACCACAACATCGGGGACGCCCTGCTGTTGCTCCGGCACGGCTATGCCGATGCTATTCTCTGCGGTGGCACGGAAGCATGCATTACGGAACTGGGCATCGGGGGCTTCGCCGCGATGAAGGCTCTCTCGACGCGAAACGACTCGCCGGAGACCGCCAGCCGGCCCTTCGACAAGACGCGGGATGGGTTTGTAGCAGGCGAGGGAGCAGGAGCACTCGTGTTGGAAACGCTGGAACACGCACAGGCGCGGGGCACCGACATCTACGCCGAAGTGATCGGTATAGGATCATCGGCGGACGCGTATCACTTCGCGGCACCCGATCCGGAGGGGCACGGGGTGATGTTTGCCCTGCAACGCGCACTCGCCGATGCCGGCTTGCAGCCGGAGGATGTAGACTACATCAATATGCATGCGACGGCAACACCGCTGGGCGACGTGGCGGAGACGGAAGCCATCAAGAAAGTGTTTGGAGAGCATGCGTACCGGATGAGTCTCTCGGGGACGAAGAGCATGACGGGACACTTGCTCGGCGCTGCCGCTGCCATCGAAGCGGTGGCTACCGTCCTTGCCGTGAAGCACGGCAAGGTGCCGCCGACGATCAACTATCAAGAACCGGACCCTGACTGCGATCTTGACTATACCGTAAGCGGACCGAAGGAGCGCTCCATGCGGGTGGCGTTGTCGAACGCCTTCGGTTTCGGGGGGCATAACACCTCTGTGGTTTTCAAGCGGTTTGAGTCGTAGAAGCTCAGGGGCACTCACATGCGCTGGTAGATGTCTTCCTGTCGGTTCCAGGCAGAAAAACGTGTGGTAGGATCCGGTAAGGATTCGTGCTTGCCCAATACGAGGAATCCGCCCGGCAGCAAACGATCCGCCATCCGGGCCAGGCATGCACGCTGCAAGGCATCGTCGAAGTAGGTGAACACGATGTTGCGGCAGAGGATGAGATGGAACGGCCCCTCCGGCATCGTCCGGCGGATGTCTTGCTGCGCCCACGTGATCCCTGTGCGATACGCGCCCCGGATGCAGTATGTCTCGTCGATGGAGGAGAACGCCGCATCGATCCAGCCTGCGGGCAGTTCTTTGAGGGTGCCTTTTGCGTAGCAACCGTGCCGGGCACGTTCGAGCATGGGGATCTCGGTATCCGTGGCCATGATGTGCAGATCCAGATGAGAGAAGCGAGCCGGTAGATCGTGGCCCCAGATGATCTTGAGCGTGTAGGCTTCTTCGCCGGAAGCGCAGCCGGCGCTCCAGCAACGGAGCGTCGAGGCTCCTTCTCGGGTGATGCGTTGAACCAGATCTGGAAGGATCGCCCGGCGCAGAGTCTCGAAGACACCGCGATCTCGATAGAAGCGAGAGATAGTAATCCGGCACATTGCATCCAGGGCGGTCCACTCGGCCGGGTGGGTTTCGAGGTAGGCACGATAGGCCGATGTATCCGGCAGGTTCAGGCTCCGCAGCCGCCGGTGGAGGCGCTTACAAACCTGCCGCCTGACTTTGCGAAAACCGGGCCACCGTAGTTGGAGCCTGGGCAGGCACCATTGCAAAAAAGCAACACAGTCGGTGTCTTTCATGGCAGGATGAAACAAAGGAGGGGTATCGGAAGGAGCCCTGTGTTAGGATGCGCGCCATAGGGGACGCGTCAGGCAGGTCGGGCCGCCTTCGCCTTTGCGCGAAATCTCGTTGCCGGGGTAGGTCCGGACTTCGACGCCTGCCTGTTCCAGCAACGCCTGGGTGCGTGGATTGCCCTCGGCCATGATGGCCTGGCGGGGGGCAACGGCGAGGACGTTGCAGCCCAGCGTAGCCACTTCATCCTCCGGCACTTCGACGAGCGTGGTGCCCCGGGCCAGCAGCCGGCGGCGGAACGGCACCGTCATCAGCGGGGAGTAGACAAGGGCCAGGTCGTGGTCGAGGGGGCTGATCAAGGACATGAGATGGAGCACGTCGTCGGGGCCGTGCCAGTGAGGGAGAGGGACGGCGATGACTTCATCCACGCTGTCGTCGAGCAACGCGGTCAGTTGCCGGATGCCTTCGGCGTTGGTGCGGTATCCTTCCCCCACGGCAACGGTCCGTTCGTCGAGCCAGACCACGTCGCCGCCTTCGAGCCGCCCGGCCCCGGTGATGGCTCCATGGATCGGGATGCCCAGACAATCGAGGAAGGCACCCACCGCATCCGGTTCGCTCCGACGCTGATGTTTCCCCATGTTGCAGAGGATGGCTCCTTCATGGGCGACGATCACGGGGTCGTGCACGTAGAGGGAATCCAGGGTGGCCTGCTCGTCGGGGGGGAGAAAGAGGAGTTCCATGCCGAAGGATCGCAAGAGACTCACGAAGGCGTCATAGTCGGCGACAGCCTGTTCAAAATCGGGTGGGGCGGGATAGTGCAGCCGTTGCCATTCCCGGTCGATTTTCTCCTGGTTCACGAAGGCGGTACGGGAATGTTTGAGCAGCATCCGCCGGATAGGGGCGACCATGGACGTGCAGCCGAAGGACATGGGCATCCGTTGTTGAGGGGTGTGCAGCGGGATCGCTCCCGCCGGAGCAAGCCGGTATGATCGGCTCTCCAAAGATACGAAGGATCGCTTCTCGTATCACGGCGTATGCATCCCTTTCGTCCTGTCGGGGGCTCCGTTTTTCAGAGCGCCAAGTCACCGGACATGGGCTTCTTCCCCGCCACCGGTTGAGCTTCGGGCATCTTGTATCCTTGCTCGGAGATGCCTACTATTAGCGCGCCCCCTTGCCCCCTAGCGACCGTCAAACGCACATTGCCCTATGAACACCCGAACTTCTTTGGTCCTTCTCGCCACGTTGCTGCCGGTATGGATTGCCCAGGCCCAGGAAATGCAGTGGGAGGACTACGCGCCGAAATCGACCCTGGTGGTGCCCGAGCATCCCATCACACGAGCCCGCTACCCGTTCATCGATGCCCACGCGCACCAGTGGCGCATCGGAGGGATGTCGGAGGAAGACATGGCCGGGATCGTGGCCGAGATGGACAAGATGAACATGGGCGTCATGGTCAATCTCAGCGGCGGCAGCGGGGATCGCCTGAAAACGGCCGTGCAGAATACGGAGCAGCACTTCCCTGGACGCTTTGTTCATTTTGCCAACGTCAATTTTGACAACATCGACGATCCCGACTTCGGTGCCAAGGCGGCGGCCCAGCTCGAAGCGGACGTAAACAACGGTGCAAAGGGGCTCAAAATCTTCAAGAGCCTCGGTATGTTTGTCACCGATGCCGCCGGCGAGCGCGTGCCCACCGACGACCCCCGCCTCGATCCCATCTGGGCGAAGTGCGGCGAATTGGGTATTCCCGTCCTCATCCACACCGGCGACCCCGCCCCGTTCTGGGAGCCGCACGACCAGTACAACGAACGCTGGTTCGAGTTGAAAGAGCGTCCCCGCCGCAAACGCGAGCCGGAGCCGTCGTGGGAGCAAATCATGAGCGAACAGTGGAATGTCTTTCGCAAGCACCCGAACACCGTGTTCATCAACGCGCACCTGGGCTGGCTCGGCAACGACCTGGCGCGTCTCGGCAAGTTGATGGACGAAATGCCCAACGTCTATACCGAACTGGGGGCGGTGCTGGCGGAGCCCGGACGCCAGCCACGGTTTGCGCGGGAGTGGTTCATCCAGTACCAGGATCGCGTGATGATGGGCAAGGACTCGTGGAACCCGGAAGAGTACCATCCTTACTTTCGCGCTTTCGAGACGGCCGACGAGTTTTTCGACTACTATCGCAAACGGCACGCCTGGTGGAAGTTGTACGGCTTCGATCTGCCTGATGAGGTGCTTCGCAAAATCTATTACAAGAACGCGCTGCGTGTTATCCCCGGCATCGATACCTCGCGCTTTCCGGACGACTATAACGTGGAGGTTGTTGCTGCGCCGGGTGCGCGTCCAAGCCCGATGCAGTTGGCTCGCACCACGCTTGACAATGGCACCTACGTCAAGGTGCACTACAGTTCGCCCGTCAAACGAGGCCGTATCATCTTCGGCGAACTGGTGCCCTATGATCAACTCTGGCGCACGGCGGCGAACGAAGCCACCGAGATCACGCTGACGGGCAACCTCCGCGTCGGTGGCGAGACGCTTCGAGCGGGCACGTATTCAATCTTTACCATCCCCGGCGAGGAAACCTGGACCGTCATCTTCAACAACGGGCTCGGGCAGAACGGCACCGGCGGCTACCGGGAAGAAGAGGATGCACTCCGTCTGCAGTTGCCGTCCTCGGTTACAGAAAAGCTCTATGAGGCGTTTACCGTCGCATTCGAGGAGGCCGACGGGGGGGCGGACCTCGTCCTCATGTGGGATCGGACGAAAGTGACCGTACCGATCAGGACGATGTAACAGAGGCGTTTCGCACAAAGAGCCATCCATTCAACGTGTTCATCCTCTTTCTTCCGTCTCGCAAAAAGGCGCAGGCCCGTTGATTTATAACGACGTGTACATCCTGGCCGTGCTGTCGCTGCTCATTGCGGTTTCCGAGTGGTTGGTACGGCGCACGTTCCTCCGACACGTAGGCACGGCGCTACTCGTGATCCTGGTAACGGCGGTGGTGGCCAACCTGGGCCTGCTGCCTGCGGGTTCTACCGAAGAGGCCCCGGTGCCCGTCTACGACTGGATTTTCGGTGTCGTTGCCCCCTTGTCCATCTTGTGGCTGTTGCTGCGGGTAAACCTTCGCGACGTGCTGCGTGCCGGGTTGCCCATCGTTTCGCTCTTTCTGATCGGGTCGATGGGAACGGTAGCCGGGGTGGGGGTGGGGATGTGGATGGTCGACGGCCCGGAGTCCATCGGGCCGCTGTATGACGCGCTCGGCGGCATGTTTGTGGGCACCTACACCGGCGGCAGCGTCAACTTCAACGCGTTAGCCCTCAACTACGAGGTGATGCGCGAGGGCGTGCTCTACGGCGGGTCCATCGTGGTAGATAACATCATCACGACGGGCTGGATGGTGGCGACGCTGGCCTTGCCGCGCCTGCTCGCGCCGCTGTGGCCGAAAAAAGCCGGAGGCGGTGCACCGCGCGCGTCTACCGAGGTATCGCTGGGTATCGAGGAAGATACCGAGACGATGCATCCCATGGATCTCGGCCTCGTCATTGCGCTCGGCCTGGGCGCGGTGTGGATCTCGGACCTGCTCTCCGAGGCGCTGGGCGGTGTCGGCATCAGCCTGCCCCCGATTATTATTCTGACCATCCTCGCGCTTATCCTTGCGCAGCTCCCCGCGATATCACGCCTCCGAGGTGCCCGGACGCTGGCGATGTATGCCGTCTACCTGTTTCTGGCCGTCATCGGGGCGTTTTGCGACCTGAGGGCGCTGGGCGAGATCGGTAGCCTGGGCATGACGCTGCTTATCTTTGCGGCCACCATTGCCGTGGTGCATGGCCTTATCACCTTCGCAGCGGCCTGGTTGCTGCGCTTCGACCTCGACATAGCGGCGGTGGCGTCGCAGGCCAATATCGGCGGGGGCACGTCGGCGCTGGCACTCGCCCGCAGCCTGGGCCGCGACGACCTGGTGCTCCCGGCGGTGCTCATCGGTGCGCTCGGCAACGCTGTCGGTACCTTCCTGGGCTTCTGGGCTGCCGAACAGGTGCTGCCGTGGTTGCTGTAGCGCTTGTGTTAAACAGGATCAAGCCAACTCAGGTCGGGTCCGATTAGTAGCTCGGTCTCTCTTCGCATGATGGGTGTTCTTCATGGCAACAGTTCGCATAGCGATCCCGTGCTTCTCAGCCATCTCGCGTATTTCCTGAGCATTGTCATAGGTCATTAGAAAATCACCCTTCAGACGCGTAGCTAGATCGAACAAATACTCGTGATCTATATCCGAGTGTCGATAGAGCCGTCGTCCAGCCTTAGTGTACGGGGGGTCGATAAAGTAGACCGTATCATCACAAGTCGCATTCTTCTCACAGACTTCAAGGCCATTCCCTTCTATAAACTGGATTCTGTCTCTGACGAGTGCAATTTCCAAAATGCGACGCTTCAGGGTATCGGGATACCATCGTGATCGAATTCCTTTCCCCTTTTCTCCATACTTAACAAAACTGGCCCCGTCAGCGAGAATACCACCCCGATTCACACGATTCTTGACGATGGTTGCGAAGGCACGATCTTGCAATGATTTGTGGGCATTGCTAATAGCTTCTCGGGCATTATCGATTGTGAGGCTAAAGGTCATTATTCGATTTGCCAACCATTCCGCATCACCATCGATAATGATGCGCCAGACGGCAGCAACATCTTCATCGAGTTCGACCATCGTAACTTTACCTACCAGCTTCTCAAATGCTGCTGTCAGGCTAACAATGCCGCCTCCGGCAAAAGGCTCAATGAGTTCAACATTTGATCCGCCTCGTTCCCTTAACCACTGTCTAATTCTCGGTACCAGCCATGTCTTCCCCCCGGCATAGCGAAAAGGGCTACGCATAGGAACGCTTGCGACGTTCACGATCTTCTTTTTCTTGGTGGTTGCTTTGAACAGCTCTTGCTGTTCTTTAATCAATGCGAATTAAGGGTTGAGAACCATATCGTCCGGTGTGTTTAGCAGCAGTGG
>JBHHWM010000101.1:0-15429 GCA_046756545.1 Rhodothermales bacterium | reverse complement strand
GATGGCGCGTTTGAGTGAGTTGAAACGGGTGCCTCTTTTCATAGTGCTTACCTCCGTTGAAGGAATGGTTAAGAAACGAGGGATGCCCTATCTGGACAAGGCATCATACGCCTTTTGAGCCGCATGGAGAATCTCCTCTCTGGCCTCTGGCGACGAAGGACTACCGCTGGCCAAGCGCGCGCGAAAGAACAGCCGCTTGGTGGCAGGCTCAATAAGCAACAGTTGTCGCGGCACCGTCGTCGTACCGAACGCCGGTAGCCTAGGGCCGAACAACGCATCGTACCCGTACATCACTGGCACCTGGAAATCAGCCGTCTTGGCAAAGCGTGCAGCTTGTCTCCGATCCGTGGCCACGACAACGACTTTATTCTGCACAGGCTTTCCTTCGAAGCCCTGTTCTTCGAACAACCGGCTATATACACGAACGTCATTCAGGCAATTCGCACATCGCTCGGGGGGCATGGTATAGATAGCCAATATGTGTTCCGGCACGACGGTACTGGAAGCTCCATAGACGTCATAGCCGCCTGTAGTCACGAGCATTTGAAAGTCGAACGGTTCATCGACTGCAAGGAAGTATTTCTTCTCATCAGGTATGGTTTTGGCCTCGTACCAGACTTTGGCTGCAAGGCCAAGAAAAATGCAACCAATGAAGTAAAGCGCGATGGTAACCTTGTCCATGATTCCAATTGGGCAGATCACTTTATAGGTAGATAATGTGCAACCGCATACTAAATCGATAGACATTTTCTCTAGACATTTTCTCTAGACATTTTCTCACGATACACCGTGGGCGTGCATCCTAAACAGCGTCGAAAGGCCCGGTCAAACGTTCGGTAATTCGCATATCCGACGCTGAAGGCGATCAAGTAGATTTCCAGTCCAGCGTCCTGCAACAATTGCTTCGCGGCCTTTAGGCGCTGTTGCTCCAGAAAGCTCCGGATGGTCGTCCCAACGTGGTACTTGAACCGCGCATGGAGACTGGGGCTTAAAACACCGCTGCATTCCAAAATGGCATCAACATTACACGCCTCTTCGAAGAGATGATCGCGCAAACACTCCAGCACTCGCTGCACGTCGGGAGGATAGCCATCTAACACGGAGATCTCCCCGCGTACCTTCGCAAGGACTCTCTGAATAAGTTGATCCTTTTCAATCGGCGACATGAAAACGAGCGGATGATATACGGAGGAAACATCGCAAACCGGATGTCTTAACGCCTTCTCGTCCCCGATCTCACCCCTGTTCGCGGCGCTTCCTTCGCTGAAGCAAGCATCACAGGACCAGATGCTACGTGTCGATCCTCATCCGCAGGAGAGCATACAAACAGCGGGACTAAGCCCGCGTCCTCCCCATCACCCAATGGGCAGCTTCGAGGCCAGGCGATCTTTCGAGGAGACGACGGTATGCCTCCGGTGGGGTATTCAGAAGGTGCGGGAACCCTTCATCCTTATAGACACAATAAGCCCGAAAACATAACCTCTACGATCAATTTTCTTGGGGATGTCCAGTTTCTATTTGAAGAAGCGGGGTGAGATGCCTGTATATTACGTGATGGATGGGCTCGGAGTAAGTCCAGAGCATGTGGTTTTCAGGCAGACATCGACGGCTGATTTGCATCCCGCTGACCTCGTATTCGTCCTCCGCTTCCACCTCCGTCTCAATAACCCTACACCGCAAAAGCGCCTTGTCAGGCGAACCAAGTTTCCATTGGTCCTTTAAATCGTCATCTTGAACGTGCATATTCCGTTTTCATCCAGCAAGAATCGACCTGAAGTAATTACGCTCAAGAATAGAAAATACCAGGGATGCCTGAACCCGTACTATCGACCGAGCCGCAAACAGGCGAGGCCACGCAGCGCAACGGCCAGCCCAGGGCACCTCGCCGTCGCCTACGCGCCTGGCACGTGGCCGGCGTGGTCTTGCTCAGTGCGGTCGGGGGCCTCTTGCTCTACGCCTTCTGGCCCGCCCTCGCAGGAGAGACCCCAACCGACGACCGGGCACCCGTCGACGGCGTCGCCGAGGCTACCGCCCGCGTCGAGGTCGTCGTCGTACACCCTGCCGACTTTCCGCTGCGAGCAGAAGCCACGGGCCACCTGGCTCCTTGGCGACGCGCCGACATCAGCGCCGAGGTCAGCGGCCTGGTCCTCGAACGCCCCGTCGAAGAAGGACACCGCGTCAACCAGGGCTCGCTCCTTTTGCGTCTCGACGACCGCGACCAGCAGATCGAACGCCACGAGGCCGAAGCCGAGCTGCTCGATGCCCGCGTGAAGTACGGTATCAATACCCGCCTGGACGGTGCCCCGGCCCCGAGCGATACCACCCGGCTAGCACAGGCACGCCAGGCCCTAAAGCAAGCCAAAGGGGCCTTCGACCAGGGAACACTCACCCCGGCCGAACTCCAAGAAGCACGACGGCGCTTCGACGCCGAACAGGTGCTCTCCGGCGCCCAGCGCGGCGCGGTGCAGGCCGTCACCGCCGGCCTGACGCAGGCCGAACAGCGCCTGGCCCGCGCCCGCCTGGCCCTCAGCCGCACCCGGATCACCGCCCCCTTCACCGGACGCATCGCCGACCTGGAGGTCGAAGCCGGACAACGCCTGGCAGCCGGGCAACAGGTGCTCGCCCTTCTTGAAGACGACCGGATGAAGGTCGAAGTGGACGTGCTCGAGGCCGACCTGGTCCGCCTGCGCATCGGCGCCTCAGCCCAGGTGCGCGTGCCCGCGCTCGACGACGCCCGCTTCACCGGCACCATCTACGCCCTTAACCCCAGCATCGACCCCGAGACGGGTACAGGCCGCGTCACCGTGGCGTTGCCTAACCCGCGCGGACAGCTTCTGGCCGGCCTCTTCGCCTACGTAGCCCTGGAGACCCGGCACCTGACCGAGCGCTTGGTCGTGCCCGCCGACGCCGTGCTCGTGCGCCAGGGCCGCGACCTCGTCTTTCGCATTGAGCAGGGCCGCGCCCAGTGGGTCTACGTCACCGTCGGGGCGCGTTCGGGCGAGGCCGTGGAGATCGTCGAAGGGCTCAGTCCCGGCGACACCGTAGCGGTGGCCGGGCACTTTGCCCTGGCCCACGACGCCCCTGTGGAGATAGCCCAGGCGCACGGAGCCCAGGCGCAGTGAGGCCGGCGGTATGAAGGCGTTGATCTCGCTCTGCCTGCGCCGCCCGGTCACCGTCACAGCCTTCTACGTGCTGGTGATGGTGCTCTCGGCGGTGGCCTACGTCCGCCTGCCAGTGGCCCTCCTGCCGGACCTGCGCTATCCCGGCCTCGTCGTCTGGACGGCCTACCCCGACGTACCGCCTGACCGCGTCGAGCGCGCCGTCACCGAACGCATCGAAGAGGCCGTCGCCGGCACGGCGGGCCTGCTCCGGATCACCTCGCGGACGCTGCTCGGCGGCAGCCTGGTCCGGCTCGACTTCGGCTGGAACGCCCCGCTGGAGCTGGCGCTGTTGGACGTACGGGAGCAGATCGACCGCCTGGGCGAGGCCCTGCCCGACGAAGCCGAACGCCCGGTCGTCTTGCACCTCGACCCGAGCGAACGGCCCATCATGATGGTGGCTCTGCGCGAAGCCGCCGACGAGGAGCCACGGGCTGAAGCACAAGGCTCATCTCCGGCGACGAACACCTCGAATGCCACTTCTTCAACCCAGCAACCGCAAGACCTCGTCGGGCTCAAGCAGATCGGGCGCGAGGTCATCGCCCGCCGCCTCGAACAGCTTCGCGACGTCGCCCGCGTGCGCCTCACCGGCGGCTACGAACGCCGCATCGAGATCCTCATCGACCCGGCCCGCCTGGCCAGCTACGACATCAGCCTCGACCGCATCGCGGGTGCCCTGCGCGCGGCCAACGTCGCCCTGCCCGGCGGCATGATCCGGCGCGGCCCCTTCCGCTATGCCGTCGAGGTCAGCGGCGAATTCAAGACCATCGACGACATTGCCGCCTCGGTCGTTCTGCAATCGGGCACCACGCCGGTCCGGCTGCGCGACGTGGCCGAGGTGCGCGAGGGTGTCGAAGAACGTCGGGGCCTCGTCCGTCTCGACGGGACGGAGACGCTCTTGCTGCTGATCGAACGACGCCCGGATGCCAACACCGTTCGCGCCGCTGAGGAGGTCCGCCGTGTGCTCGGCGAGTTGGAAGCCGAGTTGCCCGGTGTTCGCCTGGACGTGGTCGTGGACGAGAGCGTCTTCATCGAGCAGGCCATCGGGGGCGTGACGCAGGCGGTGCTTCTGGGCGGCCTGCTGGCGATCCTGGTGCTGTTCGTCTTCCTGCGCCGTGTGCGCGCGCTCGTGGCCGTGGCAGTGGCCGTACCGCTGTCGCTGGGCCTGACGCTGGTGCTCTTCGACCTCTTCGAGGTGACGTTCAACCTAATCTCGCTCAGCGGCCTGGCCCTGGGGGTAGGGATGCTCGTCGATAACGCTATCGTAGTCGTGGAGAACATCGCCCGGCTGCGCGAGGCGGGACGGTCGCCGCTGGAGGCGGCCCTCGGCGGCACGGTGGAGGTGGCCGGCGCGATCACTGCCAGCACGCTGACGACCATCGCGGTCTTCCTGCCGATCACGTTCGTCGAGGGTCTGGCCGGGCGGCTCTTTCGGGATCAGTCGATGGCCGTGGTGTGCTCGCTCTTGGCCTCGCTCTTGGTGGCGCTGACGGTGGTGCCGCTGTTGGCCGGGCGCGGTGCCGGGCCCGGCATCACCCAACGTACGGCCTTGCGCACCTCGGGCCTGATGGCCCTCTACGAACGCATGCTCACGTGGAGCCTCGATCACCGGGGGCGCGTGGTGACCGTCTGCGTGGGCCTGCTCCTTGCGACGGGGCTCCTGGTGTGGACGCTCCCCCGCGAGGTCGTCCCAAAGGCAGACCAGGGCCGCGTTGAGGTGCGTCTGCGGCTGCCGCCCGATGCCGACCTGCCGCTCATCAGCGCGCGCAGCGGCACGCTGGAAGAGCGCCTGCGCGCGCAAGGATGGGCAACACTCGTGCTGGCCGACCTCGGCGAGCGCGACGAGGCCCGCCTGGACCTCGACCCTCGTCCGCCTTATGAGGGCGATCTGGTGCTGCTTCTGCCGGAGCAGGCGCGGGCCGAGGCCGTCATCGCCCAGGTGCAGGCGCTGGATCTGCCTGACGATATGACGCTGGAGGCCCGGCAGGTGCAGACCCAACTCGAAGCGCTGCTGGCCACGGACGAGGCCGACCTGCTCGTCGATCTGATCAGCGAAGACCGGCGCGAGGCCGAAGCCGTCGTAGCGCAGGTGCTCCGTGCCCTCGGCGCCCGCTCGGAACTGGCAGCCGTGCGCCGGGCCGACGCCGCCTCGGTACCGGCCTACCGCCTGAGGCTGCGCCGAGACAACCTGGCGCGGTTCGGGGTCAGCCCTGCCCGCGTGACGGCCTACCTCGAAGCCGGTGCCCGAGGCCGGCACGCCACCGAACTGCGTACGACCAACGAAGAGATCCCCATCGTGCTGCGTGCGCGTCACATCGACTCGATAGAGCGGCTCTTGGCCGAGCGCATCCCCACCGGGCAGGATCTGCTGCCGCTGGGCACGTTCGTCGAGGCGACGTTCGTGGAACTGCCGGCGGCTCTTAGACGCACCGAGCAGACCTCCATCGTGCGCCTGACGGCCGACGTAGCGCCGGGAGCTGACCTGGCCTCGGCGACAGAGGCCATCGAAGAGGTGTTCGAGGCTGTGTTGCGGGCACCGGTCCGAGGCCGGGTGGGTGGGGCAAGTGAAGCGTTCCGCACGAGCCTGCGGGCCGTCGGGTGGAGCCTGCTGTTGAGCCTGCTGTTGGTCTTTCTGATCCTGGCGGCGCAGTTCGAGAGCCTGCGTCAGCCGTGGGTGATTCTGGGGGCGGTGCCGCTGGCCGGGGCCGGGGTGGCGCTCGTCTTGGCGCTGACGGGACAGGCGATCAACCTGATGAGCCTGACGGGGCTGGTGGTGCTCGTGGGCATCGTAGTCAACGACGCGATCATCAAGGTGGACTTCATCAACCAGCGACGGGCGGCGGGGCAACCGCTACGCGAAGCGGTGCTGGCTGCCGGGCACGACCGGGTGCGGCCCATCGTGATGACGACGATCACGACCGTGTTGGGGCTGTTGCCACTAGCGCTGGGCTTTGGCGAGGGAGCGGAGTTGCGTGCGCCGCTGGCGATTGCCATCGTCGGGGGTCTGACGAGCGCCACGCTGCTGACGTTGCTGGTGGTACCGGTACTCTACACTTTTGTGGCCCGGCGGTAGGATCATGAAACCTTCGTGTTCGATTCCACATAGTCATACAGTGCCATGAGTGCCCCGCGCAGGTACGCTTTGTTTCGGAAGCTGGGGCCAGTCTCGATGCCTTCTTTGACGCGCTTTAAAGCGCCCGGTCGGCATACAGGCCCGTCGTAATCCAGGTGTCCATCGGCAGGCGCTCGACCTCGAACCAGATCCAGCACGCCAGCGGGCCGATCACGTCCCTGCCCCATAGCTCCAGGAGCAGCGGTGTGTACTCGTCGCACATCGCCTGGCGCAGCAACGCGGCGCTGTTAAAACGGATGGTCTGCACGAGCGTCGGAGACAGGGTCTCCCTGCTCCCCTTGACCTTGAGGCGTCCCCCCTGAACGCTGAGGCGGACGCCTCGCTCTCGCAGGGTCTGGGTGAGTTTTTGCAAGGTCAGGGCATCAGTCATCGAACTCGAAATCCACCGGAATCCCGTCGCCGCCGGGCTGACTAACCTCTAGAACTGTACTCTTCTGGGGGTGGGATCAAGCAGGGGGGGTGACGCGGGGCATAGATACCGCTGTCGGATATAACGAGCCCGGTCAACATCAAGGCTTTAGGTTTACTTCGCATCGGTTAACAAACAAGCCCGGCGCTAGAGCCGGTAGGCCAGTGCCAGCGTGATGAGGTGGGCGGTGAAGTGTTTCTCCGGATCGTTCGAGTCGCGCGTTTCGAATTGATACCCCAGTTCCACCTGCGCATGCCCCACGAAGGTGCGCCGCCACGACGCCCCTAGCACCCAGCGATAATCGCGCCTCAACACGTCTTCGTCTTCGATCTCCACGAACCGCGCTTCATACGTCTTGCGGCGGTACTTAAGCTCGACCTGGACGCGCCCCCCGGTGTCGAACAAAGGGAATCGGTAGCCCATGTCGAAGGTCCAGCGGGCGTAGTTGCCCCGGGGTAGCTGCTCGCGATTGCGTTCGTAGCGCACCCCGGCCTCCCACCGGCGTCCCTCGGGCAACCGTCGCTCGAACCGGGCACCCAGGCGCGGTTTGAAGGCATTATTCTTGGTGTTTTCCGGGATCTGCTTCCATAGCAACGTGCCATAGAGTTGCAACCGGTGATTCCGCGTAAACCGGTACTCTACACCCTGCCTGAAGAAATACTGATTCGACAGGTCGCGGTCCTCCGACGACCCTCGGAGGGAGATTTCACCGACGGACTCGGCGTGCAGCCGGCGCGTGAGTTCCGGCGCGAAGAGCACCCGCACCTTGTTGCTGACCCGGTCCCACTTTTCGGTGTTTGTATAGGCGTGGCGCGCCACCGTGTAGATGACGATGAGCAGGGGATCGCTGGGTCGATTTCGATAGCGGAGGCGCAGGCCGGGCACCAGGCCGTAGGAGGGCACGTGCTCTTCGTTATGATCGATGTTCGTGTCGTATTTGTTGGAAAGAAGCACCTCAAGCTCAAAATGATTCAGCGGGGAAGGCCCCTCTTGCCGGGCGGTTTCGGGCTGGTTCCGGGCGAAAGGCTCTCCGTTCGCTTCCCGAGGAGATGCTTCTTCATCCACGGCGTTTTGTGCGCGGATGGTGCCCAGGCATAGAGCGAGCAGCGCCAGGCACAGCGCCTTTTTGAAAAGAAGTCGCTTCATGAGGAGTCCCTCGCTGTCATGGAAAACGCAGGCGGACGGGGCATCGCGGAGGGCGATCCGAGGAGACGCTGCTCGCAGAGGTCCAGCAACCGCTCGGTGAACGGGCGTCGGTCGGGGAACAGGGTGCTCAGGTGGATGTGGCGGACCAGCGTAAGCGTGGCATAGGCCCGTATGGCAGGACGGATGGATGCGCCGTGAAGGGCAATGTATGTTTCTTCGAGGGCCGCTTCTCGGTCGGCAAACCCCTCCGGGTCGCCGGTCACTCGTAGGCTCTGCTCGGTGAGATGGCCCAAAAAGTTGCCCACGTCGAGCGCGGGATCTCCCAGGCCATACAGGTCGAAGTCGAGCAGGTATACCCGATCCTCGCCTATGAGCACGTTGTCGGCGTAGAAGTCGCGGTGAATGGGGCCGGGCGCCGGGTCGGGGAGGGTGGCGGCAAGGCGCTCGCAGGCGTGTAAAACCCGGTCCAAGCGGTGCGTCCACCGGGGGTGCCGTTGGGCAGTGAGCGAGAGCCGTTCGTGCAGGATGCGCAACTCATCGTCCAGGGTGTGACGGCGCTTCGGGAGGGGTCCATGCCGGTGCAGCTTATGGAGGGCCTCGGCGATGCGGCAGGTCCATACCAATCCGTCGGCCTGTGTCATCACCAGGGTGGCGGGCGTTCTCGGCACCTTCCGCTGAAGCCACATTCGAAAGGCCGGAACACACCCCAAGGGTTCCGGAACGGAGATGCCGTCCTCGCTGGAAGCATGGAAGCCCGAACGCCAGAGTGTATCGACGAGGCGATAGGTCCGGCGATCCAGCCCTTTGGCACGTACCTTGCCGATGAGTGCGATGCGCCGGGAGGCTTCTTCGCTGCGGGCGTCGAACACGTACTCGATCAGGCACCGCCGCCCGGGCTTGTGGCGTAGGACGCGGATGCTACGAAGAGACAGCCTTCCACCGTTGCTCGCCAGCCGGGGGCGCAAGGGCGCGAACTGCCGCCGTACCTCGTCGGGGTCCAGGGCGGGAGGCAGGCAGGGCATGGCGGGATCCCGGACGGCGTCGAAGGGGTCGAGGACCGGAACGGCGTGATCGGGGGTGGAGAAGCGCGTGGGGGAAAGAGCATCCAGGAGCGCTTCGACCCGGTCGAGCATCGCCTCGGTGCGGGCGGGCCAGTCCGGCTCGCGAAAGCGGAACGGGTGCGGCGCGAGTTGAAACAACCCGGAGGCGGTATAGAAATCGATCCGATCCGATGGGAGGGGAACAGTGGTTTCATGGCGATAGCCTTCCAACAAGGCATCCCTGACCTGCCGGACCCGCTCGGCAGTGAGGGTGCCGCGCAGACGGTCGCGTTCGAGGTGCGCGATGAAGTTACCGGCGTCGGCGGCGGGGTCGCCCCGCACACTGCGGTCGAAGTCGAGGAATGCGGCGGTGCTGCCGGAGAGCAGGATCTGCTTGGCGTAGAAATCACCGTGGATGGGTACGCGTACCTCGGGGAGGCTTTGAAGGATCTGGGCGAAGCGTGCGGCCAGGCTACGCGCACGCGCGGCGAGGGGGGGACAGAGGACGCTCAGGCTCTCGGCGACGGCGAGCAAGGCGGCGGTCTCCATCGAGCGAGTGAGGGCAGGCAGCCTGTCGGGTTGTTGCCCGTGTAATGCGGCGAGCGCGGCGCCCACGGTTGCTACCTCTGCATGAGGTACGGCCTCCTCGTTCAGGGCGTGGCTCAGCAGGCGACCCGGCAGCCATTCATAAGCCAGGATCCGGTGACGACGGGACCGCCCGATCCGTGCCGCGAGCCTGAGCGGTCCGCAGGGGTGGAACACGCGGCTCCCGGCATCGGCCGACTCGTACCCCGATCCGGTAAAGAACTTCAACGCCGCCCCGGTCGCGCCCTCGGCAAATAACCGGGCAACGAAGCGCCGTTCCGGCTTGTAGCGGAGCGGTTGCACCGTGCCGGTCCAGAGAGCGGGGCGGTCGGGAAACACGCGTCGGAGCAAGCGCAACCGGGTAGCGTCATCGCCCAGGCGGCGGAGGACGCTGAGTTTGAGGTCGTTCGGGAAGAAGGACACGACGAGGGCGAGGTCTTCGAGCACCCGGCAGCCCGGACCGAACGCGGTATCCATCCCCGGCTTCTCACGCGCTTTTTGCAGCTTGGTCAGATCCCGGCGGCGATGGGCCTTGGCATAGACCCGATGCTCCGTGCCATGTCCTTCGAGCCGGTACGCCACCAGACAGTTCATGCCCGGCTTGTAGCGCACGTAGACAGGGCGGGCCGCCTCAATCCCGATCTCCGGCATGGATCGGCGCAGCGCGGTGATGAAGGCGTCCGGGTTGAGCAGGGTCGGAAGGCCGGGCAACGCGGGGTCGCGCCGGGCCAGGGCCATGTCGTGATGCAGAGACACGATAGCTACCTTCGTCGGCTAGGATGCATGGGGGGCAGGCGAAGCCTCCACTCCTGAGGGGTTCGCCGCGCGAGAGGGCTTCCCGTTCTGATCGGCCCACCATCGGCGGCTTTTTTGTGCCAGGATCTCAACGTCCGGGGGGATGGGAGGCCCGGAAATCTCGTAGTCCAGGGCGGCCAGCAGGTCGCCTGCCAGCGCTTCGAATACGGTGCGGTCCCGCTTCGGCATCTGCGCGCGCCAATCCCGCAGCCCCGGTGTAGCGGGCAGCCACGCCGCCTTGGCCGAGAGCCCGGGCCGGCGGCGCGTCTTACCTTCAAAAAAAGCCGGCATGTTGGGGGAATAGGGCAGGTGAAGAAACGCCGTCACAGCGCGTAGGACAGCCTCGGGTCGGGCTACAAGGTCTTCATAGCGTACCTCGAAGTAGCGGTCGGAGCCCAGCGCGGCCCCGTTCTGCCGCCCCGTGCTCACCTGCCAGCGCCACCACAGCGCGCAGGTGGCCAGGGGATCGACCTGCCACCAGGCCCACCTGCCGGGACCCTTGTGTTCATGCGCCCACTCCAGGGTAGACAGCGCGACGTCCCGCCCGTCCCGGATGATGTGAATGAAACGAGCCCAGGGAAAGAGGGCGTGTAGGAGCGGCAGATGACGGCCGTAGTCCGGGGTTTTCTCACCGGCCAACGGTTTGCCCTGCTTTCGGGCAAAGAGGGCGTAGAGGTTGCTCACGAAGGTACGGTAGGTGCTCGCCGGAGCGGCGGCTTCGCGGACTTCCGCCTCGGTAAGGCCGAGCCGGTAGAAGCGCCGGTAGGCGTACACCCGTTCGACGAGGTCGTCGGTGAGGAGTGGGTTTACATCCCCGGCCCGGTGCTTGATGGCGCGAGGGATGAAATGGGTGTCGTTCGCCACGGCAAGTTGAGGATGGCTGTCGAGCATCCGCTGCAACAAGGTGGTGCCGGATCGGGGACATCCCACGACAAAGACGTACGGGCTGCGGCAAAGCCTGTCGGGGTTAGCTGACGGCATGGAGGGCCTCCTCGGGTTGATGAGGATCGGGAACGGTCGTTTCCAGCCTGTACAGCGCGGCGTATCGACCGCCCGCCTGCATGAGTTCGGCATGGGTGCCGCACTCGCGGATGTGCCCTTCTTCCAGGTACACGATCCGGTCGGCGCGGGCGACGTGACGGAGGTTATGCGTGATCAGGAAGGTGGTCCGGTGGCGGGCCAGCCGTTCGAGGGCTTCGATGACGGCGCGTTCGTTGGCTTCGTCCAGGCCGGTGGTCGGTTCGTCGAGAATGAGGATGGGTGCCTGCCGCACCGCCGCGCGTGCGACGGCGATACGCTGGCGCTGCCCGGCGGAGAGCGTCACGCCGCGCTCCCCGACGACGGTGTCGTATCCCTCGGGAAGGGCTTCGATGAACGTATGGGCATTGGCCAGGCGGGCGGCGGCTTCGATGGCTTCCTGTGTGGCATCGGGGGCTCCGTAGGCGATGTTGTCCCGGATGCTGGCGGCGAACAGCACGGTATCCTGCAACACGACGCTGATCTGTGCGCGTAGCGAGGCGAGGGTGTAGGCGCGGATGTCCCGCCCATCGATCAAGAGGCGACCCTCGGTGGGATCGTACAACCGGGATATCAGGCTGACCAGGGTTGATTTGCCGTTTCCTGAAGGGCCGACCACCGCCACCCGCTGTCCCGGACGCGCCACCAGGTTGACGGCGTGCAAGACCGGTTGCTCGGGCTCGTAGGAAAAGCGGACATGGTCGAACACGACGAGTCCCTTGAAGGGTGGGGCCTGCACGGCATCGGGGCGGTCGGTGACGTCCGGCGTGCGGTCGAAGAGGTCGAGCACGCGTTCGCTGGCGGCGGACGCTTTGGCCAGGCGGCTCGTGTACTTGGCAAAGTCCTGCATCGGCTTGAACATGGCCTTCAAGTAGGACAGGAAGACGAGCAGGTCGCCCGGGGTGAGGGTTCCGCTCAGCACGAGGCGGGTGCCGTAGAGCAGGACGAGCGCGGTCGAGAGGCCGATCATCACCTGCACGGTACCTTGCAGGCGGGCCGCCAGCCGCTTGGCTTTCACCCCGTCCTTCAGGCTCTTTTTATTCTGGCTCGAAAACGCCTCGGCAAAGGTATCTTCAAGCGAGAGGGCCTGCACTACCTGGATGGCCCCCATCGACTCGGCGGCGGTTGAAGCCATGGCCCCTTCCCGCTTCCGCTGTTTGCGCGAGACCTGTTGGATGCGCCGGCTTAAACGGGAGGTGGGGACGCCATAGAGCGGCAGCGTGACCAGGACGAGCAGGGCCAGCTTCCAGTGGAGCCAGAGCATCAGGCCCGCCATGACGAGCAGAACCAGGAGGCTGGCTACGAGGGGCATAAAGGCCGTCACCACCACATCCTTGAGCAGGCCGATGTCGCCGATAACCCGGACGATCAGGTCGCCGCTCCGTCTTCGGTGGTGAAACGAGAGGGAGAGGTAGTGCAGGTGCCGGTAGAGCGCGCCCCGCACGTCGGTCAGCACCCGGTTGCCCACCAGGGCAAACCCGACCTTGTTGAAATACATGGCCAGCGCCCGCAGCCCGATGATGCCTACCAGGGCCAGGGCGGCCCCGGTGAGTAGGATCATCGGATCGAGCGTGTCGAGAACAGAGGATTCCAGGGCGCGGTCGGTGCCGTCGAAGGGAATGACGTAATCGAAGACAAACTTCAGGGGCCAGGGCTCCAGCGCGCGCAGCGCTACCATGGCAAACAGGGCTGCGAACGACCCGGCAATGAGCGAGCGGTGCCGTCGGGTGTAGGGCCAGAAATAGGTGAGGGTGCGCCAGAGGCTCGGCAGCGCCTGATGCAGCGTCTTAGGACGTCCCATTATACGCCGGCCTCCGCGCCACGAGGCTGCGCTGCAGGTTCGAAACCGGCCAAATGAAGCACGCGACGGGCCGTCGCTTCCCAGGTATGGTCGCGTACTATCCGGGCACGTGCGGCTTCGGCAAGGCGAGCGCGCAGCGCAGGTTCGCGCCACAGTTTGATCAGGGCGGTTACCAGTGCTCCTTCATCTCCCGGCGGACACAGCAGCCCGCTCACGCGGTCCTCGATCACCTCGGAGATCTGCCCCACACGGCTGGCAATCACCGGAACCTCCGAAGCCATGTACTCGAAGATTTTTAAGGGGGAAAAGTAGCAGGGGGCCTGCTTCGGGTAGGGCGCGACGGCCACGTCCATCGAGGCGATCAGGCCCGGTACCTTCTCGGGAAGGACGGCTCCCGTGAACAGCGCCGCGTCGGCGACTCCGTGTTGTGATAAGGCGGCTTCCAGCCGGTCGCGTTCCGGTCCGTCGCCCACGATGAGCAAGCGGGTAGCGGGCGCATAGCGGTGGAGCACCGTAAAGGCTTCGGCCAGATGGGCCAGCCCGTGCCAGGGCTTCAGGCTGCCGACGAAACCAACCGTGAATGTGCCCGGAGGGGCGGGAGCCGTCGGCACCACGCCGGGCCTGAAACGCTCGGGATTCACGCCGTTGGGGACGACGTGGATACGACCGCGTGTGTCAGGGTACGTCGCTACATAGGCTGCCACCTCGCGGGATACGGCCAGGAGGACGGAGGCCGTGCTGAAGACGCGGCTCGCTACCCATTCGGCGCTCTCCCGGTCTACCAGGCGGCGATGCCGGGCCTGCTCGTCGATCAGGGGGGCGTTTACTTCGAGCACGCCTGGAATGCGGTGCTTGCGCGCATGGGCCATCCCCGCATAGCTCCAGAGGGCATAGCGTTCGTACACCAGGTCGAACGGGCCTTCGCGTTCGAGCAACGAGGCGAGGTCGTCGTTGGCGGCCAGGGCGGCTCGTTCGCGGGCTGCCGCGTCTCCCTTGGGCAGGCGGGGCAACCGATGGACGGGGACGGCTTCGAGGTCGGCGGGCGGCGTACCTCCCAGGCGCGAGGCGAAAAGCGTTACCTGTGCTTCTTGACCGAGCAGCGCCCGGATGCCTTCCTGAACATGCACGGAGCACCCCTTCGTGCCGAAAACCGGAACGCCGGGGTCGGCGCAGAGATAGGCGATCCGCATCAGGCTACCTCCCCCCACACAGGCCGGCTTCGAGGAACGCTGTCGCCGGTCCACCGGCACGTCTCGAACACCGAGCGGATACGCGCGGCATTACGATGGATGTCGAATTCGGCCTCGATCAGGCGGCGCGCTTGTCCGGCGAGCCGCGTGCGCAGGGAGGCGTCGAAGAGGAGGCGTTCGAGCGCATCGGCCAGCGCTTCGGGATGGTGCCGGGGCACCATGAGTCCGGTTTCGCCGTCGCGGAGCACTTCGGGGATGCCGGTTACGTCGGTCGAGATGCAGGGTGTCCCCAACGCCATCGCTTCCAGCAGCACCGTGGGCAGCCCGTCGCGATTCCCGTCCTGCCCGATCACGCAGGGCGCGGCAAAAACGGCGGCTTGCCGGATGTGGTCGATGACGTCGCGCTGGGGACGAGGCCCCGGCATCCGTACCTGATCTTGAAGGCCCAACTGCACGATCCGGGCGCGCAGATCCGCTTCGAGCAGGCCGCTTCCTATAATCTGGCAGGTGTAGCGGAGCCCGCGCCGGGCGAGCAGCGCGCAGGCGTCGATCAGATCAGCAAAGCCTTTTTTCTCGACGAGACGCCCCACGGCGATGATCTGCGGCGGCCGGTCGTCGGGGGCCGTGTAAGGAAAGGTGCTCAGTTCCAGCCCGTTGTAGATGCGCCTGACGCGGGACGCCGCCATGCCGTAGTGTTCGTGCAGGTACGAGGTGTTATAGTCGCTCACCGTGATGGTGGCGGCGGCGTCGCGCAGCTTCCTCCGGAGGTCGTCCGGCTGAACGCTTTCGTGGAAAATGTCTTTGGCATGGGCCGTGAACGTGTACGAGATGCCGGCGAAGTGGGCGGCGAGGCGGGCTACGGTGGTGGCCGACGTGGCGAAATGCGCGTGCAGATGCGAGATACCGGCCCGTCGTACGTGCCGCGCAAGCTGGGCCGCGTAATAGATGTCGCGGACGTCTTCGCCACGGGCGGAGGGAAACGCAGCCCAGATTTCGGGGATGACCTCGCTCGCCGCCTCCAACGCTCGCCACAGGTCGGAGGCCTTGTTCAGGGTAGCCAGGTAATGCACCGGTGCGCGCACCCTGGAAATAGCATCTTGGAAGTGGGTGTCTACCGGAGGACGCAGTGCAAAAATGTCGAGTTCGAGTCCGGCA
>JBHHWM010000100.1:0-16032 GCA_046756545.1 Rhodothermales bacterium | reverse complement strand
AAGAGCATATCGATCACCTCCAGCAAGTGTATGAAATAGCAAGCAGCACACGCCCATCCACCTACAAGCGACAAAGCCGGCACCGCGCCCATTGCAGATCGGCGCGGGCGCTTCGGCCCCGGAACGCTTTGCACGTCGGCGTTCGGCAGCGCGGCACCTACCAACGGTGACGCAGCCGACACCAGTGAAGATAGGATCCTCGCACGCGCCGGGCAATGCTCTTTCCCCGCTACGGCGCCTGACGCCCCTGTTTCCGGCGTGATCTGTTACTTGATCTCCCGACGCCGCGTAAAGAATAAGAGGATGTATGGCATCTTAACGCAATGTATCGTAGTTACACAGGGTTGTCGCCCTGATGAACCCGGATCGAATGAATCTTCGTAGGTAGGTTTAAGGTCGTCACTTTTTCCTCTACCCCCATGCCCGAAACGACGCGCACACCGGTCTTTACACGCTACGAATTGCTGGATGAACTCGGCAGTGGCGGTATGGGCGCTGTGTATAAAGCGCGCCAGAAGTATGTAGGCCGGCTGGTCGCCTTCAAAGTATTGCCCCCGGCGCTGCGCAACGACGCCGAAGCGCTGCAACGGTTCGAGCGGGAAGCCGCCGCGCTGGGACGGCTGAAGCATCCCAACGTAGTCACCGTCTTCGATGCCGGGGTGGAGAGCGGCTTTCCTTATCTGGCCATGGAATTTGTCGAGGGCAAAAACCTGCGAGAGGTGCTCCAGGAACGCGGCCCGCTGCCCGTCGAGGAGGTGTGCAAGCTGGGCATCGAAATGGCCGAAGCGCTGGATCACGTGCAGAGCCGCGGCCTCGTCCACCGCGACCTGAAGCCGTCCAACATCATACTCGACCCGCAAGGCCGGTCCATGCTGACCGACTTCGGCATTGCGTTCACTTCGACGCTCCCGCGCATCACCCAGGGAGCGATGGGCACACCGGAATTTATGAGCCCCGAACAGGCCGACGGCAAGACGCTCGATATCCGGTCGGATCTCTATAGCCTGGGAGTCGTGCTGTACGAATGCCTGGCAGGCCGGATGCCGTTTCAGCGAGAGGGCGACAGCCTTACGTCGCTGTCGAAACTGCTCCACGAAGTACTGCATGCACCCCCCCCTCCGCTGCACGAACAACGTCCCGACGTCCCGGCGTGGCTGACCGAGGCCATCGCCAAGTGCATGGCCAAAGACCCGGACGACCGGTTCCAAACGGGAGCCGAACTGGCCGATGCCCTGTGCCGGGCCGCAGGGCAACATCACAAAACGCCCGTCCCAGCATCCTTATCCGAAGAAGCACCACCTCTCCAGGATGAACATGCGTCGCCTCCTCCCGAGCCTGCTCCTACGGAAACCCCCGCCGTTGCCTCAACGCCTCCGACGGACGACGTGCTCGAACCACAAGCACCCGTCGAATCATCCTCAAACCATGCGCCGCCGGTCCAACCAAAAGCACCGGACACGACGCGCACAAAGCGCCGCCAGAGACGCCGTCCTAAGGCCGTAAAAAAGAAGATGCATATTCAAACGACGGCACCGGCTCCGCTTCAACAAGAGTCACCGTTACCCAAACCGGCCAAAACAAAACCGACGGCCACGCGAACAGACAAAAAAGCAGGACGACCAAGAGCACGAATCGCCTTCAGGTTATGGCTGTTGCTGGGCCTCGTCCCTGTCCTGATGATTCTCTATGAGGATTTCGGTGCCATCTCCCTGCCCGAAGCATTCCATACGTTCCATGTGTTAAGCCTCACCCCGGCCCTGACAGGCGCTATCGTGACGTTCCTGGCGGGAAGCAAACAAAAAAGCCGCGTGTGGCGCGGCCTCATCCTCGGCACATTCCTCGGTGTCCTGTTTACCGCCGCCCTCTCGATCATTATGCTCGAAATGGAGTTCGGCCTGGGCGATTTCAGCGACCCGTCCCTCTATTCCGACGAAGCCTTGGGAGCCAGCTTCTTGGGCGTGCTCATCGCGGTTTTCAGCTCGGTGGTCACGGCCATCATCCTGGGCATCAAGTTTCGTTTCTCTTCCAGGTAAACGGGCATCCCGGACCCTCGCTTTTCCGAACACCTCTTGCATTTGACCTCGACCATGATAAACTAGTATTGTAGAGGACACAGACCCGCATTGACCGCGCGACTCCGTTCTGACATTTGATATGCAAGAATACACTGCAAGGCGTCCGGACGCAAAGACGATCATCGACACTATTGTCGAGGCTATGCGAGAAGGCACCGAGCCTTTCGACGTCGAATTTAGCCTCGTACCCTCCGAGTATTCCGTACGGCTCCACCCCGACGCCTTTAAAGAGTTAGAAGAAATATTCCCGCTGATCCGGGAGCGGGCCGAGATTCGTCTCAACAAAGAGTTGGAACGGTTGAACACATCGGGCACACCGCATCTCCTCCAGCGCCTGGCGGATTGGCTCAAGCGCATCGCCCGCCTTTCGTGGCTGCAGAAGGCCGCCGACGCTTCGGCCAAACGGCTCCCCCCGGCGCAGTACAAACAGGCAGGTTATACCTGGAATATCCAGTTCGACACGACGTTCGATGCCGGAGACAACCTGGGGTACATTGCCGTCGAAGCGGAACTGAGGGCTCCCCGGCGTACCGGCAGCAACCTGGCCGGGCCGAAGACGCTCAAGCTCACCGTGCGCGACGTGAATGGCAGCTTTAAAACACACCTGCTCGGCCCCGACGAACACGCCACCCTGGCCTCCGTCCCCTCCATCGCCGAACCCGACGCAACCGTACGGACCGTCCTTCCGAATACTCCCAAACAAGCCGAAGCAACGGACGAACCCGCAGCGCCGGGACGCCCGCTGGCCCGGCTCTCGTTCAAGGACGACCAGGGACCGCGCACCTATACGATGACACAAACTGAAATTGTGGTGGGACGGGGCGACGACGACAACGATGAAGTGCATGTGCCGCTAAAAACCCTGCCCGATGTATCACGCGAACACCTGCGCCTCCGCTATAACCCGGACCAGAACACCTTCCTCATCAAAGACATCAGTAGTTTCGGCACCACCATCGACGGCCGCCCGGTGACGCCGAGCCTGGATAAAGCCACCCGGCGCGACCGGGATCACTGGGAGGCGATCCCGGCGGAGACAACCATCGGGCTGGCAGGGGTGCTGTTCATCGATTTTAAAAGCCTGGTCTGATGTTCGACTTCCTCTTTCTCATCGTGCTGCTGGCCGTGGCCGGAGGGTTGCTGTGGCAGCACCATACAGACCAACGTAGCCGATGAGAGGCTTCCTACTTGCACGCAACGCGAGAATGGTATGCTGAATACGACCGTACGGGCCGGCGCTGCCACCGACACGGGCAGACAGCGCGAATCCAACGAGGACACCTTCCTCTGCGTCCCGGACCAGGGCATTTTCGCCGTCATCGACGGCGTCGGCGGTTATGCCGGCGGCGAAGTGGCTGCCGCCGAGGCCCGTGAGGTCATCCATCGACGGCTCGCCAACCGCACCGACTCGCCCGCAATGCGCCTGCGCGAAGCCGTCGCCAACGCCAACAACCGGATTTACTGGCGTAGCCAGGAAGACCTCGCCCTTTCGGGCATGGCCTGTGTGCTGACCGTCGCCCTCCTGGAAAACGACCACCTCTTTGCCGCCCACGTCGGCGACACCCGCCTGTACAAGATTCGGAACCATCAGATCGAAAAACTCACCCGCGATCACTCGTTTGTGGGCCTGCGCGAAGACAGCGGCGCGTTGAGCGAGTACGAAGCCATGCACCATCCTCGTCGTAATGAAATCCTGCGCGACGTGGGGTCCGAACTGCATGAACCCGACGATGAGTATTTCATTGACATCCTCGAAACCATTTTCGAACCGAACTGCGCCCTGCTGCTCTGCACCGACGGCCTGACGGACCTCGTGCCGTCACGCAATCTACTTCAACTCATCTACGAAAACGCCGGCGATCCACAGGCGGCGGTCGAAGCGCTTATCCGTGCCGCGAACGAAGCCGGCGGCACCGACAACATCACCGTGATCGTGGTGGAAGGCCCCGGCTTCGAACGCGCACACAAGACGCCCTTTGAAGCAACCAATAAAAAAAAGCCCTCCCCCTACGACGTAGACACGGGCATCTACCCGTCACGCCCGCAGGCTCCCCCCTTGCAGGCATCACACCCAACGCCCGAGGCCGATCTACCCGCTTCCGACGACGGCAGGCCCCATACTCCCGATGCCTCGCCTCCCCCCTCGCCCTGGCGCTACTTCACCTACGGGATCGCCGCCGCATTGGCCCTGCTGGCTGCGACCTACCTCGTATGGACCTTCTGGCCTTCCCCGCCGCCCTCCCGGACCGACACGCCCTCCCCGACGCCCGAAGAAACGCCGCCGGCCATCCCTCCAGACGGCGCCCTCGTGTCGATCCAGCAGCGACTCGACCGGGCTCGTCCCGGCGATACCGTGTTGATCCCACCGGGGCTGTATCGCGAAACGATTCAGCTTCGCGACAGCGTCACCCTCCAGAGTGCGGAACCGGGCACCGCCCGCCTTGTACCGCCCGATTCGTCAGGGCCGGGCCTCCTCGCCGCTATCGAGGCCGAAGGCGTTGCGGGGGCCGCCGTCATCGGGTTCGCCATCGGTCCGGACACCACTTCGCAGGAGACGGCGCAAGATTCGTTTGCCGTGGGTATCCTCGCTCGCAACGCGGCGATTCGCATCGACAACGTTACCATCACCGGCACCCTCCGCGCCGGCGTGGACCTGGAAGCAGGAGCGACCGCTTCGCAGGTCGTGCTCGAAAACAGCGAAATCGCGCGCAATGCAGGAATCGGCGTCATCGTGCGCGGCCTGCACGAACGCATTCGCATCACGGGTAACGAAATCTATGCGAATGGAGACGCCGGGATCGTCCTCGTGCCAAGCCTCCTTCTCGACCTGCAAGGTAACAGGATTGAAGACCATGGTACCACCGACATCGAGATCCGCCTGGATTCCGTACTTTACCGAATGCGCAGGCTCAACACTCTGCCTGAAACCAACGACCGAGAGGAGGGCGTGCGTGTTCTACTCGGGGAAAACAATCGCCCGTGATCCATACACTGCCTGCATCCGAAACGCAATAAAACTTTATGTTTAGAAGAAGATTTACTACTGTTACCAGGAATAGGGTGAAGCGGTCTTTATGAGATAGTGAACGCTCAACAATCCCCCTGATCATGCCCCAAACACGACGCACTCATGTAGCCGGAGAATATAAGGTACTCGCTCAACTGGGCGAGGGCGGCATGGCCGAGGTGTTCAAGGCGCAGCATCTCGAACTCAGCCGCATCGTGGCGCTCAAGTTGCTGCCCTATCGCTTCCTGGCCAACGAGGAGATTCGCACGCGTTTCAAACGCGAAGCGCGCGCCGGGGCCCAACTCGAACACGACCACATCGTCACCACCTACGACTTCGGCATCTATGAGGGCCAGCCGTTCATCGCTGTCGCGTTCATCGAGGGCGAAGCCCTGACCCGGCGCATCCGCACGCAGGGCCGTCTCTCCCCTGAAAAAACCGTGCGTTTGATCGCGCCGATTGCCGAAGCGCTGGCCTATGCACATCGCAAGGGCGTCATTCACCGAGACATCAAGAGCAGCAACATTATGATCCGGGCCGAAGATGAACGGCCCATCCTGATCGACTTCGGCATCGCCCAGGCCTCGTTCATGAACAAGCTGACCGAGCGCGGCCACATGCTGGGCACCCCGGCGTACATGAGCCCCGAGCAAGCCGCCGCCCAGGAAATCGGCCATCACAGCGACCTCTACAGCCTGGGCGTGGTGCTCTACGAGTGCCTGACGGGTACCGTCCCGTTCCAGAGCCCCGACACCGAAGTGCTGCTGGCAAACATCAAGCACGAACCACACCGGCCCGTGCGCGAGCGCGTGCCGGAGGTGCCGCAGTGGCTCTCGGACGTGGTGGATCGCTGCCTGGCTAAAAAGCCGGAGGACCGCCATCCGAACGGCGACGTGCTGGCCGCCGCGCTCCGCTCCGGACTCGCCGACAACACCGTGGCGCTCGCCCGACCGGAGGAACCTGCAAGCCCTTCAACAGCACCTCCCAGTGAAGCAACCGAAGCCGTCATCCCGGCCCTTGCCTCCCGGGATGAGGCATCTGCAAAGGTCAAAGCGCCTGACTCCGGAGCGTCTGAGCACGGAAAAAGGGCACGCGGCCCGAAGCGTTCGTCCATCACAATATGGGTCGGCGGGGTGTTGATAGGCAGCCTGCTCGCCCTCGGCGGGGGAGGCTATCTTGCCGGGTGGTTCGATGTCCACGATCCGCCAGCCGAAGAACAGGACGAAGGCTTCGCCGGCAATACGGAACTGGAAGAGGGCAACGACGACACCAGCACCCCGGACAGCGCCATCGTCCCCGTCGAAGAGGACACCGTGGTGACGCCGCCTCCACCCCCGGTCGATCCGACGCCCCCGCCGCCGTCGGTTGCCGACCTCATGCGCCAGGCAGAAGCCGCTTTAAGTGCCGAAAACTACACGGAAGCGCTGGCTCTCTTTCATCAAGCTGCGGAGCGAGGTTCGGCGGAAGCCAAGCTCCAACTCGGCAAGCTGTACGGCACGGGCCAGGGCGTCCCGCAAAACTTTGTGGAAGCGGCCACCTGGATGCTTCAAGCCGCCGAACAGGGAAACGCCGAGGCACAATTCCTGCTGGGCCTGATGTACAAAAACCGCAGAGGCGCTCTCCAAAGCGACACCGAAGCGGTACGCTGGTTGCGCGCAGCCGCCGACCAGGGCTATGCCATGGCCCAGTATAACCTGGGGCTCATGTACCGAGAAGGGCGTGGTGTAGAAAAAAACGACGAAGAGGCCCTACAGTGGTATCTCAAAGCCGCAGAGCAAGGCCATGCCAATGCGCAGTTTAACGCCGGCAGGATGTACTGGCGTGGAGAAGGCACCACGCGAAACGACGAACAAGCCCTGAGATGGTACCGCAAAGCCGCCGAACAAGGGCACACGAGAGCACAACGCGCTCTGCGACGAATGTCAGGCAACTAACCGTATCCCCCCGGTCATGTCAGAAACCATTCGTACCCGCGTAGGCAGCGACTATGAGATCCTTGCCGAACTCGGCGAGGGAGGCATGGCTACCATCCTCAAAGCCCGCCACAAACCCCTCGGACGCACCGTTGCACTCAAAATCCTGCCGCCTCATCTGCTTGTCAACGACGAAGCCTATGCGCGCTTCGAACGCGAAGCGCGTGCCGGTGCCCAACTCGAACACGACCACATCGTCACCACCTACGACTTCGGCGTCCACGATGGACGGCCCTACATCGCCGTCGCTTTCATCGAGGGCGAAACCCTCTCAGATCGCATCCGGGCCAAAGGGCGGCTGGCCCCCGACGAAGCGGTGCGGGTGATTGCTCCCATCGCCGAGGCCCTCGACTTTGCGCACCGCAAGGGCGTCACCCACCGCGATGTCAAGAGCAGCAACATCATGATCCGGGCCGAAGATGAACGGCCCATCCTGATCGACTTCGGCATCGCTCAGGCTTCGTTCACCCACAAGCTGACGAAGCGCGGCCACACGCTGGGGACCCCGGAATACATGAGCCCGGAGCAAGCCGCCGCCCAGGAAATCGGCCATCACAGCGACCTCTACAGCCTGGGCGTGGTGCTCTACGAGTGCCTGACGGGAAGGGTGCCGTTCCAGAGTATGCACCTCGAAGTGCTGCTGGCGAACATCAAGAACCAACCCCCTCAAGCGGTGCGCGAGCGTGTGCCGGAGGTGCTGCAGTGGCTCTCGGACGTGGTGGATCGATGCCTGGCCAAAACGCCCGAAGATCGCTTCGACAGTGGAGCGGCGTTAGCCGCAGCCTTGCGAAACGGCCTCGCCTCGCAACAGGATACACCTCCGTCAGGGCAGCACGAACAACAACCACCGCCTGACAAAGAAAAAGAGGACCAGGACGCAAAGCAGCACGCTGATGCTGATGCAGACGCGCACAAACCGGATCGTAAAAAGCAAAAACGCGCGCGGGGCCGCGATCCCAAAAAGAGGAAGAAAAAACCGGTTCGCCGCAAAAAAACATCCCCGACTTCACCGCCTCGGAAAGGGCGAGTAGTCACCCTGGCCGTCCTCGTGCTCCTTGCCGTGAGCTACCTGGCCTACTGGCTCTACCCGAGCGTGGTGACACCCACCCCCTTGCAGGAAGCGCTCCAGAATCCTGCCGAGGTTACTACGCTGGCTCTGTCGAGCCACCGTCTGCGCCGTCTTCCGGAAGCCGTCACACGCCTGTCCGGCTTGCACATCCTGCACCTGGGGGACAACAACTTGAAGGACGTACCCGCTTCCCTTGCCCAATTGACCGACCTGCGCAGGCTGTACCTCTGGGAGAACAACCTGACCAACGTGCCGGAGCCCCTTTTGCAACTGCGTGCCTTGCGCACCCTGAACCTGGCCGACAACGATCTACAGCGCCTGCCCGAATCCATCGATCAATGGAGCCGCCTGGAAGAATTATTCCTTGATGATAACCAGTTGACGAGCCTGCCCGAATCGATCACCCGCTTACGAAATCTGAACTTGCTGAGCCTGGCGAACAATGAGCTAACAAGCCTCCCGGAACCGATGGGCCACCTGACCAACCTGGTATGGCTCAATCTGGAGGGAAACCCTGTTCCACAAGACGAAATCGAACGACTCCGGCACCTGTTGCCCCGGGCCGAAATCCTTTATTAGGTCGATGTCGTAACTCCATCTGATCCTATGGAGTTTGTCACAAAAATAGCAGCCCCCTGACGTTGTGCCACCAACCCTGAGCCATCCTTATGCCGACGGTCGTTGTTAAACGCACGGGATCTATTACCGAAGCCGCCACGGCCTTGCGCCGGCGGGAACGCCGTTGGTTGCTGGCCGCTTCGCTGACGATAGCCTTTGGACTCTGGCTGGCCTACAGCGCCAAGACGGAACACTTCGACGAGGTCCGTATACGCCTCGACGAAGGCACCCTGATCGACCTGAACACGCTCGAAAGCGCCGAGCCGCTCCTTCCCTTCCTGACACCGCATTACACTACCCCCGCCGACCGCCGCTTTGCCGCCGATCATATCCTGGAGGGGGTGAGAAAACGCCGGGATGCCGCGCGTTTCGGTCGAGGCAAAATACCCAACGTGGGATACCTGAACGTCCTGGCCGTGGATGCTAAGGACGCCTACGAAAAGGGCGGCGACCATTTCAAAGAGCGCGTGGTGCAGGGAGAAGGCTTCACCCCCGACCTGTTCGAGCAGGAGGTGAAAGCGCCTCGTCCCTACCCGGCCCGGCAGCCGGTGCCCGCATCGGGGTTCGCCATCGCCGGGCGCGTCATCGACCTGGAAGGCAAGCCGATGCCCGGTACGCTGGTGACGCTTGCCGGAAGCGAGCGCAGCGACACGCTGCGGACGGGCGAAGACGGCGCGTACGCGTTCACCGGCCTGGCAGCCGGGCGGGCGTACACGGTTCGTCCTCTCAAACGCTACTACACCTTTCGCGAAGGCATTGAGGACAGCCTGACGGCCAACGTCACCATCCCTTTCCGCGCGCGTGCGCACCGTCCGACGCTCCTCCTGACGACCACGTTTACACGCCTCAAGCCCACCTTTCTGGCCCGCACGCCCGGCGGGTTCAACAAGACAACCGGATTGCTGGCGCTGGTGTTTTTCGGCCTCTTCTGGGGCATCCACATTTTCTGGACGAAGCGCCGTTTTGCCGGCGATCCGCTGCTGCTCCCCGTGGTGCTGATGTTGCTGGGCCTCAGTTTCATCTTCATGCTGGGCATGCCGGACCCCCTGCGCGACCGTCTTTTGGTCAACAACGTCGTGTGGGGAAGCACCGTCGGCGGAGCCCTGTTGCTGTTCACCAGCCAGATCGACGTGCAACGCTGGGGCTATCGCTTGAGCTACGGCAGCACCAAAAGCTTCCTCTGGCTGGGCCTGGCCGCCCTGGGCTCGCTGGCGCTGCTCACGCTCGGCACCGGCCCGGCGGGGAGCGGGGCCAAGGTGAACCTGTTTGGGTTTCAGCCGATGGAGGCGATCAAGGCCAGCCTGCTGGTCTTCTTCGCAGGCTACTTTGCGCGCAACTGGGAATTTCTGCGCGAGTTGGAACAGCACGGCGGGCTACCCAACTGGGTACGACGCCTGCGCCTGAAGATACCGCGCCTCGTCTATGTCCTGCCTATCATCTTCGGTGTGGGCGTTGCACTGCTCTTTTTCTATTTCCAGAGCGACCTGGGACCCGCCCTCGTCATCTGCACTACGTTCCTGATCCTCTACGGCATCGTTCGGCGCCGCTGGCTGGCGGTCGGGCTTGGCTTTGGCGGACTGGTAACGGGCTTCTGGCTGTGCTATAAATTCGAGTTGGTCGGCACGGTGGTGAGCCGGATTCGGATGATGCTCTCCCCGTGGGACAACGTGGCGCAGGGCGGCGAGCACCTGGCGCACGCCTTCTGGGCACTGACGGCGGGCGGCCTGACGGGACAGGGCATCGGCGAGGGCAGCCCCCTGACGATCCCCGCCGCCCACACCGACATGATCGTGGCGGCCATCGGCGAAGAACTGGGCTTCCTCGGCATCGTGGCCGTGCTGGTTCTCTACGCCGTGCTCTTGCAACGCGGCCTCACCATTGCGCTGCGTACCGGCTCCACCTTCAGCTTTTTCCTCGGCACGGGCATCGTGATCGCCACGGCCCTGCAACTGGTGCTGATCACCAGCGGAATGCTGGGCCTCATTCCGCTCTCGGGCGTGGTTTCGCCGCTGCTGAGCTATGGGATGGCTGCCACCATCATGCATCTCGTCTTCCTCGGCATCCTGTTCAGCCTCTCCGCGCGGCCCGGCAACACGGAGCAGCAGCAGTTGCAACGCAAACGCTTTGCCCGTCCCCTCTCCGGCCTCAGCCTCGTCATCATCGGGCTGCTGGGCCTGCTGGGCCTGCGCGCAGCCTACATCCAGATCTGGCAGGCCAACGACTGGATCATCAAACCGGCCCTGGTGAAACAGGCCGATAATCGGCGCGGCTTTGCCTACAACCCGCGCGTATTGCAGGCCCGCAACCTCGTCCCGCTGGGTACCATCTTCGACCGAAACGGCATCCCGCTGGCCACCAGCGACCTGAACGTCCTCGACGCACACGCTGAAACCCTCGAAAACCTCGGCGTAGACCTTGACGACGTGCGCGCCGGGTTCGAGACGCGACGCTATCCCTTCGGCATCGACGCGTTCTACCTGCTCGGAGATTTCAACCGGCGTGTCAAGTGGGGCGCGACCAACGCTCTCTATGCCGAAAACCGGTACCTCTCGCGCCTGCGCGGATACGACAACCACCCCGAAACGGTAGACGAAGGAGGGCAACAAATCATCCGCTTCGACTACGCCGCTCTGCTGCCCCTCGTGCGGCACGGCCCCGATCACCGCCGCTCCCGGCGCTTCCTCCGGCAAAACCGGGATCTACACCTCACCATCGACATCCGGCTCCAACAGCGCGTGGCCGAGGCGATCAGCGATCACGTACGCGGCACCCCTAGCTTGCGCGACCGCTTCATTGCCGCTGCCGTCCTCGACGTCGCCACGGGCGACGTGCTGGCCTCGGTGACCTACCCGCTGCCGGACGGCATCTACGACAACCCCCGTAATCCGAACTTCTTCGACCGCGCCGCTTATGCCGCGAAAGCGCCCGGTTCCACCTTCAAACTGGCGACCGCCATGGCGGCCTTCCGCACGATGGGCGACGAGGCGGCCTTCTGGAAAACCACGGTGCATGCCAACGACCAGTTCAAGCGGCGCAGCGGTCCTACGGGCGAAGTCGAGATGGAACTGGCGATTGAGAACTCCAGCAACGTATACTTTGCTCGACTGGCCGAAGAGGTCCGTGCCAATGCCATGCTGGACGTGATCGACTCGTTCGGCTTTACGGTAGGCAGCCACACCCTCACCCGGCGGCAAAAGCTGGACCGGCTCCGCGCTCTGAAAAACCTGGCCCAGAGCGGCTTCGGTCAAGGCGAACTCATTGGCAGTCCGCTCCTGGTCGCCCGGCTGTCCGCCACCATCGCCAACGACGGTGCTATGCCTCCCGTAACCTGGGTACATGAACCGGATAATCCACCAGAGCCAGCCGAAACGGTCATTACGCCCGGCCAGGCTCGATTGCTGGGCCGCTACATGCGCCGCGTTGTGATCGGGCCGCGAGGCACAGCCAAACGGCTTGGGGATCTCTCCGTGCCGGTGGCCGGCAAGACTGGCACGGCGGAGCAGGCGGTCTTCCGCAACGGACGGCGGCGGGGGGTGATAAACCATGCCTGGTTCACCGGCTATGCGCCGTACCGGGAGCTATCCTCCGGCGAGCCACAGATCGCCGTGGCCGTGCTGGTGGAAGCGAAAAATTCGGACCTGGGCCGGGTGCGCCTGGGGGGCGGATCCACCGCAGCCCCTATCGCCGGATCCATTATCGAGGAAGCCGTCGACCTCGGCCTCGTTGGACGCACGGTAGCGACAAATCAGTGAGAAAAGGTATGCAACCAGAGCACGATACTGCCGAACGGATCGCCGCCGCCCTGGACGCCTTGAGGACCGCCCTCACGCCGTACGTTCAGAACGCCATGCAGGAAGCCCACGGCGCAGAATGGCAACGACGCGCACACGAAGGATCGAGCGACCCGTATCTTCCGAATAAATCGTGGGACACACACGCCCTGTTGCTCATCATGAGCAATAACTGGCACACGGCGTTCCACCAACGGCTCGGGGAGGACGGGCGCAACCTCGTCAACGAACTGCGCGCGCTGCACACACAGGGTACGCGCCGGGACGCGAGCCTGACCGACACGTACCGCATCCTCGACACCACGGCCCGGCTCCTCCGCGCCGTCGGCGACGGTGCTAACGCGCAGCAGGTTGAACAGAACGCGCTGGCCGTGATGCGCCTGCAATTGCAACCGAGCGCCCCCGCTCCCTCCGATGCAACCGTCGAATTGATCCGCCCAGCACCTCCCGGCGGGGGGGCGCGGGGGGGCGCGGGCCCGGCACCCCCCGGCGACGATACGATTGAACTCGCCCCCCCGAAAGAACCTGCACCGGCAGATCAGGACCAGGAGCCTGAACCGCCCGCCCCTCCACAACCTGCCGCAGAGAAAACGCAGGAGGAGGCGTTGCCCCCCATCGTTGAGGCATCCCCATCGGCAGAGGAAGAACCAACCGGAGCCGCCTCCGCTGCGGACGAAGCACCGGAAACGGCTGATGATGCCCCCGATGCGGCTCCCGAAACAAAGGATGAAGAAAGCACCCTCCCTGTACCGCCGGAGGATCAGGCCGCCGACGCCCCGGACGACGAGGACGAAAACATCCTGGCGGGCGTGCGGGACTGGTTCGGGCGTCTCCTCCGCAAAACCGACGACCACGAACTGACCGCGCTGGAACTCCGCACGCGCCTGCTCGACGAGATCGAGCGGTCCTTGAAGCAGTACCGATCCACGCGCCCGTTGCCCATCAACCGGCTGATGGTTCATATCCTTGCGCCCACGAGCCGCGAGCGCCTGTCGTACGAATCGGCTATCGACGACCTTTCCCCACGCTTCGACCAGGCCGTCCGCGACCGCCTGCTGGAATCCGGATTCGATGTGCCCGGCAACCTGACCATCAAAACGAAACTGCATCTGCGCGCCTCCAAACAACTCGAACCGGCCTTCGAAAAGTTCGGGCCGGTGTACGTCGAGCCCAGGAAACACACCGCGCGCACGTCGGCTACGATCACGGTGCTGAAGGGAAAAGCCGAACGGGCGACGTATGCTATCCGCAGCACCGACCGCACCAACATCGGACGGCTGCGCGAGGTCCACGAAGATCACTACGGCCATCTCGTCCGGCGCAATCACATCGCCTTCCTCGACCATAACGCCGCGAAAGTGCGAGGGGAAAACCGCAGCATCAACGAAACGGTCTCACGCCGCCACGCCCGTATCGAGTTCGACGCAAGGGCAGGCGCTTTCTTTCTGCACAACGAGCAGGGGAGCACCTCGGTCAGCCGCGAGGACTTTCCGCAGCCGGTCCGCGTCGGCAGGCAACCCGTGCAACTCCAGGACGGCGACCTGATCTACCTGGGCCAGGCCTGCATCCGTTTCGAGACGAGACGCCGCTGATACGCGCCGGCCGCTAACCGGGACGACGCCCGCTATTCCTTTCGAACGTTCACGTCGAGCGCGTCCAGGCGGTCGAAATGAGCTTGCAGGCGCTGCGTAAACCCGTCCCAGTTCCGCGCCTCTTTCGGCGACCACACAACCTCAGACAGCGCGAGCATGCGCGGAAAAACCATGTATTCCACGTAGTCGGTGGTTTTCATGTACTCCGTCCATACGTTGCCCTGCGCCCCCAGGATGTGCCGGGCCTCCTCGGCGGAGAGGGCCTCCGGTACCGGTTCGAAACTATAGACTTTGTCGAGAGGCGTAAAGCCGCCGATAGCGAGCGGCTCCTGCGTCTTATCGCCCTGGTAATAGTCGAAATAGCAATGGCTCGTCGGCGTCATAATGACGTCGTGGCCCTGTTGAGCCGCCGCGATGCCGCCATCCATACCACGCCACGACATCACCGTCGCCTCCGGCGCGAGGCCGCCCTCCAGGATCTCATCCCAACCGATGAGACGCCGCCCGTGGGCCAGCAAGAACTGCTCGATACGCCGGATGAAGTAACTCTGGAGTTCATGCTCGTCGGCCAGGCCCTCGCGCCGGATCACTTCCTGAGCCAGTTCACTCTCTTCCCAGCGTTTCTTGGGCGCTTCGTCGCCGCCGATGTGGATGTAGGGACCCGGGAACAGTTCCATCACCTCCGTCAGCACGTCTTCGAGAAACTGGAAGGTTTCCTCGCTCGGGCAGTAGATGTCCTCGAAGACGCCCCACCGTGTGCCCACCTCAAACGGCCCTTCTGTGCAAGCCAGGTGGGGATAGGCGGCCAGGACGGCCAATGAATGCCCCGGCATCTCGATTTCAGGGATCACCGTGACGTACCGCTCCTGCGCATAGGCCACGACCTCGCGGACTTCGTCCTGGGTGTAAAAGCCTCCATACCGTTGGCCGTCCCCGACGTACGGGTCAAAGTTTTTCTCCAGGATCGTCTCCTTCCGATAGGCGGCGACCTCGGTCAGCCTGGGGTGTTTTTTGATTTCGAGCCGCCACCCCTGGTCTTCGGTCAGGTGCCAGTGAAACGTGTTCATCTTGTACATCGCGAGCAGGTCGATGTACTTCTTGATAAACGCGACCGGAAACATGTGGCGTCCGACGTCGAGGTGCATGCCGCGATAGGTGAAACGCGGTACATCTTCGATCTCCACGGTAGGTACCGTCCACCTCACGTCCTCCCCTTCCGTCGCCCCGCCTTCGATCTCGACGGGCAGCAGTTGACGCAGAGTTTGCATCCCGTAAAACAACCCGGCGTGTGCCGTGGCCGACACCGTCACCGCCTCCGGGGTGACGGACAACCGGTAGGCTTCCTCACCGGCTCCGTCGCGGTTTTCCGCCAGCATGAAGGCCAGCGAATTGGTGACACCCTCGCTAGCGGCCTCGTCGGCTACCGGCAGGTCGAACCCCGTCGCGCCGCGCAACATATCGGCCCAGAATGCAGCCAGCGCCGCCAGCTCTTCATTCGACGGATCGGAAAGAACGATCTGCGTGTTCGCATTCAGGACAAATTCGCCGGATCCCGGCACGATGTTCTGCGGACGCGGGATCACGTCAATACCTGCCGTATCCGCCGATGGAACGGAGGGGCGGTCGGGGGTGCCACAGGCGGACCACAACAACAGGAAGAAAAAGGCAACGACAGCAGATGCACACTTCATAACGACTACCGGGGTTATGTTGAGGGAGGAATACCATACCCCACGAAGTTAGACGTTGCGCTATGACCCACACAAGGATCATCCTTCTCACACTCAGAAAATCCGGACCACCTTCGGCGACTTCACCGCAATGGGCCTTCCTACGGTGGGCGACCTCTTCGTTAGCCCATCAAGCTGAAAGGACCCGTCCCGTGATACCAGATCAGAAAGGCCGCT
>JBHHWM010000099.1:0-16150 GCA_046756545.1 Rhodothermales bacterium | reverse complement strand
GTACGGAGCAGGAAACTACGCTATGTGTGGTCGCGGCTACGATCCGCGTCTGATGTTGGCCTGGCCTACCGCCAAAATCGCCGTGATGGGCGGGGCGCAGGCGGCCAAGACCCTCCTTCAGATCCAGGTTCGCCAACAAGAAAACCAGGGGAAAGAAATCACCGGAGCCGCTCGCGAAGAATTACTCAGTACCATCACCAACCGCTACAACGAGCAGACGACGCCCTACTATGCCGCCGCCCGCCTGTGGGTGGACGAGATCATCGATCCGGTCGAGACGCGACGATGGATCAGCCGGGGCATCGAAATGGCCGATCACAATCCCGACATCCCGCCGTTTAATCCGGGGGTGATCCAGACCTGATGACTGAGCGGAGCGCCTTCTTGCTCCGGTGTTGGTCCCGGTGATCGATGTACACGAAGGCATCAATCCTGAGTACAACACCTCTTTTCTCGTTCGCCGATCTACAACGGCTTCCTGTTGGATGTCCCGGTCTTCTTCTTGAGCCGTTTGAGGAACCACCCATTGTCGATGTCGAGGCCGAGGTAGATATCCCACCCTTCCACCGAATCGAGGTCGCCGCGAAGTACGCCGGCGCGGGTTGTTCCTTCGGGCGGGGGGACCAGTTCTACGAGCCGGTCGTAGAGACGCCCCCGGTCATTGGGGTTTACCTGATACATCAACTGCCAGAGGGTTATGGCGTCTACGGCACGGGCTTCGGCGAGTAGTACAGAGAGTGCGCCAGCGCCTCCGTCTTCGAAGTCTAGCTGGATCAGCGCCTGTCGAAAAGCATCGGAGGCCTCCTCGTCGAAGGGGGTGCCGGGGCCATGACCGGGGCGGGTTAAGCACATCGATCCGGCAGGGACCACCGAGGTCCGCTCGCCGTGTTCCAGCGCCACGTAGCCGGACGTGACGTGCAGGAGACTCCCGCCTGTGCTATCGACTTGAAGCGTGTAGGCACACCCCATGTCGATGGCGAGGGCCGACGGCGTCTCGACGAAGAAGAGGCGCGGAGGTGCCCAGATTTGGGCGTGGATGGTGCCGGTCTCTAGCGCCAGCCGGTGATCCGTAGGACGCGCCGTGAGCAGTCGAAGGCGGGTGTTCGGTTCGACCTCCACCGTTCCAATCGCACCGATATCGAGGCTGGCGCGGGAGTCGGCGTCGGTGATGAGCCACTCGCCCCGGTGAATCCGGCCCGTCTCGACAAGTTGATCCTCTCCGATGCGGGGATTTCCTGCCAGCGGCGTCACGTCCCAGGCGGGGGAGAGCAGACGGGCTGCGACCCAGTACGAGCCGGCGAGGAGCACCACCGTCGCGGCGAGTACAACGGCGCGCCGGGCTGAGAAGGAGAGTCGCCGAACGCGATAGGGGGGGCGCGCCTGGGGGCTTCGGTCGGGCGTTCCGTTCTTGCGCCGCTCCAATGCATTCAGCGCACCCTCGCGTAGCGGTGCCGAGAGGCGAGTTTCGATTTCCGGCCAGAGGTCACGGGGCGGTTCGATGCTTCGGGGCAAGGCATCGACTGCCGCCATCACCGAAGCAAGAGCTTCCATCTCAGCCCTGCATGGTTCGCAGACATGCAGATGGGCATCCACCGTCTGCTGCTGCTCCGGCGTCAGGGTGCCGTCGAGGTACTCCTGGAGCAGGTGGTCGATATGGGAGTTGTGGCTCATCGATTCAGTATCTTTTTCAAGAGCCTGCGAGCCCGGTGCAGGTGGGCTTTTGACGTTCCCGGGGCGATCCCCATCATGTCGGCTATTTCCTCGTGGCGGTAGCCTTCTAGCTCGTGGAGTATGAGCACATTCCGTGCCTTAGGCGGGAGGGCGGCTATGGCCTGTTCGAGATCCATGGCCGAGTCGGGGGCCGGACCGGGCACCGGGGTGTCGAAGGAGGAGAGGTCGTCCGTACTCTGGATGCGGGTTATTCGCCGGCGCTTCGAACGAACCTCTCCGAGGACCGTATTGACGGTCACCCGGTACAGCCACGATGAAAAAGCACTGGCCCCGCGAAAGCTGCCCAGGGTTTGCCATACCCGCACAAACGTGTCCTGGGTAAGCTCTGTGGCGCGTGTTTGGTTCGCGACCATGCGGAGACAGATGGCATAGACCCGCCCTACATGCGCGCGATACAGCGCTTCGAAGGCGTTCTTGTCGCCCGCCTGTGCGCGATGCACGAGGTCCAGGTCCTGGACGGTTACCGTGTCTGTCTGTTCCAAGATGGGCTCTTTCCTTGCCGGCTCGTCATGAGGCTGGTTAGCATGCTCTCCCTTTGGATGCTGGTCGTGCCCTTCGGGTTTACCGGGATGGTGATTTTTTCTACGGCCGGGGTACGACGAGATGTTTCCGTCAGGGTGCTAATGTGGCCTCATTGGCAATACATTGCGTGGTAGCACAGCTTTGGTGATATCTTTCGGAGATCCAGAGGAACAGACACTCCATTCATCGTGGGTGATGCCGATGGGGATACACGAACTTAAAGGAGCCGCTAAAACACTTCCGGGTTTGTCGTCGCTCTACCATGCGGCTAAAGGCGCGTATAACGTGGTGCGATCTTCGTTGTCCCCATTCGTGCATTACGCCCCTGCGGGTCATTACTACTCGCCTCTACCCGGCCTCAAGGATCTCCGTGAGTTCGAAGGGGAACTGTTCAAACGCGATGCGGACTGCCCCGGTATCGACCTCAGAGAAGACGAGCAACTCGACCTGCTGGGCACGCTTGCCGCCTATTATGAAGAAGCACCGTTTCCAGAGCATTCCACTCCGGCCATGCGGTATTATTACGAGAATAGCTTCTTCTCCTACGGCGACGCGATGCTCCTGTACGGGTTACTCCGACATCTCCGGCCCAGGCAGGTTATTGAGGTCGGCTCCGGCTTTTCATCGGCCCTCATGCTCGACACGGACGAGGTATTTATGGATAACAGCATCGCCTTTACGTTCATCGACCCCCGTCTCGACGGGTTGGAAAAGCTCATACGGGACGGGGATCGGCAGCGTGTACAGGTGGTCGGTCAACCGGTGCAGCGGGTGCCGTTGGATCGATTTGAGGCGCTCGAAGCGGGCGATATCCTGTTCATCGACTCGTCCCATGTTGTCAAAATTGGGAGCGACGTGGTCTACCTCCTGTTCGAAGTGTTGCCCCGGTTGAAAGAAGGGGTTGTTGTACATTTTCACGACATATTTTGGCCCTTTCAATATCCCGAGGCGTGGATACGAGCCGGCAGAGCCTGGAACGAAGCGTACTTCGTGCGAGCCTTTCTACAGTTCAATCGTTGGTTTGAGATCCTCTATTTCTGCTCATTCATCGCGGTGCGTCATGGCCGGCATCTCCAGGAGCGAATGCCCCTTTGTCTTCGCGATCCGGGGTGCAGCTTGTGGCTGAGAAAAGCGGCTGGGCCGAAGGAGGGAATGCCTCAAAAGGCGTAAGCACCCAGCTCAACCCCCAGGGCCGTCGGGGCGAACGTGTCTCGTGCTTCGTGCAGGTCGTCGTCGGTAAGGCCGGGGGGGAGGTGAACGAGGAGCAAACGCCGGGCCTTGGCCTGAGCGGCGACGGCGGCCGCCTGCGCCGGGGAGGAGTGCCCCTTGTATGTTCCCGTTGCCTCGTGGACCAGGATGTCGGCTTCGAAGGCCAGCGCAGCAATGACCGGCGAAGGTTCCGTATCGCACGAGTAGGCCACTACGCCTCCCGTGGCTTTGCTTTCCACGCGCAGCCCCACGACCGGGACGGAATGACTCCCCGGTGCGGCTGTCACCCGCCATTCGTCGTCGTCCAGCACCCGGGCATTCGGGGTTTCGGGGAAGGGATGCCATTCGATGTCCGGGAGGCCCTCCCAGCGACTCGTATCGAACGAGGCAAAACACCGGCGGGCCTGATCCAGGGCCGGCTTGATGCCATAGACGGGGATGGGAGCTTGGCGGCCTGCCAGCCAGATCCGTTCCATGAAGAGCGGGAATCCGCCCACGTGATCGATGTGCTCGTGCGTGAGGAGGAGGGCCGAGATGGTTGCCAGATCGATCCCGGCGGCGAGCAAGCGCTGCACTACGTCGCCGCCGCAATCGACGACGAGGGTCGAACCGGGCTCCGCGAAGGCGAGCATGGTGGTGGTTCGATGGGGATCGCTCAACGCCGCACCGGTGCCGAGCAAATGAAGCGTGGGCATGTTGTTTTTGCAGGCTGAGGATTACGAGGGGTGGGCTGTGATCATGTATCGTGCTCCTCGGAGCGGCAATCTGAAGCGAAACGCCTATTTCTTGCGCAGGACGGTGTAATCGATAAGGTCCAGCAGGGCGTTGCGGGCGTCGGTCGGAGGAAAATCTTGCAGGGTGTGGCGTGCCTCGTCGGCGTAGGCGATCATCTTCGAACGAGCGTAAGCCAGCCCGCCGGTCTCCTCGACGAATTGAGTCACAACGCGGAGATCCCGGCGGTTTTTTTTATCCTTGCGTACGATCTTCATAATACGCTTGCGTTCCTTCCGCTCGCTGGTGCGCAAGGCGTAGATCAGGGGCAACGTCAGCTTTTTTTCTTGCAGGTCGATGCCGATGGGTTTGCCGATACCCACGGCGCCATAGTCGAAGAGGTCGTCCCGGATCTGGAAAGCCAGTCCCAGGTTCTCGCCCAGCGCCCGCATACGTTCGATGGTGTCCTGGTCGTTCGTGGCACTATACGCACCGCAGGCTGTGCAGGCGGCGATAAGCGAGGCCGTCTTGTCCGAAATAATGCGAAAATAGGTGGCTTCGTCGATGTCGAGGTGACGGGCCTTTTCGATCTGGAGGAGTTCCCCCTCGCTCATCCGACGGACAGCGTCCGAGAGTATGTGCAGGAATTGGTAGTCGTTGTTTTCGAGCGAGAGCAACAGGCCCCGGCTGAGCAGGAAGTCACCGAGCAGGACGGCGACCTTGTTTTTCCACAGGGCATTGATCGAGAAGACCCCACGTCGCTGCTCGGCGTCGTCGACCACGTCGTCGTGGACGAGGGTGGCGGAATGAAGCAACTCGACGAGTGCGGCGGCGCGATAGCTAGTCTCATTAATGCCTCCGCAAACCTTTGCGGATAGCAGGACCAGCATGGGCCGTATGCGCTTGCCCTTTTGACGAAGCACGTATTGCGTCACCTTGTCGAGGAGCCCGACCGGCGAGCGCATCGCCTCGCGAAAGTACCGCTGGAACGCGGCAAGTTCGTCCTCAACGGTGCGCTGTATTTCCTTCAGGGAGATCGGACGTGCCCGGTCGAGGACGGCGGTGGTATCTGGCTTCTCTATCATGCCCACCCGTTCACTGTGGCCCATGGTGCTATTTTCAAAAAAATCTGAAAGCCGGATAAATATACGAGGTGCCTTTCAAAGAGTTTGCCGGTCGATCTACTATTCACGAAAAGAATGAAGGATCGTACACGTTCCGTTCGCATCGTTTAAAGGATGCTACCTCTACCCAAACGCGTATTCGCTGCGTCGTAAGAGCACCAGAAAAAAGGGCACGCCGCAAAGCGCCGTAATCACGCCGACGGGCAACTCCTGGGACGGCAGGAGCACACGCGCCGCCAGGTCGGCCCAGAGCAGAAACAAGGCCCCGGCCAGAAAGCTGATCGGAACCAGGCGTCGGTGCGTCACGCCGACGACGGAGCGCACCGCGTGCGGGACGATCAGCCCGACGAAGCCGATGGCCCCGGATGATGCGACGAGGGTTCCGGTCACTAGGGCCGCCAGCACGATGAGCAGCCGCTTCGTGATTTCGACGGGGACGCCCAGGCTGTGTGCCGGCTCGTCGCCCATCAACATGGCATCAAGGGGATGCGCAAACCCGACGAGCAGCAGGAGACCTGCCAGGGTGATGACGGCAGGGAGAGGAAGCATACTCCAGTGCGTGTTGGAGAGCGAACCGAGGAGCCAGAAGAGCACCGCCTGGAGCTTTTGAGGGCTGGGCGAGGCGTAGGTCACGAACGAAGTGATCGACGCCATCAACGCCGACATGGCCACGCCGGCTAGCAACAGCCGTGCAACCGACAGGCGCGACCCCGTCCGAGCCACGAGGTACACCAGGGTAATGGCGACAAATCCTCCAATCGACGCGGCCAGAGGCAATGATAACGCTTTCGAAAGAAGGGGAGGGAGGAAGCCGAGGTAGAAGAGTGAAGCCCCCGCCGAAGCGCCACTGGAGACCCCCAGGATGTAGGGTTCGGCCAGCGGATTGCGAACGAGGGTTTGCATCGCCACCCCGATGATCGACAGGCCGCCCCCGACGAGCAAGGCCAACAGCACGCGCGGCATCCGCAGCCTCCACACGATGCGGTCCGCCGTCACGTCCGGCACGTCGCTGTTTCCCCACGAGAGATGATGCCACAGGACGGTGTATACGTCACCCAGTGCTACCTCGCTGCCGACGGCCACGGCAATTCCAATGGAAAGGACCAGGAGTGCCACCAGTCCAAGGACGATCAAGAGGAACCTATTCATGGAGTCTCTGCCGGAGCCACAGGTTCTTCAGAGGGTGGAAAGAGCGTTGGGTGAAGGAGCCGGGCCATGTCCTGGATGGCCCTCAGGAGGCGAGGGGTAGGGCGGAGAAAGACATCGGGATCCAGGCTGTAAATGCGCCCGTTCTGCACCGCCGGTACGATGTCCCACGTCGGATGAAGGGCAAGGAGACGCGCCGGGTCGTAGTCGGTACCGAACGTCCCGAAGATGACGTCGGGCTTCTTGGTGAGCACAAACTCGTCGCTGAGAACAGGCCGCAGGGTCTCGATGTCGGCGGTGGCGCTCCGGCCCCCGGCCATGGTGATCACGTCGTGAATGTAGCTTTCGGGGCCGAAGGAATAGAGGGTCTCGTCGCCGATGAGGAACAACGTGAGGGGGCGATTAGCGAGCGCTTCGGTGCGGCGGCGGAGGGCGTCGAGGGCGATTTCGATGGAATCGGCAGCAGCGTCGGCGTAGGGACCGGTATGTAGCAAGGTCCCCGTGGTTCGGATGCCCCGAAGGATGTCGTCGAGTCGTTGGAAGGAGAAGTAATAGATAGGGATGCCGAGGGCATCGAAGGTCTCCGCATCGCGGGGGCTGTTAATGTTGTCATTCGCCAGCACCAGATCCGGATTGAGCGCAGCCAGTGCCTCGAAATCGAGAGGCAACGCACCGAACCGGGGCAGCGAGTCGACGGCAGGCGGGTAATCGTCCGACGTCGTAACACCGACGAGCGTATGTCCGGCCCCTGCGGTGAAGACTATTTCCGTGAGATTCGGGGCGATGGTCACAACGCGCTCCAGGGAGTCTGGAAGCTGGATTATTCGTCCCAGATCATCCGTAACAGGCTTCGTTGTCGGGACGATAGAGGAGTTACCCGGACAGCCAAGGAGGAAGCAGGTAAAAAAGATAACATGAATATGGGCGCTAGGCTTAAGAAACATCCATTTTTTGGCGATAGGAAAGAGATAGGAATGTGCTTTGAATTGTTGCCTGATTCAGACCTGGCATTCTGGTCATCGCCAAGAGGCCGGGGTAGCGTGTGCGTGCGGTGTATAGAAACGGCAAAATACGATCCAACGCAATGTGTTTTGCATGAATCTGATCCCGGCGTACATTATGCCCGTTGTTGACTTCCGGGGAAGACCCTGCGTGTATGCGAACGATTGCCATTCTGAATCCAGCCGCCGACTCTGGCTCTGCGGGAAAAAAACGTAGAGCCCTCGAAGCGGCGCTCCGGGCTGCCGGTGTGACGGACGAGCTCTGGCTCACACAAGGGCCGGGCCACGCCGTCGAACTGGCTCGGCGTGCTGCCGCCGAGGCGGACGTCGTCCTCGCTGTTGGGGGCGACGGTACAATCCATGAGGTCAGCCAGGGGTTGATCGAAAGCGAGCACGATGCTCATCTCGGGGTTATTCCCCTGGGGACGGGCAACGACTTTGTCAAAATGATTGGGATGCCGTTGCAACCCGAGCAGGCGGTTCGTCTGCTCGCAGCGGCCCAGCCAAAAGCCATAGATTATGGCCTGGTGCGATGGGTAGAAGAGGGCCGGAACGGTCGGCAATCTTTTATCAATGCCGTAGGGATTGGGTTCGATGCCATGGCAGCAAGCCATGCGATTGCGCTCAAGTTTCTACCTGGCATTACCGGCTATCTGGCTGCTGTGCTGCGAACGCTGCGCCACTGGGACGGGCCGCAGGTGCGCATCCTGGGAGTCGAGTCTATAAACGGCTCGGCGTCTCTGTTGTACGAGGGACCATTGCTGCTAGTGACCGCGGGCAACGGGGTCAGTTCAGGAGGGATGTTCTACCTGACACCCCATGCTTCGATCACGGACGGCCTCCTCGACGTGTGTATCGTCGAGCATGCTGGTCCGTGGCGGATCCTGCGCGTGATTCCTCAAGCAATCAAGGGACGACATGAGATGGCACAGGAAGTGCATACGCATCGCGTGCACACCCTCACCATCGCAGCAAACACCGGTTTGCCCATTCATGCAGATGGCGAGATTCTGGCCCAGAAGGCCAGGGAAATCGACATCGAAGTGATATCCGGCGGCTTGTCGGTGCTTACCACAGTGTAGTTTTTTTATACGCTGTAACCCTCGCGCGAAAAAAAGAGGAAATTATTACCTGCTATGACCTATTTTGCCGCCCCGAGAGGTTTCAAAACATCCCCACCAAAGGCCCCACGAAAGAAAATCGTGAAAAAAAGGATCTTCATCGTCGATGACGAGCCGAAGATTGGGGAGCTCTTTGTAACGGTGCTACGTCGGGACGGCTTCGAGGCCCGTGCCTTTATGAACCCTGTCGCCCTGCTCGAACAAATTGATCAAGGGCGAATCCCGGATGTCATCCTGGCCGACCTGATGATGCCACGCATCAACGGGATCGAACTGCTCGAAGCGCTTCAGCAACGCCAGTTGACCATCCCGGTAATCATCATGACGGCGCACTCGTCGGTGCAGACGGCTGTTGAAGCGATGCGACTGGGCGCATTTCATTATCTCCAGAAGCCGGTGAACCTGGAGGAAATGCGCGCGCTCCTCGATAAAGCGCTCGACCTTTACGACGCTAAGAAAGAACTTATCGAGATCAAGAGCAGCAAACGAGCTTCTCATTCTATCGAGCATATTCTGGGCGAGAGTGATGCCATAGAACGGGTTCGTCAAACGATTCTCACGCTCCAGAACGTCCCCAACACCATCGTGCTGATTGGTGGTGAGACGGGAACCGGCAAAAACCTTGTTGCCAAGACGATCCATTACAACTCGACGTACAACGCCGGACGCTTCATGGAGATCAACTGTGCAGCGCTCCCCGACAATCTGCTCGAAGCCGAACTCTTCGGGTATGAAAAAGGAGCCTTCACGGACGCCCGCGATTCTAAGCCGGGCTTGCTCGAAGTGGCCGATGGGGGCACCGTGTTCCTCGACGAAATCGACTCGATGAGTGCCGCGCTGCAGGCCAAGCTCCTCTCGTTTCTGGAGAGCCGCACGTTCCGTCGTCTGGGTGGGGTCGAGGATATTCGCGTGACCACGCGTATTCTCTGTGCCACGAATTCGGATCTGGATGAGAAAGTTGCCAGAAAGGAGTTCCGGAAGGATCTCTATTTCCGCATCAAAGTGGTCGATATTCCGATGCCGCCTCTGCGTCAGATGGGCCATGATGTGATCATCATTGCCATGGCGATTATCCATGAGTTCAACGAAGATCTCAACCGCCAGATAAAGGGCTTTACACCCGAGGCTGAAAGGAAGCTCAGAGATCATACCTGGCCGGGCAATGTCCGTGAACTGCGTAACGTGCTCGAGCGGGCCATGATTTTCACCCCGGGCGACTATATCGATGCCGTCAACCTGGCAATGTCGCCTACCGACGAACGGGAATTGCTGGAAATCGATGACGGCAGATTCCGCTTTGCGCCGGGCTGCTCACTCGAAGAGTTGGAAAAAGCGTATATCTTGCACACGTTAAAAACGACGAATGCCAGCTACGCGGAAATCTCGGACCTGCTGGGCATCTCCAAGAAAACGCTCTGGGAAAAACGGAAGCGCTACAATCTGGACGATCTGGTCGACCGATAAAAGAGCCTACACACGACGATGAAAGGGGGAAGCGTAACACCGGACGCTTCCCCCTTCGTTGTTGTAGAAAAAGGTGGAGCAAGCTACCGGTATCGGACAGAGGGCATCGGCGAAAAAATTTAATTTTTTGCTTGTCCTTCTTTCAAGGGGCGGTGATAACAATGGTGCGCGGTTTGTATTTTGACCGGCATGAATGATACACAGAAAGAACAAATTATCGAGCGTCTTGCTGCGCGCTTGGAACAGCAGAGCCGCCTTGCGAATTCTTCAGATCGCTACCTACACCATGCGATACAGTGCATGGTAGATGCCGGCGCATGCCGTATTGGGATGCGCATTGATCAGCCTCTGGCGGTGGGCTTCTCGGCCTGCGATCTGGCTCCGCCCATGGCAAGAATCATCGATCATACGGCGCTGAAACCGGAAACCGCGGAAGCGAGCATCCGGCAACTGTGCGAAGACGCCCAGCGCTATTGTTTCGCTTCGGTGTGCGTCAATCCCTGCTATGTGCCGCTGGCGGCCGAACTGCTTGCCGGGACGCCGATAGGCATATGCACGGTGATCGGGTTTCCCCTGGGAGCCAACCAGACCGCCGTGAAAGCCACCGAGGCCGAACTGGCCGTCCGCAGTGGCGCTACCGAAGTGGACATGGTGCTCAACGTGGGGAAGCTCAAGAGTGGGTGTTATGAGTGTGTAGAGAAGGATATTCGGGCTGTCGTCGAGGCGGCGCGGTCGTCGCGGCGGGGCGGGAACGGCACCAAGCGGGCACTCGTCAAAGTCATTCTGGAGACGGCGCTGCTGACCGACGAAGAAAAAGTCATCGCGTGCGTGCTGGCTCAAAACGCAGGTGCCGACTTCGTGAAGACCTCGACCGGATTTTCGCGGGGAGGGGCCACCGCCGCCGATGTGGCGCTCATGCGCCGGGTGGTGGGCGAAGAGATGGGGGTGAAGGCATCCGGTGGTGTTCGTACGCTGGAGGACGCCCAGACGATGGTGGCTCACGGCGCTACCCGGATTGGCGCAAGCGCGTCGGTAGCCATCCTGAAAGGGCTGAAAGAGGCCGAAGGGTATTAGCGCAAGCCTGGCTGGAATCAATGATAAGAGGGATCCGCAAGCAGACCCGGCTTTTTCCTGTAGCAGCCCTGTTGTTTTGGGCGGCCTGTTCCGGTTCAAGCGGCCTCGCCGACGGAGATGCCTCCAACGCAAATGGAGCCGGAGACGAAACGATCCACATCGAGGATTACGAGGACTTCGACCCCACCCCGTATGCGGAGAATCCTCCTGCAGCGGAGCCCGTCGAACACGACGTGCCGAGCACCCTGCTTGACGGGAAGCCGGATCGGGTGATCAGCGACACGCGGGCAGGATATCGTATTCAGATTTTTGCCTCGAAGGAAAAAGCCGAAGCGGATGGCCGGTTCGAAGGGGCAACGGCCTGGTGGCGGCGGCAGCAACGCTCCGGTCAACTCGAAGAAGTCTATCCCGGCGATCCCAGCACACCTCAGGTGTATCTCGTCTTTCGCCAGCCCTACTACCGCGTCCGGGTGGGCAATTTTGCTACCCGCGCCGAGGCTCAAGCCACGTTGGACCTCATCAAGGAACGGTTTCCTTCAGCCTTCCTCGTCCCCGACACCGTCACAATCACGCGTTGATGCAGGATCAGGGACCTCACCGTAGAGCGATTTCCAGAGAAGTGGCGGCGTCGGTCTTTTCGTCCCTGTATTTCACGATGACCGGTGCATAGAGCGAAAGACCGTGTGCGTTTCCGAAGGCGGAGTCAACGGCTCTCGCGCCTGGCACCACAACGGCCTTCGTGGGCACTTCGAGAGGGCGATGCGTCTCACGTTCAATCATCCGTTCATACACCAGGTCGAAAATCCGCGTGGATCCGGTGAGGTTCACACCGGGGGCGAGAACGGCTCCTTCCCGGATGAGGCAGCCTTCATAAATACCGCATCCCCCGCCCACGAACACATCGTCCTCGACGACCACGGGCAGCGCGCCCACGGGTTCCAGCACCCCGCCGATCTGTGCCGCCGCTGAGAGGTGTACGTTCTTCCCGATCTGGGCGCAACTTCCTACCAGTGCATGCGAGTCGATCAGCGTGCCTTCGTCCACGTACGCCCCCACGTTGACGTACATCGGGGGCATGCAGACGACGCCGGGAGCCAGGTAAGCCCCGGTTCGTACCGAGGAGCCTCCCGGCACGACGCGCACCTGATCGTCCAGGCCAAAGGGTTTGAGGGGGTATGTATGCTTGTCGAAGAAAGCAAAACCCTGGCTCGAAAAGTCGGTGAGGCGTCCGTACCGAAAGCCGAGGAGGATGCCCTGTTTAACCCAGGCGTGTGCCGTCCAGGTGCCTTCGTCGTTGCGCGAAGCGGCCCGGACCGTTCCGGCATTGAGGGCCTGGATCAACTCGGTGAAGACGGCCTCAACGGTTGTACCGTCGGTGTGAGCGATATCTGACGCGGCGAGCGTCTCGATGCGGCGGCGAAGGTCGGACTGGATCATGGGAAAGGGAGGAAGCGATACTTCTCACACGCGGATGAACGCACTGAGGGAGGGATGAATACGGAGTCTCTCCAGATCCGCTGGTTCGGGGCGGATAGGGCGGTCGCGGTCGCAGGGGACAAGGCACAGGAACCCCAGCCCATCGGGGTCGTCGGTTCTGAACTGGTGCCAGGTCATAGAAGGGATGTATACCAGATCAAAAGCTGCGACGGGATGCACCGCTTCGCCGATCAACACGCGACCCCGGCCCCGAAGGATCATGACGGCGTGCGTGTGCTCATGTTTCTCCAGCGAAGAATATCCCCCCGGCTGTACCTCAAAATAGCGAAGCTGGCAGGCCAGGTGATCCGGATCGTCGAAAAGAACCTGCCGCGTGATCCCTTGAAAGTGCGTATCGTTCGGCTTGTAGGCCAGCACGGGTACGTCATGCCACCGGAAGCCGGGTTCCTCCCGGTGAAAAGCGCGTACGGGTGGCAAGGGCGGTTCGACCTGTTCTTTCTGAGGGTCCTGATGATACTCGGTCATCGGTTTCTGGGTGATGATCTTTATCCGGTCACACCGCGCTCGCCAGGGTCGTAGCCGCTTCTTCGACGCTTGCCGAAAGTTTTTGCGCTCGTTCCAGCAAGGCGTCGCCGGCTTCGAGCAGGCTGCCGCCGATGAGGAGGATGGTGTCGAGCCCGAAGAACGTGACCAGTTCCAGTGCGCGCTCCACTTTCATCCCCCCGGCAGGTACGGGGAAGGCCGGTCGATACGGCCCCCATTCGGAGCGCAGGGTCCGGGCGATGCGGGTACAATCGTCCTGCGAATACGGGAAACGACCGCCGTAGTTCGGAAAAATGACCGCGTCGGCTCCGAAAAGGCGGAGGAGCTTCCCGAAGAGCGTTTCCGGTCGCATCCGAAAACCTCCGGCAAAACAGGGATGCGCCAGCACGGGGATCTCAAGCCGGGAATGTGTGAGTTCGTAAAATAGAGGGAGGCCCAGCAGCATAGGGGAAGCCATCACAGCGCGAACGCCTCTTTCTTGCGCCAGGTCGGCCTGGCGTCGGACCTGATCCGGGGTGCCCGAAAGATTGGGGGCGTAGAGGGCTCGTTTGCCTGTTTGAGCTTCGACTTCATTGACGGCGGCCTGGCAGGCGCGAACACGCTCGTCGAAGGGGCAGAAGGGGTGGTCGGCCAGATAGTGATCGTCCTTGATCAGGTCGATGCCGCCGATAGCGAACGTGCGGCACATGGCTGCCAGCACCTCGACGCTCAGGCCGACGGGTTTGAGGGCTGTCGCGGTCAGCGGGCGTGTGGTCACGCCGGTGAGGGCTCGGAGTCCGGAGAGGCCGAACTGAGGACCCCGAAACAAGGAGGAGAACGCAGGGGGGATATCAAAATCCTTCAACGTCACCGCCGTGTTCAGCGTCGAGTTGCCGAAGAGGACGTTGAGAAACTGGGCCGGATCGACGGAAGCCGTGGGGACCGGCAACAAGAGGGTAACATCGAAGCCGCCTCGTTCGCCCGGGCGGATGTAGTGAACGTGGCCCAGCATATGCTCGCGGACAAAAGCGTCGCGCTCGGCCACCGCGCGCGGCGTCTCGACGGTTTGTTCCAGCAGCACGGATTCGGCCAGGGCCTCAACCTCGTCGGCTGGTGCTTCCAGGAGATAGGTGACTCGTAGGTGGGGCATAGGAATATCGGAAATGGACGTCTCAAGCGCACCAAAATCAGCCACCAAACGATAGGCGTTCGGTTTTGTTCAGTCGCTGTACGGCAAAACGACTGGGGACGCTCCGAAGCCTCCTGTTGTGGTTGTAGCTAAAACTAACTTTCTCATCCACAGAACCATTTTACACACCAAGGGTACCACGCGCGTTTCAGTGACACAGCGAAATCTATCGATGAATATACAGCCTGCGGCTTCATTCTAGCATGGTTTCTACTTCAGGCCCCTCCGAGTGGAGTGTATCCCACGATGTCGCGCTTCTTTATCTCGCCCTGGCCCACGGCACAGACTTTGACATCGCGCCCGCTGAACAGGTGACGATGGTGGAGAAGCTGAGGGAATGGTATCCCGACATCAGCCTGGCGTCTGCCCGTAAGGTGTTTCATGAAGCCATGCTGACGTACATGAGCGGACATAGCCGGGACATGGTCGATGCGTCGATGGCTTCTATCAAAGCATTGATGGACAAACAAGAGCGGATTGCTTTGCTCAATGACCTCGCAGAACTGGCTTCGGCAGATGGTGCTATTGTCCCAGGCGAAGTCTCTTTTATTCAACAATTGGCCCGGTACTGGGAAGTAGACCGCGACTTGAACTGAAAGCTCGACGCTTAAGAGGAGGACAGCGGCTCAAGGTGCCGCGCTGCAAAGGCTGCCCCGATAATGCCCGCTTCGTTTTGCAACTGGGCCGGAGCAAGGACTGCCTTTGTCTTTAGCAGGTGCAGGTATTGCTCGCGTTTCTTCGGTCGGCTGATGCCTCCACCCAGGATGATCAGGTCGGGAGCCAGGAGGAATTCGACGAGGTCAAGGTATTCCTGGACGCGTTTTGCCCACTGCTTCCAGCTCAGATTCCCTTGCTTGCGAGCCCGGTCGGCGGCATAGGATTCAGCTTTTCGTCCATTCAGTTCCAGGTGGCCGAGTTCGGTATTCGGCACGAGGGTACCGTTCATGATGAGCCCCGAGCCGATCCCTGTTCCGAAGGTAAGCATCAGGACCAGGCCGGTATGGCCGCGTCCAGCGCCGAAGGCCATTTCGGCCAACGCAGCGGCGTCGGCGTCGTTTATGACGAGGCTTGGACAGCCCGTTTCGCGGGCAAAGGCGGCTCCCGCATCCGTGCCGATCCAGGACGCGTCGATATTGGCTGCCGTGAGGGCTATCCCGTTTTTTACGCGTGCCGGGAGGGTGATCCCGACAGGGCCGTGCCAGTCGAAGTGCCGGGTGAGGTGGGCTACGACCCTGGCTACGGTTTCAGGGGTAGCCGGGTGCGGGGTGTCGATGCGATGCCGTTTTTCCGTGAGATCGCCGGTGTCGATGTTTACCGGGGCGGCTTTTATGCCCGAGCCGCCGATGTCAACGCCTAAAATATCCAAGAGAAACGAAGGGGTCAGTTGGGCAAAAGAGAGAGCAAAAAGAAGATAGGAGGCAGCATGCGCGAAAGCTATGCTCGCATGAAGAACGCCATGAAAATCATCGGAAATGAAAACTATGCGAGAGTTCGAACGGATGGCTGCGGGTAGTGCCCGGTGTCCGTATATTGCCCCATCGTTCTGACTCACTCACTGATAATTGCAACCATGAAGCAGTTCTTGGTATTTGGGTGCCTGTTGTTTTGTTTCTCTCTACCGGCCTGCCAGTGCTCAGACAAGCCGGAGGTCGGTCCGGTAGAAGAGGCGACGGTAGAGGTGGTGACGACGGTCGCCCCGCGTTCGATCGTCTGAGCGAGCACCCCTCAATGCGGAAACGTGCCGGGTGGAGGAGGCCCTTCCATCCGGTTCTTTTTTGGAGGCCGTGAATCCCATAACAGAGGGCGGCGTACCTGATCTGCACACTAGAAAGGAGCGGTCACGATGTGCATGACCCTACCCAGCCTCAGCGCAGCCTGCGATGTTTATTCCGGATCACA
>JBHHWM010000098.1:0-16391 GCA_046756545.1 Rhodothermales bacterium | reverse complement strand
GGCGCGGTGATGCGGGTATTACCGAAAGAGATGGCGGCGGCCAAGAACAGCCCGCCCTGCGTGGTGCTCGCGCCCTACTTCAAGCATATCACCGACCTCGACGCGCTCAAAGCAAAGGGCCGCATCAACACCTATGCGACTCGCCTTTCCTTTTGCTTCGCCGTGCGAGGCAGGCCGCACAGGGTGGAGGTGACCGAAGTGACCGGGGCCTCCGGCGTTACGACCTTTCTGCTGGCTGCCGAGCATTTTTTCACGGCACCACGGAATCCCTACATGACACCCTGCGATCCGACCCGGCCCCTCGATCCGTATCGCAACCCGAACAACCCGGCCCGTTTGACGGAAGATGCCCTGTTTTTCTGTACCGCCGTTCCCATCGCGCTCGCCGAGTTACGCAAAGAAAAGGCGCTCCCCTCCTCATCCCTGATCCTGCATCTTCAAGACTGGGAAACGGCCTGCGTGGCCCCGGCACTCCGGCAGGTTCCAACGGCTCCGGCATTCTCCTCGATCCGATGCGTCCTCACCCTGCATAACCCGTATGATCGGTATCTGAGTCCTGCCGAGTCTCCCGTCGTCGCCGACCTCATCACGCACCTGGGGCTTCGTTCGGATAACGTCCTTGCCCAGACCCTCCCGCTCGTCGGCAAGACGCTCTCGACCGTCTCGCGCAACTTTGCCGAAGAACTTCGGCGAGATCCGCTGCACACCCACGTCTTCGCTCCCCACTTGCAGAAGCCCCTGGCTCAAAAAACACTGGTCGGGATCGATAACGGCCTTTTCGGCACAAAAACGTTTCCTTTCTCCCGAAAAGCACGCCGCGACGCCGAGAAAACGCCCTCCGATTTCAGGACCCTTCAACAGGAGAAACGGCAACGGCGCCTCGCCCTGGCGGACGCCCTCGACGCCGAGCACCGCGATCCGGCTGCAACGAAAGAACAGGCGGGCGAGAGTGAGACCTGGGGCGCAGCGCTCGAACTGACCGATCCCGCCATGCCGGTGTTTCTGATCCCGGGCCGGGACGATCCGCGGCAAAAAGGCTTCGACGTCGTAGCCGAGGCCATCCGGCACATACCGACCGGTCGAGCACGCTACGTCTTCACCCCGATGCCTGGCGATGAAGGGCTCGTCGGCTTACGCTTCCTCCAGGATCTGGCCGAAGAGCGTCCGGGCGAAGTGAAGGTGTTTCCGTTCCGGCTGCCTCCGGAGACCTTCCGGGCCCTTCAGCGGGGTAGTTCGTTCATGGTGATGGCCTCGCTGTACGAACCCTTCGGAGCCGCTACTGAGGCGTATCTGGCCGGGATGCCCGTGGTGGCGCGTGCCACCGGGGGCCTGGCCCAGCAAGTGGCCCCCTACCGAAAAGACCGCTACCTGAGCCTGCACGGGCAATGGCTCGCCGCCCGATACCACCACAGGGACCAAAAACCCACAGGATTTCTCTTCCGCGAACACGCCCTCCGCAGCCACGACGAAGTACAGGGCTGGCGACACATCGCCGCGTGTGGGTACTGGCACCAAAACCCCAAAGGCGACCGCATCGCCGACCGTACAGGCACCCTTCTCTTCGACGCCATGGTGAAAAGCGCCGCCCAGGCCCTTCAGGATGCCATCGACCTCTACTCCTCCGATCAACGCGGATACGCTGAGATGATTTATAACGGCTTCCGGTTGCTGGAACGATTCAGTTGGAAGCGGACCATCCGGCACTACCGGCGTCTCCTCTACACCTCGCCCTGACTGCGAGGATAGGGGGTGTCTTCTTTCACATTGGGAACCGAAGAGACGGCGAGCCGACGAACAACCGCCCCCCTCCTCGATTCCTCCCCTCCTCGATTCCTCGTTTCAACCCGAGCCGGTATTATCCCGTCACGACCGACGCCTGGTCCATAACGATCTCTTCCAGCATCGTATCATAGGCCGCGACGTGTGTGGCCCAGTCGAGGGGTTCCAGAATGCCACGGAGCGAGACCGGGGGCAACGGGCGCTCGTTGCCTTTGAGAATCTCGTACATGAGGCGGAAGAGTTCTTCTTCGTCCTCATAGAGCACCGGCGCGTGGAGCAACGGCTTGTGGAGCGACGACGGAATCAACTCCGGGTAACTTAGCCGGTTGGGAAGCAGCGGGTGGCATCCACAGTAAATAGCTTCCATGATCGCGATGCCAAAAAACTCGTGTATCGACGTCGAGACGACGAGGTCGGCGCGATGTAACAGGCGGCTATACTCTTCGAAATCCTCCGCATAGCCGTAGTGCAAAATACGCTCGGCATAGCGTTCGAAGGCGCGCTCGAACTCATAGGGCTGCTCCTCGAAATGCTCGCCCGCGAGGATCAGGCGAAACGCACAGCCGGCGTCGTCGAGGCGGTTCATCAGGCGGAAAAACGCTTCGGGGTTTTTATCGTACTCCCAGCGCTGGTTCCACAAGACGATGGGCAGCTTCATGCCCGGCCCCCAGGCGTGCGCGTCGTAGTCGTCGGCGTACCGGTCGTGCGCTTGCAGATCGAGGCCCAGGTGCAGCACCGAGCTTTTCTTGCGGATCTCCTGGACCGTGTGGAGATGGGTGTAATCAGGGAAAGCGCGGAGCAAGACCGGAAGCGCCTCCATGAACTCGTCGTAGTGAAACTGGGAGTTGAAGACGACGCGGTCGGCGGCAAGGCAGGAAAGGTAGTTGATGTAGGCGTACGTATAGTCCCGTTCCTGGCCTTCGGGCAGCGGATAGGTCAGTTGGTTTTCGTGGAGGTAATACACCGCCGGCACCCCGGTCAGGCAATCGCGCGTCAGGGCCAGGAACGCGGGGAGATTGACCATGTCGGTAGCCAGGATCACGTCCGGTTCGAACCCGGCGTCGAAGGCCTGCCGGGCCTTGCGGGCCATCGTCACGGCCCCGCCGTGCATGCGCCACTTCCAGAACCGCGCCGCCATGGTCACACACTGGAACGAGTGGGTGCTGTGCTTGACCAGCCCTTCGAGAAAATTTCGGTGGGAACCGCCGTACCAGGGTTCGAGCGCGAGTACGTTCATGGACAGACATCCGCCCCCACCTCCGGGCAGGGGAGCGTTCGGTTTCGGTGGGGGTTATTCCTCGTCGTGTGCTTCGAGCATACGCCGCACGTCTTCTTCCTCTTCTTCGGTCGTCGGACGCACGATGGAGACGGCGCGCACTTGCAGGTGTTCGCGCAAGGCCGGATCCTTCACCTCCTCGGCCGTGACGGCATACTCCTCGCCGGGACGAACGACGAGCGTCCGGCTGGCCAGGTTGATTTCAACGGCCCGGTCATTCGTATTCTTGATGACCATGCCCTTGCGCTTACGACTCATCGTGCCGTACCCTTTTGTTGATAATGCGTCGTCGCATCGCGTCTGTTGTGTTGGTGTGTAGGACGTTCAGCATCACGGCACGTCTTCCCTTTACGTTACAGCTTCCGGGAGGCGTGTTATGAGGCCGACCTGTCTCCATGTCAACGGAACATACTGAGCTACTGTAACACCTCGTGTTGCGTCCCATAATACAATTTTTTGACTTACGAAAAGTAACGAAACCTTGAACTTCAGGCATAGAACCCCACCTTCACAGGAATCTCGTCACGGCGATGCGATCTGTCACTTCGGTCTTGGTTAAAGGGGGGCGATCTGCCTGGAAGGCCCTGCTCGATGTCGTCTATCCGCCCCGATGTATCCGTTGCGGCGCGACGCTCCTGGAAGCACAGCCCCCGCTGTGCCCGCGCTGCCTCCACCGCCTCGAACGCGTTGAACCGGAAGACCTTTCTGCCTTGCTCCAGCAATGGCCCGAAGCGCGTCAGTGCCTCGCCGGAGCCTTCGCCCTGTGGCCCTTCGATGCCGGGGGAACCGTGCAGCGGATCCAGCATCTGCTCAAGTACGGCAATCGTCCCCGGTATGGAGTGGCCTTCGGGATGGTGCTGGGCACCGCCTACCGGGAGACCGTTGAGGCCGTCCCCGACCTCGTGTTGCCCATTCCGCTTCACCGCGCACGCCTCTACGAACGAGGCTATAACCAGAGTGCGATGCTGGGCCGTGGCGTAGGCCGGGCGCTCGGCGTGCCGGTCTCCGAGGCCCTCTTGGTACGCCGACGGGCGACACGTTCACAGACCAAGCTCTCTCGACGTAAACGATGGGAGAACGTCTCCGGTGCTTTTGCCGTGCCGGACCAGGACGCCGTGGCAACCCGTCACCTCCTGCTCATCGACGACGTGCTGACGACCGGTGCTACGCTCACCGCCGGAGCGATGGTGCTCAAACAAGCCGGGGCCGCTTCCGTCCGTGTCGCCACGCTGGCGCTGGCACGGAGCTAGTCTTGCAACGCCCCGACGCCTCCTCAAAGAAAATCCCCAATGTATACCTCGTCATCACATCGCGCCGCTTCGTCCGGGACGTTGGTGGCTACGATGACGAGGCACCCGGCGTCTCGCTGGTGCTCGATCACGCGCTCGACCATAGCCACCCCGGCCGTATCGAGGTTGGAACTGGGCTCGTCCAACAGCAACAAGGGCGGGGCGGCCAGCAGTGCCGCGGCATACTTGACGCGCTGTTTCATCCCCGATGAATAGGTCCCCACCAGGTCGTCGGCACGCGCGGAAAGTGCGACCTGGTCCAACACCTCATCGATACGATGCGAGGCGTGCGAGAGGCGACGTGCCTTTGCCAGAAACACCAGATTTTCCCGTGCCGAAAAGCCGTCGTAGACGTTGAGATAGGGCGCAACAAACCCGGTGTGCAACGGCCGTTCCTCGCCGGCGATGACTTCGCCGTTCACATGTAAGGTAACCTCCCCCTTCGACGGACGGAGCACGCCGGCCAGGATGCGCAACAGGGTGGACTTGCCGCTCCCGTTCGCCCCTGTCACGGCCAGCACGCGCCCGCCTTCCAGCTCGAAGGACAGTTTCCGAAACAACAAACGGCGACCGAACCGTTTTCCTACATTGTTGACGACGAGTCGAGGCATGGAAGGAGGTGTTGACGTTTCCTGGATGGGGATAGACTCAGGGGATAGGTCGGAGACGGCAGCGGGTTGATAAAGGGAGCAGGCACAAAAAGGGTTTGGTTACGTATCTTTGCGGCCTTCATGGTACAGCTTAATGCGTCTTGGACACAAATGCAGTCAACCACGATGAAAACCTTGCTGAAAAATACGCTCGCCACCCTCTCATGCACTGCCCTGTTGCTCGCCGGTTGTGCCAGGGAGCCTTCCGACTCATCGACCGACGACGGCAACACCCTTCTGGCGGACTCTACCGAACAAACCTCCCCACCCGAGGCGAGGGACATGCTGCACGCTGCCGCCTCCCTCATCTCGCTCCGAAACAGTGGAGTACTCGGACGTTTCGATTTTAACGAAGTCGAAAACGGCCTCTACATCACGGGTGTCGTCCATCGTCTCGCCGAAGGACGATACGGCACCAGCATTTACGAAGACGTTGTCTGTAGCGCGACCAACAGCGAGGCCCTCGGGGATCCCATTGCCAGGCTCGCCATGCTGGAATCCGCCGGTCGCAGTATTTCCAAGATTACCTATACCGACTCCCTCCTTACCCTCAACGGTGCTTCGTCCATCCTTGGAAAGGCCGTCGTGGTCCATACCGGGGAAACCGCTCGTTCGACAGCCGACCTGCTCGCCTGCGGCATCATCGAAGAGAAAGAGAACACGGTAGCCTCCCTGCGATAAACACCGGGCGAGCACGCGTGTCTACCGCTAAGATCATGTAGATCGACCTCCTCCTCGAAACCTTGGCAACGACCTTTACTATAAGGCATTGGCAGTCGATAAACGAAGGACTGTACCGACCCCGTTGAAGAGCCATGCAGCGCCCACTCCTCCTCTTTCTTACTTTCGGTCTCCTGCTCGGTGCCGGATGGTACGGTGTTACTGCGTGGAATGACGAGGAAGCCGCAGCGCTCGAAGCAACACCGGAGCGCGTTCCCTCCGAATGGGGGTGGTTGCAGCGCACGTTTCCCCATTTCAGGGCTGATCCCGACGCCTACCGCATCGCCTTCACCCAGGCCCGGCAACTCAGGTCGGCGGCCAAAACTTCGGTGTTCGACGCATGGGACCTCGTCGGACCCACCAACATCGGAGGGCGCATCGCAGACGTCGAGTTCGACCCGACGAACCCGTCTACGATCTACGCGGCGGCGGCAACCGGCGGGGTGTTCAAATCCACCGACGCGGGGCAAACCTGGCATCCCGTTTTCGACGATCAGCCGGTGCTCAGCATTGGAGACATCGCCGTCGATCCCACCAATACCGATATCCTCTACGTGGGCACGGGCGAAGCCAACGGGGGCCACAACAACTTCGAAGGGTCCGGCCTGTACAAATCGACAAACGGTGGGATGACGTGGACCTTTGCCGGTCTGGAAAACACGGCGGCCATCGGGCGCGTGCTCGTCGATCCCCGTCGTCCGGGACGGGTGTTCGTGGCGGCGGTCGGGTCGTACTTCGTACCCAACCCCGAGCGTGGCCTCTATCGGAGCGAAGAAGGCGGTTCGGTCTGGGAAAAAGTGCTCTTCGTGAACGATTCGACCGGTGTGATCGACGTGGTGATGCGCCCGGATTCCTCCGACGTGCTCTTTGCCGCCGCCTGGCAGCGGGTCCGTCGCCCCACCGGTGCCGTACTGAACGGCCCTGGAAGCGGCATCTACCGATCCCGCGACGGCGGCGACACCTGGGCTCGGCTGGACACGACGAACGGTCTGCCGCTCGAAACGGCGGGGCGAATCGGCCTGGCGATTTGCCGCGACGCGCCGGACACGATGTACGCACTCTTTAACGACGGCTTCCGCTACATGGGCCTCTACCGCACCGACGACGGCGGCGATACGTGGTTCGACGCCGACCCCAACAACCGGCTAAGTAGAGGATTCGGGAATTTTAGCTGGTATTTCGGCCAGGTGCGCGTGGACCCTGAAAACCCGGACCAGGTCTACGTGATGGACGTGGATTTCATGCGTACGACCGACGGCGGGGACACCTGGGATCAACAACGGGGGACGCACGTCGATCACCACGCGCTGGCATTCCACCCCGTCGATCCCACCTTCCTCGTCAACGGAAACGACGGCGGGCTGGCCCTTTCCCAGAATGGCGGCACCTCCTGGACCGAGGTGGCCGATCTGCCCGTCACCCAGTTCTACGAAATCGGCCTCGACCCCTCCAATCCGAACCGGTTCTACGGCGGCACCCAGGACAACGGCACCCTGCGCAGCGACGGCCCCGATGACTGGGACATCATCAACGGAGGCGACGGCTTCTACGTTCTCGTCGATCCGACCGACCCGAACATCATTTACGTCGAATCTCAGCGAGGCAGCCTGGTTAAAATCGAGAACGGGCGTAGACGAACCGCAACGAGCGGCATATCCGCCGGCGAAAACCGCAACTGGTCAACCCCCGTCGTGATGGATCCGAACGATGCACAGGTCCTCTATTACGGCACTACCCGGCTCTATCGCACCATCGACGGTACGGACTCCTGGGTCCCCATCAGCGACAACCTGACCAAAAAGCTCGGGTACGACCTGATCGGAACTATCACGACCATCGCCGTGGCTCCCACCAACTCGAACGTGATCTACGTGGGAACCGACGACGGCAACGTATGGGTCAGCGATGACTGGGGAGCGACCTGGCACGACGTGACGGGGGACCTTCCCCTGCGCTGGGTGACCCGCGTCGTCGTCGATCCGACGGATGAGCACACCGCCTACGTCACCTACTCGGGCCTCCGCTGGCGCGACCCGCAACCGCACGTTTTCCGCACGACCGACATGGGCGCTTCCTGGGAAAACATTACGGCGGACCTGCCGGACGCGCCTGTCAACGCCTTTGCCGTGGACCCGAAGAACCCCGACTACCTGTACCTCGGCAGCGACATCGGCGCGTTTGTAAGCCCGAACGGCGGCGAAGCCTGGGAACCCCTCGGCGAAGGGCTGCCTGCCGTCTCGGTCTACGACATGAAGATTTACGAAGACAGCACCCAGCGCTTCCTGGTGGCGGGCACGCACGGTCGCTCCATGTTCACCCTCGACCTCTCCGACGTCCCACCAGCCCAGCCGGATACCCCCACCGCCCTCGATGCCGACACCCCGGTTCCTGCGGCCCTCGCCCTGGAATCGGCCTTTCCCAATCCCTTCACCGACCGGACGACGCTCACCTTCCGCCTCGTTCAGCACGCCGAGGTACGCCTAGATGTTTTCGACGTGCTGGGCCGCCACGTCGCCACACTGGTCGAAGGCCCGGCGGCTCCCGGCAGGCACACCACCTCGTGGAATGCCGTTGCCGCTGCTTCCGGCACGTATCTCGCCCGGCTCACCGTCACGACCCCGTCCGGCTCCTCCGTCCATGCCACGACGATGACGCTGACCCGGTAACGGCAGCGGTTTGTTTCTGATAGGTGAATGATGCCGCCATGTTGGATGTGACGGGGTCTCCGACCAGTATACGGGAGCCGGGGAGAAAACCACCCACACCCCCAAACACCCACCCTTCCACCCCCTTCTGCGGGCAACTCATCCTCGACGCCCCGGTATAACGACCACACGGTTCAGCAACTCATCCTTTTGATATTGGATGCCCGCCACGCCCGGCGATGCCGCCCCCTTCTCCGACGTAGCGCTTTTCGGCAAAGACCCGGCGGCGCGCATCGTCGCGGTACACCCGCTGCTGAACGGCCCTCATGCCGAACAGGCACGGATGCGCGTCTACCGGCGGAAGGAAGATTTTTCGTGCGTACTCCAGGAAGACGAACCGTTCTATCCCTTCTTCTTTCTCTCCGACATCGGCCTGCTACACGGCTTCGGGCGCGACCGATTCCAGTTTCGACGGCAACAGGGTGACAATTACTACCGCTACCTCATCGTCCTTCGTTCGTGGGCGACGTACTGGGAAGCGATCCGCCACGTCGAGCGCGTCGTCAAGAGCCGGGAACGCAGACCTGATGAACTCTACCTCATCAACAACCCCGCCCAGCAATACCTGATGCAGACGGGCCGCACCTGCTTCAAAGGTATGGCCTTCGATGACCTGCACCGGATGCAACTCGACATCGAAGCCTACACCGAAGGCGGCTTCCCGAATGCCGAACGACCCGAGGACGCCGTCGTCATCGTCTCGCTCCACGACAACCGGGGATGGAAGCTGCTCCTCCACCTCGCCCCCGGCATCGACGTGCCCGACGGCGTCGGGTTCGAGCACGAGGCCCTCTTGCTGCATCACCTGGTACAGGTCATCCGCGAAAAAAACCCGGACGTCCTCGAAGGCCACAACATCTTCGCTTTCGACATGCCCTACCTCATGACGCGATGCCGGCAGTTCGGGGTGCCGTTTGCCATCGGGCGAGACGGGTCGGTGCCGCGTGTCTTTCCGTCCAGCATGCGCTTTGCCGAACGCACCGTGGACTTCCCGGCCCTCGACCTGGCCGGGCGGCACGTCGTGGATACCTACTTCCAGGTCATGGCCTTCGACGTGTTCAAGCGCGACCTGCCCGGCTACGGCCTGAAGGAGGCCGCCCGCTATTTCGGCTTCGCTCCCAAAGATCGAACCTACATCGACGGCTCCGACATTGCCCGCACCTGGCGAGACGACCCGGCGCGCGTGCTCGCCTACGCCCTCGACGACGTCCTCGAAACGGAACGGCTGGCGCGTCATCTCTCGGGTTCGACGTTTTACCTGACGCAGATGCTGCCGATGCCCTACGGCCAGGTGGCCCGGACTGGCCCCGCCGCCAAGATTGAGGCCCTTTTTATACGCGAGTACCTGAGGCAACACCATGCCGTCCCCAAGAGCGAGTGGGGGAGCCAGGCCCTTGGAGGCTACACCGACGTCTTTGTTACCGGCGTGGTCGACCCGGTCGTCTACGTGGACGTGGAAAGCCTGTATCCCTCTATCATGCTCAATTTCGACGTCAAGCCGAAAAACGACCACCTCGGGCTGTTTCCCCTCCTCTTGCGACGGCTGACCGACCTTCGGTTCGAAACCAAGCGCCGGATGAAGCAGGCCGCTACCGACGAAACCCGCAGCGAATTGGATGCCCGGCAATCCTCCTTCAAGGTGCTCATCAACAGCTTCTACGGGAATCTGGGATTCAGCCTGGCGGCCTTCAACGATTTTGCCGAAGCCGACCGGGTAGCCGCTACCGGCCAGCAGATTCTGCGGAACATCATGGCCTCGATCCGCAAGGCCGGCGGCATGGTGATCGAGGTGGATACCGACGGCGTGCTGTTCGTGCCTCCGGATGACGTGCGGGGCGAAGACGCCGAACGCGCGTTCGTCGAGACGCTAAACGAAAAGATGCCTCCGGGGATTCGACTCGGATTCGACGGACGGTTCCAGACGATGCTGTCCTATAAGAAAAAGAACTACGCACTCCTCACCTACGGCGGAAAGCTCACGTTCAAAGGGTCCTCCTTAGTCTCCCGATCCATCGAGCGCTTCGGGCGGCGCTTCGTGCGCAACGCCATCGAACGGCTCATGGAAGAAGACATCCAGGGTCTCCACGACCTCTACCTCCAGACCCGGGAGCACATTCTCGCACACGGCTGGACCGACGTAGCCGACTTCTCCCGCACCGAGACGCTGAAAGACACCGTCGAACAGTACCAGACCAATGTGGAGGCGGGCAAACGCACCAGAACGGCGACGTACGAACTGGCCATCCAACGCTCCAGGGAAACCGGCCAACCCGCGCGGAAAGGCGACCGCATCAGCTACTATATCACCGGCACCACGGCAACCGTCACCTCCTTCGAGAACGCCCGCCTGGCCGGTGCCTGGAACCCGGCCAGGCCGGACGAAAACACGGCCTACTACCTCAAGCGCCTCGACGAATTCGCCCGCAAGTTCGAACCCTTCTTCACAGAGCACGATTTTCGGCTCATCTTTTCTCCCGAAGACCTCTTTGGCTTCTCTCCGGAAGGCATTCGAATCCTTCGCCACGAACGCGCCCCCGACGAGATCGAAGACGAAGTGCCTTTTTGATCTCAGCGATTGCGCATACTCGCAGAGGAACCGTCGCATCAACCTCGCTCCCTTTATGCTCCATCACGGTGCATGAATCAGGGTGTCATGCGTCTTCCCGGCAACAGCTTCCTTCTCTTTTTACCTGTTCTGAACAGAGGGTTTGCTTAAGCTCCGGGGCGATACGGCGATGTAATAGATAGCGCCCTGGGCACGCGCAGCTTCGGTACCCATCTAGAATTACTTCCTCCGGATAAAGGAATAGACACCGTGAGAAGGCACCTGAGCAGCATGGTCACTGCTTCTTCGAACAGAGAGGAGTGTCATCCATGACATGGACGTATACAGGCTATGTCTGGCTGTTTCTGATGTCAGCCGTGGTGTCGATATTGCTGCTGAGGTATGCCTGGCTCCGGCGCGACGTCCGTGCTGCCCGCCCCTTTATTGCCCTTACCGTCATCGCCGCTTTCTGGTCGCTGGTGTCGAGTTTGCAGGTATTGGCCGTAGGGCTGGCGGCCAAAGTGTTTTTCGCAGAGATTCGGTATCTCGCTACGACGACGATACCGGTGGCCTGGATCACGTTTGCATTGGCCTATACGGGGCGTCGGCAGGTATTGACTTTCCGCACCCTGGCCGGGCTTCTGGTGATACCGGGGCTCACGCTGCTACTGGTGGCCACCAATGCCCATCACGGGCTCATGTTCAACGCAACGACGCTCAGCACGGCAGGGCCGTTTGAGAGTGTAGCACAGGTGTATGGTTCCTGGTTCTGGATTCACGTCGGCTACAGCTATGTGCTCCTCCTGATCGGTGCGCTCCTGCTCATCCTCCAGCGCATCAACGGCCCCAGGCTCTATCGCAAGCAAACGACCTTCATGTTGGCCGGGATGGCCGCGCCGTTGCTCGTCAATGCCCTTTTCCTGACCGCCCCGGACAGGTTTGCCCATATCGACCTGACGCCCGTGGCTTTCTCGATTAGCGGCCTCCTTTTTGCCTGGGGGCTGTTCCGCCTTCACCTGCTGGATCTCATGCCGGTGTCCCGCTCGGCCATCGTCGAGCATATCCCCGACGCCGTCATCGTGCTCGACGTCCGGGATCGCGTGGTCGATCTAAACCCGGAGGCCCGACGCATTTTCGGAACGACCGCCGCCGAAGCTGTCGGCGAACCCATTACCGCCTTATCTCACGACCTCAACATCAGGCCACCCGATGAGCGGGAGAGCCAGTCGATGTCCCAGGAAGTAACGCTCCACGTGGAGGGGCGGCCGTGTCACTTCGAATGGCGTAATTCACCGTTGACAAACCGGCGAGGTAGCCCGTCGGGACGCCTGATCGTGCTTCGCAACATCACCGAGCGAAAACAGGTGGAAGTGGCGCTAATCAAGGCCAAAGAAAAGGCGGAGGAAATGGCCCGGCTCAAATCGTCGTTCCTGGCCAACATGAGCCACGAGATCCGCACGCCGCTGACCAGCATCATCGGCTTTGCCGACATCCTGTCCGAAGACCTCGACCCCGAACGCCGGGATCTCGTCACCCGCATCGGCAAGGCGGGCACCCGCCTGTTGAGCACGCTCAACTCCGTACTGGATTATGCGCGCCTGGAGGCCGGAAAACTGGACGTCTCTTCCGTCGTGCTCGACGTGATCGAGGTGGCCCGGGAGACAGTCGCCGTCTTTCTGCCGCAGACGCAGGCCCGGGGCCTTATCCTCGAACTGGACGCCCGCGTCGAGGTCGCCCACGCCCGGCTCGACCGCGCACTGGTCATTCGCATCCTGAACAACCTCGTCGAGAACGCGCTCAAGTTCACCGAGAAAGGGCGCGTCGTGCTCGAAGTGGATGCCGACGCCTCCCACGTCTTCCTCACCGTCCGCGACACGGGCTGCGGCATCAGCGATGCTTTTCTTCCATCGATTTTTGAGGAGTTCAGGCAGGAGTCGACCGGCCTGGCACGTTCGCACGAAGGCAGCGGCCTGGGTCTGAAGATCACCAAGCGCCTCGTCGAACTTATGGAGGGCACGATAGACGTGGAGAGCACCAAGGGCGAAGGCAGCGTCTTCAGGGTCTCCTTTCCGCGCCACTTGCCCTCGCGGGAAGCTCCCCTCCGCGGTCCGCAGTCCCCGTTTCAGCAACGACCTGCCGATCCGAATCGAACCGGAACGGGCATCGCCTGACCGGCTTCGGCCCTCGCCCTTCTCCGCCTCGTGCCTCAAGGTCATTGTTCCCTTTCCTGACGGATGCTGTCGTTCCCCTCCTGTCGAAGCAGCATGTCGCTGTAGGACACCGGCACCAGGGCCTCGGCGGGCACACCTAACAGGGCGAGATAGTGTTCGCACTGCGCCTGCAACCGGGCCTGCCCGATGGAGCCGTCCCGATCTATTGCCTCGATCTCAACGAAGGTCCCCAGGCCCGCCACGCGATCCAGGTGAAACTTGACGTTGTCGATGAAATAAATCTCGCGCCGTTTATCCACTTCGCCCCATACCCCGAGGGCCTTCGAGAGGATCGTCTTGAGGGAAGCGCCCGACTCCGTGCGGTGCAGCGTCACGTCCGACACCTTCGGGCCTTGCTGATCGGTGCGCTCGTAGTAGATGAGCGCGTTTTCGATGCGGCCCTCGCGCAGCTTCATCCGTCCCTCAGGCACTCGAAAGTAGGTATCGATCTGGTGATCGTCTCCCACGAAACGAGCCTGTCGTTCCTTCAGCAATCGCCGAATGCGGTCTTGATCATCGCACCTCGCTTTGATTTCGATATTGAGCGGCATGATAAAGTTCTATTTTCTTGAAACGAGTCTGTGTGAATAACAAATTGAGCGCAAAGAACCAAGATCAACCGTATTTTCCCATGCGATTTCCAACCCAGGTTGTTGACTTCCCGGCAATCCAACACCCACCCTCCTGTTTCATGCCCGATCATCCTGTCCCGAAAGGGCTCGTCTTTTTCACACCGGAGACCCCCCCGGATCGTCGGCGACGACGCCTGGTTTTTGCCGTCATCGTCGGGATCACGGCCCTGGCTCTCATCTGGCCGATCTATCCGCTGGCCTCGGCAACCTTTCCCCTCGTTCTCGGCCTGCCCCTGTCGCTGGCCTGGCCCATCCTCTGGCTGACGGTGATTTTTGTCTCGCTGATCTGGCTGTACCTCCGTGAGGAATAGCCCTGCAGCCAACACTACACCGGCACCGAAAACAATCCGTTAAGACCACATCGACCCTTTTCCCTTGGATCCCTGGCTCATCACCCTGTTGATTTGCGGCGTGTACCTGGCCGTCACCCTGCTGATGGGAATCGTGCCGGGCCGCACCGTCTCGAACAGCGTAGCCGGGTACGTGGCGGCGGATCGGACCATGAACGTGGTGGTGCTCTACTTCGTGCTCGGCGCGTCGGTCTTCTCCTCGTTCGCTTTCCTGGGCGGTCCCGGCTGGGCCTATTCGCGGGGCGCGGCGGCTTTCTACATCCTCGCCTACGGTATCGTGGGGATGGTGCCCCTCTATTTCATCGGCCCGCGCACGCGGCGGCTGGGCGCTCGCTTCGGCTTCGTGACCCAGGCGGAGTTGCTGGTCCACCGCTTCGGCAACCAGACGTTGGGTATCGTGCTGGCCGTGCTGAGCGTGGTCGTGTTCATCCCTTACCTGACGCTCCAGATGAAAGGAGCCGGGTATATCCTGAACGTCATTTCCGAAGAGCGGATTCCTATGTGGCTCGGCGCGCTTGTTACCTACGGCGTGGTGCTCGTCTATGTCCTGACCAGCGGCGTGATGGGCGTCGGCTGGACCAATACATTTCAGGGCGTGTTCATGCTGGTGATCGCGTGGTTTCTGGGTCTCTACCTCCCCTACAAGCTCTACGGCGGCGTCGGGCCCATGTTCGAACGCATCGCCGCCAGCGACCTCGGTGCGATGCTCGAAGCGCCGGGCCTTGAGGCCTCCGGCGAACCCTGGAACTGGTGGGGGTTCAGTTCGGCGGTGATCGTCTCTGCCGTCGGCCTCTCGATGTGGCCGCACCTGTTCATGAAAAGCTATGCCGCCCGAAGCGAAAAGTCGCTGCGCCTGACCATCGTCCTCTATCCCACGTTTCAGTTGTTCCTCGTCCCGATTCTGTTGATCGGATTCGCCGGGATCCTCGCCTTTCCGGATGTCTCGCCCGCCGACACCATTGTCCCCTACATCCTGACGCAGGTCGACCTCTCGCCCGTCATCGTGGGCCTGGTCTGTGCCGGCACGCTGGCGGCGTCGATGTCGACGGGCGACGCGCTCCTGCATGCAGCGGCTTCCATCGGCGTGCGCGACGGTCTCACCCCGCTCGTGGCCCGCCCCCCGGACGACTGGACCGAGCGCCTCTGGATCCGCCTGTTCGTGGTCGTCATTGGAGCCATCGCCTATTATTTCGCCGTGGTGTCCGACGTAGAAATCGTCCAACTCTTGCTGGGCTCCTACGGAGGGGTAGCGCAGATCTTTCCCCTGATGTTTGCTGCCTTCTACTGGCCGCGTGCTACCGGACCAGGTGCGCTGGCGGGCCTGCTCGCCGGCCTCGGCGTGAACACGCTGTTCCTGCTGGCTCCTCATCTGCGGCCTTTTCCCCTGCACGAAGGCGTCTACGGATTGATAGCCAACGTGCTGTTCTTTGTCATCGTCAGTCTTGTCACGCACCCCGAGCCCACAGAAAAACTGCGGGCGTATATGGGCGAGGAAGACGAGACCGTGACCGCCTCGTGATCCCCGTATCACACAAGGTTCAGTATTTTTATCGCCATAATCAGGACGGCGACGACCAGCACGTAACGGATGACTTTTTCGCCCTTTCGAACAGCCAGCTTGGCGGCCCACCAACCGCCGAATGCGTTGCCGAGCGCCAGGCTGAGGCCCAACTTCCAATCGACGTGCCCCGTCCACGCAAAGATGAGAAGGGCGGGAATGGTGTAGAGCAACACCACGGCTACCTTGTGCATGTTCACGAAGACCAGGTTCATCCGCATCAGGTGATAGAACGCCGCCATGAAAAGAAAGCCCACACCGACCTGAATGAAGCCTCCGTAAAACCCGATGCCGAAAAGTGCCGGGTAGATCCACCACGTATCGGTCCCTTCGGGCGTTGTGGGCTTGCTCGCGTCGGAACGGGAAAACAACATGGAAATGACAACCCCGATCATGATAATGCCGAGGATCCGTTGGAACCACTCGTCGCTGATCCGAACGGCAACGAGAGCCCCCAGAAGGGCTCCCGGTAAAGCGCAAACGGCAAACATCAGGGTCTGACGAACCCGGCTGACCTTCTCCTGCCGAAAAGACAGCGTGGCGAAAAGATTTTGCAGGACGATGGCGACGCGGTTGGTGCCGTTGGCCGTCGCACCGTCGAGACCGAGGAAGATGAGCGTGGGAAGCGTGAGCGTCGAGCCGCCGCCTGCCATCACGTTGATCACCCCGGCGACCGA
>JBHHWM010000097.1:0-16422 GCA_046756545.1 Rhodothermales bacterium | reverse complement strand
CATCGGCAAAGGGCGCTCCGACCCACAGCGTCTCTCCATCGCCCGACACCGAGCGCCCGAAGCGGTCGCCGCTCCGCCCTGTTCCCGGCGTCAACCGGGCCTGTTCAATCCACCTTCCCGACGTAGAATCGTACCGGGTGACGAACACCGCCCCGAGGAAGCCGCCGTGCCGGGGAGCCCCCACCACCGCTTCGTCCTCGCGAAAGGCCAGCGCATAGCCGAAGCGGTCGCCGGGCTGCACCTGAGGGCTAACCAGCTTGGCCTGCTCGGCCCACCTCTCTGTCGCATCCCGCCAGAACGCATAGACGGCCCCCTCCTGGTTGTTATGGGCATACGCACCGATCAATGCGTGATCTTCCCAAAGAGCCACCGCAAATCCGAAGCGGTCGCCGGGCTGCGTATCGTGCCCCACCAGCCGGGTCTGCTCCGTCCAGGCCCCCGTGACCTCGTCGCGTTCGAAGACGTAGGCGGCCCCTGCCCGTGTGTTGCGAAAGGAGGCACCCACCAGGGCCGTGTTTCCATGGAGCGCCACCGCTTCGCCGAGCAAGTCGGGGGCCACGCCGTCGCGTGCAGTTAGTTTGGCCTGTTCGACCCAGGCCCCGGTCGTCGCATCCCGTTCGAAGATGTAAGCGGCCCCCGTACTGCCCACCTGAAAAGGCGCTCCCACCAGTAACCGATCTCCATCGACGGCCACCGCCTGGCCGAAACGATCTCCGGCCACGGCATCGGAGGCTGTCAGCCTGCCGCGCTCGATCCAGCTTCCGGAAGGAGCATCCCACGCGAATACATAGACGGCTCCCGGCGTCAGGACGTTGAAAGGCTCTCCGATGAACATTTCCTCGTTTGCCAGCGCCACGGCCCGCCCAAAGCCGGTACTTGTTTCATCCCCGCCCACAGCGACCCGGGGCTGCCGGGCATGCACCGATCCGGCGACCGTCAATGCCAGCACAGCAAGGAACAAAGAACAAACCTTCCCAGGCATAATATCCTCCAGGTGTTGTCACAGCATAGCGCCCAATGCCTGAGGGGCTACTTGGCCAGCGTCACCAATCGAGTGTGCGTCGTCGTAGCTCCTACGGCCCGCACCATGTACGTCCCGCTGGGCAAGTCCGACGCCTCAAACGTCAGGTGATGAGATCCGGTGGGAAGGGTGCCCTGGAGCAGCCGCGCTACTTCGCGGCCCAATACGTCGTGCACCGACACGGTCACCGGCTGCGGTCGAGTCACCGTCAGGGTCAACGAGGTTTGCGGGTTGAACGGATTCGGGAACGCCGTCGACAGGGTGAATCCGGCAGGCATCTCTTCTTCGTCCTCGGTTGCTACCTGGATGCCGGACGGCTGCACGATAAACAACCCCTCGAACTGGCTGCTGATGATCACCACCTCGCTTTTGAAAAACGGATAGTTGCTCCACGCCCCCCCGAATCCCGAATCGTTGTTCGGAATGTAGGTGTCGAAGAAAGCCACTTCTCGCGGGTTCCGGATATCCGAAATATCGACGATGCGCAGGCCGCTCGTATAGTTGGCCATGAAGACGTATTCCTCACGGATGTAGAGATTATGGTCGGTCGAACCGACGGGGCCAGAATATTCCTTCACCAGAAGCGGATCGTCCAGGTCTTCGAGGTCCCAGATGAGGGTGCGGGTCCGCGACACGGCGGAAGGAAAACTCATCTCATCAAACTCGTCGTTCTGAAAATAATAGCGATGATCCTCGGTCAGCCAGCCCTGGTGAACATACCCGAGGTTGGGATACCCGGCACTGCTCAGAGCAACCGGCGCGCCTTTATCCGTCACGTCGGCAATGCTGACGGCCGTCTCGTTCGCGCCGATGCAGATCTCCCGGCCCTGGTGTTCGACATCCGGCCCGTGATAGACGACGCACTGCGCATCGTGCGTGTAGCCGGTGCCCGCTCGCCCGGTTGATTCATCCTGAAAACACCCCACAAAAAAGGGATTCACCGGGTCCTGAATGTTGACCATGTGCAGGCCGCCGCCGCACGTTTCGCCGCCGCTGTTGGCTCCTCCGCTGTTGGCCCCGACGACGTAGGCAAACCCCGTATCCTCGTTGATGACGACGTTGTGGGCACTGCTGAAGGCCGCGTAGTGGGCCGTCTCGGCGAAGATGACCGGCGGATTGGCCACGGCGCGCAACTGCGTCAGGTCGAAGATCTGCATGCCGTGCGCCCTTGCCCCGTCCGCCACGATGAAGGCATGATCGTTATAGACCTTGATGTCGCGCCAGATTTGATTGACGGTGTGCGTAGGCAGCTTACCGAGGTAGATCGGATTCAGGGGATCGCTGATGTCGACGAAGGCTGTGCCGTCGGTGCGCCCGACCAACGCATACTCTTTATTCGTCGCGGGATCCGTCCAGCCCCATAGATCATTCACGCGACAGGGCCGCTGATCCGGGCACATCCGTCCTCCGATGGTGCTCAGAGGCAAAAATGCCAGCAAATCGACCTGATTACAGGCATAGTTAATCGCTTTCCCGTTGGCGCAGGCCACGCGTTGTCCGGTCACGGCGGTAGCCGTTGCCTGCGCTCGAGCCTCGCTTCCAAGAAAAAGCCCCAGAAGAAGCACTAAAAGGATTCGTTGCATACTAGACCTCAGAAGAACAACAGATTCAGACATACGGCAAAAAAGTATACAGCCCTTGCACCGGGAAGAAAATGTCAAAAGCGCTGCATATCTCTCTGAGTCGGGCCGCGCTTCCTCACGGCCCTGATGTATGGCGCGGCACCGAAAAAGATCCGTGTTTTGTTACCTTATCGCAGAGGCACCCGACTCGACGTTCCTTAAAACACCGGCTTCTATGGAATCCCTTAAAGATCAACTCGTTTTTATCACGGGCGCTTCGGCAGGCATCGGAGCCGCTTGTGCCGAGGCCTTTGCCCGGCACGGCGCGCGCCTGTTGCTGTGCGCCCGGCGTGCAGAACGCCTCCACTCCCTGGCCGACCGGCTGCGTCGTGCCCATGACGCGGCGGTCCACACTTTTACGCTCGACGTGCGGGAGGCCGCCCGGGTCGAGCAGGCCCTCGGAGCGCTTCCCGCAGCCTGGCACGCCATCGACGTGCTGGTAAACAATGCCGGACTCGCCAGGGCGGTCGACAAGGTCTATGAAAACCAGCGCGACCACATCGACGTGATGATCGACACCAACGTGAAGGGACTCCTCTATGTAACGAGAGCGGTGGTGCCCGGTATGGTAGCGCGGGGACGGGGCCACATCGTCAACATCGGCTCGACGGCAGGACACACCGTGTACCCGGGCGGCACCGTGTACTGCGCCACCAAGCACGCCGTCGATGCCATTTCCAAAGGGCTGAAAATGGACCTGCACGGCACCCCGATACGCGTCTCCACCGTCGATCCCGGCCTGGTCGAGACCGAGTTCAGCATCGTGCGATTCGGGGGGGACGAAGCGCGCGCCGGGGCGGTCTATGCCGGCATGCAGCCGCTGACCCCGGTCGACGTGGCCGACGCCGTCGTGTATTGCGCATCCCGCCCGCCGCACGTCAATATCAGCGAGGTGATCCTGATGCCCGTCGATCAATCCTCGGCCACGATGGTGCATCGCGAAGAGGGTCCTTCTCCGCGCCCCTCTTGACATGGCGCGTTTTGAATACGATATTAGGGGTGGCATCATCGTAGCTGACCCTCCCTCCCTCTCCCTTTCAGCTACGTAAAAACGTCCGGTTCTGGCTAGAACCGGACGTTTTTTATTCCGGCCTCCCTCGACGCCCCCTCGCCATACTTTCCCATAAAAACCGCACAGGGACCCCTGAAATCTCGCGCGGCTGGCAGGATACACGAGCAAAACCTATACTGTTAACCCACAGTGTACTCCCTTGGGTTGAAACGACGCATCGGGGAGCCGAGACAGCGGGAGAAGCTCTCCCATGCGCCGGTTCCTCGTTGCCAAGTCGGGCCCGGTGAGCACGACGTGAGGTCCGGTTATTCAATACCCTCGACCCTGTGCCTGCTTTCACATCGTCGGCCACGTTGAAACACGCTCTTATGCGCTCCACGCTCTTTTTGCTCGGCATCGCTCCCCTGTTGCTGACCGGCTGCTTCGGACAGAAAAAACTCATCACCCGGCAAGCGCAGATGCTCGACTCGCTCTACGTCGCCGAGCGGACGATGCGTGCCGAACTCTATGCCCTCCAGGACTCGATCCGATTTTACGACGACATCGACTCGGGCCTCTACTTTCGCAACCAGCGGGTGCTCAATGATCGCATCAACAGGCTGGAATACTTGCTGGCCGCACAACGGGACGAGTACTGCGCCCCGGTGCCTATCGACACCTTGCTTGTCGACGACCTTTTCGAGCCGGCCAGTGCCCTCCTGACCGAACGCGGCACCGAAGCACTTGCCACCCTCGCCGAAGAGATCGAATCCAGGTACGCCGGACGCCGGCTGCGCGTCGAAGGCCATTCGGACAACGTGCCCCTCGGATCTAAACTCCAGGAGCACTATCCAACCAACTGGGAACTATCGGCGGCGCGCGCGGCGGCGGTGGTGCGCCATCTCGTCGCGGAACACAACCTCGACCCGACGCGGTTTGAGGTAGTAGCTTTCGGCGATGTGCGCCCGGTAGCCCCCAATACCACGAACCGGGGACGCCGCCTCAACCGGCGCATCGGTATCCTGGTTTTGCCGGAGTAACCAGGCCCAGCATGGCCTTCATTCCAACTTCCCTTCTTTTGGAACCGGCATGATCGACTTTCACTATCCGCACACGGTACGGCATCAAGCCTACCACCACTTCGAGCGCGACCTCCACGGCCTGCTCGAAAAAGCCGGGATTGACCCGTTCACTCCCGGCCTGCCCTACGCTACGCAGGCTACAGCCCCGCCGCCCGACGACACGCCGGATCCCCCTTCGCGTGCGAAGACGGTCGGCCTCATTGTGGAATTCATCGACAAGCATCTGGACGAAGCACTCACCCTGGATCAACTCTCGGAACGGGCGCGCCTGAGCAAGTATCATTTTGCACGCCTCTTCCGCGACGAAACCGGCATGACACCCTGGGCCTATGTGCTCGATACCCGCCTCCGCAAGGCCCGTGCGCTGCTCGATCACGCGCCCCACCTGTCGCTGGCCGAGATTGCCTTGCTCGCCGGATTTTACGACCAGAGCCACTTCACCAATACCTTCAAAAAAGCCGAGGGCCTGACGCCGGGCCGGTACCGCCGACAGCGCAAGGATTTACAAGACCGGGAGGCCGACGAGGGCTAATTTTCACGCCATCACTCCTTTTGAACGACACGGACGCACAGGAGAGGCATGGAAGAAGCCAGGCAGCACGCCGGGTTCGATCCGCTTTTTAAGCGGCTGTTCAAGGCTCGGACGATCATCATCAGCGGAGAAATCAACCAGGACCTCGGAGCCCGCGTGATGGCCCAGCTTACGACCCTAGCCGCCGACTCGAACGATCCCATTACGATCTATCTCAACTCGCAAGGCGGCCACGTCGAGTCGGGCGACACGATTCACGACATGATCCGGTTTGTGCGGCCCCGGGTGCGCATCGTCGGGACGGGATGGGTGGCCAGCGCCGGGGCGCTCATCTACGTGGCCGTGCCCCGCGAGGACCGCTACTGCCTGCCCAACACGCGTTTCTTGCTGCATCAACCCGCCGGGGGCGCGCAAGGTGTGGCCAGCGACCTGGCCATCGTGGCCGACGAAATCGTCAAAATGCGCGACCGGATCAACCGCATCTTCGCGCAGGAGACGGGCCAGCCGCTCGAAAGGATCAGGGAGGATACGAACCGCAATTTCTGGCTCGACGCCGACGAGGCCAAAGCCTACGGCCTCGTCGGCCACATCGTCGAACACGTCAGCGACGTGCCGGGGGCAGGCTAGTGCCGGGGGCAGGCTAGTGCCGGGGGCAGGCTAGTGCCGGGGGCAGGCTAGCCCCGGTTTGGCGAGCGACAGAACGTAAGGATGGAACCTCTCGCTGGATTGCGAAGCGGCTCCCTTCAAATCGGGGCCATGATCTGCGATTTCTCTCCGCGTTTGTTATCATAGCATGTCGTGCTTTCCACTCCCCTCCTTCCCGTTATGATGTCACGCCTTCTCTTTGCGGTCCTTTGCCTGCTCATAGCCTCCTGCACCCGGGCTCCCGACTACGACCTCATCATTCGCGGCGGCACGCTCTACGACGGCAGCGGCGCGCCGCCGGTCGTCGGCGACCTGGCCCTCAACGCCGACACCATTGCGGCCATCGGAAACCTCGGCGCAGCAGGCAGTCGGGTGGAAATCGACGCGACGGGCCTTGCTGTGGCCCCCGGCTTCATCAACATGCTTAGCTGGGCCACCGAGTCGCTGATCTTCGACGGGCGCTCGCAAAGCGACATCCGGCAGGGCGTCACGCTCGAAGTGTTCGGTGAGGGCTGGTCCATGGGGCCGCTGAACGAGGAGATGAAGCAGAACGAGCTTCGCCAGTTCGAGGCACGGCTCGGATCGAAAGAGGCCGTCGCCGAGGCCCTGGGCATCCCCTACGACGACGAAACCCCGCTTACGCTCCCCTGGACGACGCTCAATGAATACCTCGAATTCCTCGAAACACGCGGCATCGCCCCGAACGTAGCCTCGTTCGTCGGCGCAACGACTGTACGCATCCACGAACTAGGCTATGCACAACGCGCACCGTCGCCCGACGAACGCGCCCGTATGCAAACCCTGGTTCGCCGGGCCATGGAAGAGGGCGCACTGGGCGTCGGCTCGTCGCTGATCTATGCGCCGGCCTTCTACGCCGACACCGACGAGTTGATTGCGCTGAGCGAGGTCGCTGCCGCGTATGACGGGCGGTACATCTCGCACATGCGAAGCGAGGGCAACCGCCTGCTCGAATCGGTCGATGAGTTGATCACCATCGCTCGCGAAGCAGGGATCGCTGCCGAAATCTACCACCTGAAAGCCGCCGGACGGGAGAACTGGGACAAGCTCGACGCCGTGATCGACCGGGTGGAAGCGGCGCGGGCCGAAGGGCTGGACGTCACCGCCGATATGTATACCTACACCGCCGGTGCCACGGGACTCAATGCCTCCATGCCGCCGTCGATCCAGGAGGGGGGGTTCGAGGCCTGGCGTACCCGGCTGCAAGACCCGGCCATCCGCGCCCGGCTGGAACACGAGATGACCACCCCCACCGACGCTTGGGAGAACCTGTTCCTGGCTGCCGGGGCCGAAAACGTCTTGCTCGTCGGCTTCCGCAACGAAGCCCTGCGTCCCCTGACAGGCAAAACGCTCGCCGAGGTGGCTGCCGAACGAGGCACCTCGGCCGCCGTCGCCGCCATGGACCTCGTGGTGGAAGACAGCAGCCGCGTCGAAACGGTGTACTTCCTCATGTCCGAAGAAAACGTCCGGCGGCAGATCGCGGTGCCGTGGGTCAGCTTTGCCTCGGATGCCGGTTCGCTGGCTCCGGAAGGCGTCTTTCTGCAATCGAACCCGCACCCGCGCGCCTACGGCAACTTCGCCCGCCTGCTCGGCACATACGTGCGCGACGAGCAGGTTATTCCGCTCGAAGAAGCCGTTCGCCGCCTGACGGCGCTTCCGGCAGCCAACCTGAAACTGCGGAAACGAGGTGCCCTGCAGCCCGGCTACTTCGCCGACGTCGCCATCTTCGACCCGGTCTCGATCCAGGATCACGCCACGTTTGAGGCCCCTCATCAGTATGCGACGGGCATGATCCACGTCTTCGTCAACGGCACGCACGTCCTTCGCGACGGCGAGCATACCGGCGCGACCCCCGGACGCGTCGTGCGCGGCCCCGGCTGGAAAGGCCGGCAAACGGATGCCGCCACAAACTGAATACGTCTTCAAAACAACGCGACACCTCTCACGCTTTTCTTCCTGACGCTATGATCCGACCGCTTCCTTTCCTGACGGGGCTTTGCCTCTGCGTCCTCCCGGTCGCCGCATTCGCCCAGGAGGCACCGTCCACCCGCGAGATGAACCTCATAAGCTGGCAGGAATTCGCCGCGTTCGTGCCCGGCCGGATAGAGACGGTGTTGCTGCCTGTAGGCACGCTGGAGCCGCACGGCGTGCTACCCAACGGATCGGACAACCTGGCTCCCGAAGCCATGGCCCGTGCCCTCGCCGACCGCCTGAACGCGATGATCGCACCCACGCTCAACTACGGAGTGACGGGGAGCTTGCAGGCCTACCCCGGTGCTTTTAAGATCAGCGAAGAAGCCTACGGCCCTTTCGTCGCCGACATCCTCGCCGGGCTGGCACGCAACGGCTTCAAGAACATCATCGTCCTGAACGGGCACGGCGGCCCGCAAACGGCGCTGCTCCGCGAGGTGGCCGCTACCGCCTCGGAGCGGCACCAGGTACGCACGCTGGTCATCAACTGGTGGAGCCTTGCCTCGGAGGATACCTTTGCGGTCTTCGGCGAGAACGGCGGGCACGCGGGCAACAACGAGACGGCCTACGTGCAAACCGTCGTGCCCGAGCACATCCACCCCGACCAATACACACCCGACATGACCACGCCGTACCCCTCGGGCAATGCGTGGGCCGCCTATCCGTTTCCCTCCTCCATCGGCCTCTACGAGGCGGGGCAGGGGTTCCCCACGTTCGATCCCGCGCAGGCGCAAGCGTACTTTAACCGCGTCAACGAACGGGTGGCCCTGCTCATTGAGGACGTGATCCGAAAGTGGGACATGGCGGGGCTCTATCGCTGATCGTCTTCCTTTCCTCGAACGCGTTCCCTTCCCATGCGCCTGCTTAAACGGATAGCGTTGATCCCGGCCGTGCTCTTGCTTGCGCTGGCGATTGTTTTCGCGTGGGCCAGTTCGGGCACGCTCCCCGACGAGGCCCTTGCCACCGTCACGATCTACGACGACACCGCCTTTCGGCAGGCCGCGCCCGGCGACACGTTCACGGTGGTGGCCTACAACCTGGGCTACCTTTCAGGCATGACCAACAACCTCCCGGTTAAACGGTCCGCCGCACTCTTCAACGCGCATATGGATGCCGCCACGGCGCTGCTCCGCCGGGCCGATGCCGACCTCGTCGCCTTCCAGGAAATCGACTTCGGCGCGGCCCGGTCCTACTACGTCCACCAACTCGACACCCTGGCACAGCGCCTCGGCTACGCGACTTCGGCGGCGGCCGTGAACTGGGACGAACGGTACCTGCCCTTCCCCTCGGCCAACCCGTTGATGCATTTCGGGCGGGTGCTTTCGGGGCAGGCGGTGTTGAGCCGCTACCCGGTGCGCCGCCACGAACGCATCGCGCTGGAACGCCCACCCTCGCCGTTCTATTACGACGCCTTTTACATCGACCGCCTCGCGCAGATAGTCGAGGTGGATCTCGGGCGCGCTCTGGTCATCATCAACGTGCACCTCGAAGCCTGGGACACCGCCACACGAGAACGCCAGGCCGAAGCCCTGCGCGCCCTCTACCTACACTACCGAACTACCCACCCCGTGCTTCTCATCGGCGACTTTAACAGCCTGCTGCCGCTCTCCAAAAACAGCCCCTCGCTCTCCCCGACCCAGCGCGCCTACTTCGCCGACGACCGGACCATGGAGATCCTCCTCCACGACACCGCCCTGCGCGAAGCCTTCGCCGACAGCATCTACGCCACCCGCGAGGCCGAAACCTTCACCTCTCCTGCCACCGCTCCGAATAAAAAAATCGACCACCTCTTGTACGACGCCGCCAAGCTCGACGTGGTGGAAGCGTTCGTCATCGGCGGGCCGGACCAACCCTCCGACCACCGGGCCGTTGCCATGCGGTTTGTGTTCAAAAATTAGGGGCCTTTCCGACCAGCAGGGCACCATTGCCTACTTGAGCCGGAAGTTCACCGGGATGGCGTAGCGGACCTTCACGGGCCGCCCCCGTTGCCGGCCCGGCTTGAATTTGGCCAACTTGACCACGCGAATCGCCTCTTCATCACACCCCCCGCCGATACCCCGGACGACGACTGGATCAATCGCGTTGCCCTGCTCATCCACCACGAACTGCACGTAGACCCGCCCCTGGATCCCGGCCAGGCGAGCCACGTCCGGATACTGGAGATCTTTCTGAATCGACGCGATCCCCCCGATTAGTTCAGGCATCTCTTCGACGGCCATAAATATCTCGTCTTCCTCTTCCAGAGCCTCCGCTTCTTCTTCGGGAGGTAGCGGCGGGGGAGGCAGCGTCTCCAGCGGCACGCCAATGTCGAGCGCCGCGTCCAGTTCGAGCTCTACATCCTCAATAATGGCATCGTCGGGCACGACGACCGGCGTCGGAGGGCGCGGGGGCGGGGGCGGCTTCACGATCTGTTTCGTCTGCACGATCTCTTCCATCTGCACCATCTCCTGCTCAAGCACGATCTCTTCACTCTCTGTGGAGAACTGAAGAGGAACCCGGAAGAGCCCGATCAACCCCAGAAGCGCGATGATGCATCCGACCTCCAGCTTGATGCGATGGTTTTTCCTGACGTCGAGGCCCGGTGCTTTCTGGGGCACCCCCGAACGGTGGACCAGAGACAACGCAGGCATCGCCGGACGCTTCTTTCGGAAAGAGAACGCGGCCTCTTCGACAACCGGTATTTCCCAGCCCAACCGTCCCACCTTCCCGCTGTCCGAGTGCTTTCCGCGACGATCTCGGCAGGATATTTCCCAGCCCAACCGTCCCAACTCTCCGGACTTCCGTCTTGGCGTTCGTTCGACATCTCTCCGCGACCGGGGCTGCCGCACCTCGGTCCGCCGCGACGCTCTAGCCTCTCTATCATCGACCCCTTTGGGCTTGAATACTTTATGCTTTCCCATGACAACCTCACCGACCTCAACAGTAGAAAAATCATCCGAGGCAACCTCGGCCCGGCATCAAGCATCCCGGCCACAGAGCGCCTCGTCCTCAAGGAAGAGAAGCAGGATAAATACATTTGCCGGACGAAGCCGGGATATGCCGTAAGCGATGAACGAGTCGTGGTGTAATGGATTTGCTTACACCCATCCGTGCCAGCCGTATCTCAGGGTCTTTACGCCCCGCATGCCCCCTCTGAACCTGAAGAATGCACGGCTTCCAACCGCCCTTTCCATGGGAAACATGGTGCTCTCCGGCGTGCCTGGCACCGGCTTTGCCCGGAGGATGACATACGACATGTATTCACGCCAACTTATCTCATTCTAGGCAACACACAGCAAACCTGAATCCTTGATTGCTGAGAAAACTATGCGAAATATCAAAGGCAAGCTTGAGACCAAGTTCCTGATTGGCATTTGGCTGGCAAGCTGGATTTTACTCCTCGGAGGGCAAGCATTGCCTGTATTCGGGCAAGATTTGCCAAACGACCTGACGGAACTCAGCCTGGAAGAGTTGATGCAACTCGACGTCATCCCCGTGGGCGTGCTGGGCAGCCACATCCACTCGAAGGGCGAATGGATGCTCGGCTATCGATACATGATCATGCAAATGGGAGAGGAGGAAGACCACCACGGGCATGACGAGAGCTTCATGATCACGCCGACCAGTATGCGCATGGAGATGCACATGGTGGAGGTCATGTATGGCGTGACGAACCGATTCACCATGATGCTGATGCTTCCCTACAAGCGGCTGTCTATGGATCACGAGACCCACATGGGCCAACACTTCACTACGGCGTCCGAAGGCATCGGAGACCTGGGCATCATGGCCCACTACGCCTTGCGCAGAAAGCTCTCCAGTTACTGGGTTGCCCTGGCGGGGTTCACTCTGCCCACCGGCTCCATTAACCAGCGCGACGAGACGCCGGCAGGCCCCGATCAACCCCTCCCCTATCCGATGCAACTCGGCTCCGGCACGGTCGATCTCGTAACAGGACTCACCTATATCCACCAGCGAGCCTCCTGGAGTTGGGGAGTGCATGGAGAAGGTCGGCTCAGGCTGGGACGAAACAAGTATGACTATCGCTTCGGCAACACGTATCACGCCGGAGCCTGGATCTCGAAACGGGTGGCGGAATGGTTTGCTCCGACGCTGCACCTGGACGGCCATGCCACGGAGGATGTCGACGGAGCGCATCCCGACCTCAACCCCCACATGGTGCCCACCGCCGACCCTCAACGACAGAGCGACCTTCACTTGAGCCTCGTACCCTCGCTCAATTTCCACATTCCGCGAGGACTGCTGGAGAATCACCGGCTTACCATTGAAGGATCGTTTCCTTTATACCACAAGCACGGAGGCATCCCCCTCGGAACGCAGTGGCAACTGATGATCGCATGGCAATGGACGATATAAACCGAACCGGATCGCCACGATATCCCCTGCACGCTCTGATGAAACGCTACTACCACATCGTAAGAAGGCTATGCTCAACCCCAGGGTTGATGATGATGCTTGTGATGCTCGTGCTTCCCCTGCGTTCCGTGCATGCCCAAACCTCGCGGGAATATCAGATCAAGGCCACCTTCCTGTACCATTTTCTTCAATTCGTGGAGTGGCCCGACAGCGCCTTCGGGGATACCCCGGATCGCATCGTGGTGGCCGTCCTGGGCGACGACCCTTTCGGTCCCGTGCTCGAACGTACCCTGACCGGCAAAACGGCGCAGGGCAAAACGCTGGTCATCCGACGGTTTGCTTCCCCGGAAGAGGTCACAAATTGTCACCTGCTGTTCGTCGGCCCTTCGATGGAAGATCGCTTGCCGAACATCCTGCATTCCCTGGATCACGGCCAAGTGCTCACCGTAGGCGAGGCGGCTCGTTTTACGCAGCACGGCGGCATCATCAAGCTCTTCGAGTTCAAAAACAAGATTCGGTTCGAGATCAACCTGGAAGCGGCACAGCGGGCCGGTTTGAAGGTGAGTTCAAAGTTATTACGACTGGCCAAATTGACGACCTGAAGCCTTAAGAATACACTTGCTTAGCAACCTTCCCATAAAACGCAAGCTCGTACTGCTCACGACGCTAACGTGCGCCATGGCTTTGCTACTGGCCAGCGCCTCGTTCTTCACCTACGAATTCTTTGCCGAACGCCAGGAAATCACGGACAATTTCGTAACCCTGGCCGATGTCATCGGGGAAAACAGCACTGCCGCTCTGGTCTTCGACGATCCGGAAACAGCAAAAGAAACCTTGATGTCGCTACAGGCGGTCGATCACCTGATGACCGCCGCCATCTATGGTCAAGACGGCTCGCCCTTTGCCACGTACTTTCACGCTAACGCGACCCACATTTTACCACCGACGCCCTCGGAGACCGACCATCAGTTCGAAGATCGCCATTTGGTTCTGTTCCGCCCCATCATCCTGAACGAAGAGCAGATCGGCGTGGTCTACCTTCAGGCCGATCTGCGCGTGTTATACGCGCGGCAGTATCAATACGCCGGGATCACGTTGATCGTCATGCTCGTGTCGTCGGTCGTCGCCTTTCTCCTGGCATCAAGGCTCCAGCGAACCATCTCGGCCCCCATTGTGAACCTGGTGAAAACAGCCCGCTCGGTGTCGGAGCACCAGGACTATTCCGTGCGTGCCCGGGTCATCAACCAGGACGAACTCGGCGTGCTTACGGAGCAGTTCAACAACATGCTCGCCACCATTCAGGAACGCGACGCCGTGCTCGAAGACCAGGCCGAGGAAATGACGCGGCTCAAGACGACGTTTTTGTCCAACCTCAGCCACGAAATTCGAACGCCGATTGCCGGTATCATCGGCTGCGCGGATGTTCTGATTGAAGAAGCCGACGCTTCGCTCCGCGAGTTTGCTGAAATGATACGACAGAGCGGCCAGCGGCTGCTGGGTACGCTCAATTCCGTACTGGCATTGTCGCGCCTGGAAGCGAGAGAGGTGAAGCCCCATTATGAATTGCTCGACCTCAATCAAGAAGTGCACCGGATAGCGCAGCAATTCCTCCCTCTTGCCCGGCAGAAAGAGTTGACCCTCGACGTCAAACACGGGGACAAGAAAGCCTGGATGAAACTCGACCGTACCTGCCTGGAGGAGATCCTTAACCACCTCATCGATAATGCCGTCAAGTTTACCGAAGAGGGCCACATCCTCGTCGAAGTCGTGGCCGAGCAGGATCGAGTTTCTATCATGGTCCGGGATGAAGGCACAGGTATAAGCCCTGAGTTCTTGCCTCAAATCTTCGATTCCTTCAAACAAGAATCGTCAGGATACCGCCGCGCGCAAGAAGGGATGGGGATGGGCCTTACGATTGCCAAGAAGCTGGTGGACCTTCTGGGAGGCACGATAGAGGTCGAAAGCACGCAAGGAGTCGGTAGCACATTCACGGTCTCCTTCGAGCGTTCCATCGATCATGCCGGGGGAAACGGGTTGGTGGCTCCGGATCGCCGCGTGCTCGCGCCGTCTACCACCCAGCGATCCGCATCCGCACAACGCTTTATCGACTCGAAGCCGAGATAATCACCTCTCGGACGGCGCTCATCCGGAAAGACGCAGGGCACCCTAGCCACGCATCCCAATAAACCCCATCATACGTCCCGTCCGGCCGTTTTCGGCACGGTGCGAGAAGAAGGTGTCCGTCTCGGCAAACGTACAGTGCGGCGACACCTCTATGTGCGCCGGAGCAACCCCCGTTTCTTCCAGTTGCGCCGTGATCACCGCCTTCAGATCGACGTGCGGGTTGACCGATCCGGGATTTGCCTGCACAAAGACCGGATCGAAACGGGCCGCGACCTCCGGCCCCACCTCGAAGTTTTTCATCGAGATGCACGGGCTGATGTAGACGCGCAGCCGGGCGGCGTCGGCTCCCAGCCGCTCAAGCGCCGCCACCGTGCGCACCACGATACGGGCCGCCGCCCCACGCCACCCCGCATGGCAGGCCCCGACGACGCACCCCTCGGCGTCGGCCAGCAGCACAGCCGCACAATCCGCCGCGCTGATGCACAGCAACACACCCGGCGCTTGCGTCACCAGCCCGTCGGTGCCCGGAAAACGCCCCGGTCCGGCAACTACCTGCACCTGTGCCCCATGCACCTGTCCGGCAAGTGCGAGTTGATCGATGGAAAACCCGACGGCTTCGAACAACCGATGCCGGTTTTCCTGCACGCGCGTCGCGTCGTCGCCGGTCGAAAGGCTGAGGTTGAGCGAGTCGTAGGGAGCGACGCTGTCCCCGCCGAGCCGCGTGCTAAACCCGGCCACGATACCCGGTAGCCCGTCGAAGAGGGCAGGTTGCAAGTACGTGGGTTTCTCTTGCATCATAGGCAATCATTTCAGCCCTGAGAGCCGTCGTGCTATACCACGGCCTCGCGATACGCCTGCTTGAGCAGGCATTGAAAGTGGTACACCCCTTCTTCGGTTTCAACCGAAAACCGTCCCCAGTCATAGGCGCGAGACTGGAGGCCGCGCTGCACGTATTCGCAGATTTCGATGTCTTCCTCCTGCACGCGGTCGCTGAAGGCGATATCCTCTGCAATGCTCTTTCGCGCCTCGGGCGAGGTGACATCGGCATACCAGCTTGAGGGAATGGTCTCGGCACGTTCCAGCGGTTGTATGTCCAGCATTGAGGCATCAAGGTCGGGCAGATGCGGTGAGTCGTTCATCTTTTTTCCGGAATGCGTCTCAGGAATCAGGTAACGTCTATCAGCTACTCATCCACAGCGTGCTGCCGAAGCATCCGGCGCACCCGGTTCACAGGCATCACGCACCCCGTCCATTGCACGTAAGAGGCCGCCGCCTGTAGTATCAGCATGTCGAGCCCGCCGATGGTGTGGGCACCCCGTCCGGCGGCGTCGCGCAACAGGCGGGTGTGCTCGGGGTGGTAGATGAGATCGTAGACGATCTGCGCCTCGGTGAAGGTACCGGCCTCAGGCCAAGGCGTACCCTCCAGGTGGGGAGACATACCGAGCGGCGTTGCGTTGACCAGCAGGCGACTCGCCTGCACGTCGGATCGAGCGTCGGCTACCGGGACAACACGGAGCGCGCCGGTTGGATCGCAGGGAGCCAGGTCTCGAACGAGGCGCTCGGCGTTGGTTGTGGTGCGCGCCGCTATGGTGAGGCGTCGAGGCCGCAAGGTGCTCAACAGGGCAAAAGCGACGGCACGCGCCGCGCCGCCCGCGCCGAAGATCAGCATCGGCATATCCTTCAACCGATCTGCGAAGGGATGCAGCGGTTCCAGGAAACCGGCCACGTCGGTGTTGTCGCCGTAGAGGGTCACGGCCTCTCCATCCCGGCGGCAGACGATGGTGTTGACGGCCCCTACCGCCTGTGCCTCCGGCGACAATACGTCCATCAACGGCACCACGGCCTGCTTGTGCGGCACCGTCACGTTCGCCCCGAGGAACCCCATCGCCTTCAGCCCGGCCACGGCGGCAGCCACGCCGGAAGGCGGCACCGGCAACGCCACGTAGACGCAGTCGAGCCCCTGCGCCTGAAACGCCATATTGTGAATACGCGGCGACAGCGAGTGGGCCACCGGATAGCCCAGCAGAGCGACAAGCTTCGTTGTGGCGCTGATCGTCATG
>JBHHWM010000096.1:0-16447 GCA_046756545.1 Rhodothermales bacterium | reverse complement strand
CATTCCAGGCCGAACAATCTACCGTTCGAGCCGCATCAGAGCAGGGACGAATGGTTGGATCGCTCCCGCATCTTATGCTTCCTGGAGCGTTTCTTTGAGCAAGCTGATGAGTCGAATCGGAGTGGGATCGACGCCATGCAACACGGCCAGATACAGGCTTACCCAATCACCTAGATACACCAGCGACATCATACGGGCCAATTTGCTCGTTCTCCGGCTCCAGACTTCCTTCCAGGCACCAGCCCGCTCGGCCAGCAAGCGGTGCGTGGCGTCGATGCGTTGCTGCACACGAGGGTGATCCTCCCTGTCGCGAAGCACGACGACGCCGACATGCTCGAACAGCGCCGTCTGACGCTCCCAGCCCATGATCTCGTTGTGGTTCAACTCCGGGAAAAAATTGCCGACCGCGAGCGCCTTGCTATTCTCGTGTATCTGCGTGCGCCACCGCATATTGACGGCTTCCAGCAACCCTTCGCTACTGTAAATGAACGGCAACCGATCCTTGAGCATCCGGGCCAGTTCGAGAGCATGATTATCTGAGCCGGGATAGGCTAATCGCTCGGATTGCTCCTCAAGTAGCTCCTGTGTCTCGTTCCAGCTTTCATCTCCGAGATCAAGTAAACGGATTCGTTCGGCGACGGCGAGCATGGCCGTAAACGAATAGCCGATCGCAGCGCGCGGTTGCATGCCGCCGGGCAAGAGTATGTAAGGGAGCCCGTTCCGCCTGGCCCGGTCGAGTACTTCGCCTCCCGACGTAATGCACACGACCGTTGCCCGTCGCCGGAGCGCCTCGTCCATCGAGGTCAGCGTCTCTTCGGTATCCCCGGAATAACTGGAGACGATGACAACGGTCTCGGCGTCCACCCAGGCAGGAAGCCTGTAACTCCGAGAGACAACAATCGGTACGGAGGCCGTTCCGACGGCAAGAGTACGTAACAAATCTCCTGCGATGGCCGATCCGCCCATTCCGACCACAACGACCTGACGGTATCCTGTTTCAGGCGCTCCGGGCCAATCGAATGCTTCGGCGCGCTGCCGTCCTTCCCGCCATTGTTCAGGAAATGACTTTATTCCTTCGTATGCGCCGGCGGTGTCTACCCGGCAAACGTCGTCGAGCGTCATGTTCTTCAGGATTGATCCGGATAGTTGATCGAAGGAGGTAAACAGCAGTGAGTCAGGGTCCACTCACCCGGCTGTTTCATCGGTGCGAAGGAGATAGTCGAACTCGTCGGCATGTTCTTCGAACCATGCGTTGAGTAGGGCGGCAACCTCTCTGGCATCGCTTGCTTCCAGCGCTCGCCCGGCCAACGCCTTCGCCTCGGAAAACTTCATGGCCCGGATGACTCTTTTGACCTCGGGTAGATAGGACGGCGAGGCACTCAATTCGTGGATACCCAACCCGACCAGGATCGGCACGACACGAGGCTTCCCCCCCATTTCGCCGCAGAGACCCACCGGAATGCCGTGCCGGTTTCCGGCCTCAATCGTGTGCTTGATGAGCGCCAGTATGGCGGGATGTACTTCGTGATAGAGGTCGGCAACAAGATCGTTGCCCCGGTCTACCGCCAGCGTGTACTGGGTCAGATCATTGGTACCTATCGAGAGGAAATCGACTTCCGAGGCAAACTGATCCGCCATGAGCGCCACCGCCGGCACTTCCACCATGATACCCAGGGGGATCGCGTCATCGAACGGATAGCCTTCCCGCGTCAGGTCGCGCTTGACCGAAGCCAGGATTTTCCGAAAACGACGCACCTCTTCGATGGTCGTGACCATGGGGACGAGCAGGCGCATGGGGCCGTAGGCACTCGCGCGAAGCAGGGCGCGTACCTGCGGAATGAGCAGTTCCGGCTTATCGAGCAATATTCGAATCCCGCGCCACCCTAGAAAAGGATTGTTCTCCCGGTGGGCTACCGGCAACATCTTGTCGCCCCCGAGGTCGAGAAGACGGAAGGTAGTCGTCTCCGGGGCTACGGCCTGCACCACCTGCTTAAAGCTCAGGAATTGCTGGTCTTCGTCGAGGGTCATCTGCCCTTTCATCAGCAGAAAGACTTCGGTGCGCAACAACCCGATGCCCTCCGGGCCGTAATCGTCCCACACGTCCAGTTCTTCCATGAACTCGACGTTGGCGCGCAGACACACCCGATGACGGTCAAGCGTTTCGGCAGCGAGTGGAGCCAGTTGCTTCTGTTCCTGGATCAGACGCCGGTATCGCTCCTCACGGGTTCGGTAGGTCGTCAGCGTCTCCTCATCGGGGTTGACGATAACACGACCGGCGCTGCCGTCGATAATCACCACGTCGGCGTCCTGCACCACATGGGTAATGCTATGCAGGCTCACCACAGCCGGGATACCCAGCGCGCGCGCCATGATGGAGACGTGCGAGGTAGCCCCACCATGGTCGAGCGCCGCCCCGAAAATACCACGCCGGCTGAACAACAACAGGTCGGCAGCGGTGAGGTTTTCGGACACCACAATGGTCCCATGCTCAATGGCTGACAAATACTTTCCCCGACGGAGATGGGTGATGATCCGGTTCTGCACGTCGAGGAGGTCCTGTGCCCGATCTCGAAGATATTCGTTGTCGCTGGCTTCCATCCGTTGCCGGTGCTGCGTCATCACCTGCATCACCGAATAATCGGCGTTGTGGCGTTCCTTCCGAATGGCATCGACCACGGCCTGGTAAAGCGCTTCGTCGCGCAGGATCAACATGAGCGCTTCGAAAATCTGGGCGCTCTCTTCTCCAAGTTTTTCGCGGGCCAATTCGTAGACCTTGCGCAGGTCCCGCTCCGATTTCAAAACGGCTCCTTCAAAACGATCTAGCTCATCTTCGACCGCTTCCGGGGCGATCTCGCGCTGTTCGACAGAGAAGGCGGTTCGAGCATAGAGATAGGCCGGCGCAATGGCAATACCGGGCGACACCCCAATGCCATGAAGCACATGGGTCTTCATCGTCGCTGGTTCCACCACCGACACATCAGTCGTCGCTTCGGGCACGGCCAACGCCTCCCGGACCTGATGTTCCGTGTGTATGTCACTTCCGGTGTCGCTCATCAATTCGGCAAATCTGGCCTCGTTTCTCTGGCGTTACTCCCTGCCCCACCCGGTTGATCCTGAACCAACCGACCCGGATCGGCTCCATGCACGGTCGTAATTATTTTACTTCGCCAAATCCGCCGGCGAAGAGTTGTTCCATGGCGGCGGCAGCCTCCCGTTCGTCCACGCCGTCAAACATGAGCGTCAGCGTCGCCCCCTGCTCTGCCGCCAGCGTCATCACACCGATGATGCTTTTCCCGTTTATCTCATAGCCGTCCTTCTGAATAAAGAAATCGGCCTGATACTTGGCGGCCGTGCGCACGATCATGGAAGCCGGACGCGTATGCACCCCGGCCTGATTCGTTACAGTTACATCTTTTATGGTCATGCCACGCTTTCCGGCTAACGAGTGGTGAAGGAACCCAATTTGACGTAGGGAGGATGGTAGCGACTTCAGTGCAAGCGCACCCGCAGACGATGGATGAGCCAGCGCAGCGTCTCCGAGGCAGGTCCCTGAGGTAAGGTCATGAGGTGTTCGAGCGCCGAGGTAGTATGATGCAACACGGCGGAACGTCCCTCGTCGAGCACGCCGAACCGCTCCATGCGCGCCCTGGCCTCCGGCACGTCCTCGGATGGAAGCCCTCCCTGAAGGATACGGGAAAACCAGTGTCTATCTTCGCCCTGCGTCCTTTCGAGTGCCAGCAGCAAGAGGATGGTTTTTTTGCCCTCAATCAAGTCGCCGCCGACGGGCTTCCCCCAACGCGTGTCCTCAGCGACCAGGTCTAATACGTCGTCCTGGATCTGAAAAGCGCGCCCTACTTGCTTTCCGATCTCTCTCAGCGTTTCCAGATGTTCTTCGGAGGCATGCCCGATGAGCCCTCCCATCTCCATCACCGCCTGCAATAACGCTCCTGTTTTGCAATCGATCATATGGAGGTAATCCTCCACTGACACATCAGGGCGTGTTTCAAAGGTCTGGTCAAGCGATTGTCCTTCGCAAAGGCGAGCAACCATCCGGGAATAAACCCGAAGCATCCGGGGCAACCGGTCGGTCTCGACTTGAGCCAGCAACTCATAGGAGAGGGCCATCAAGTAGTCGCCGCAGAGGATGGCGGTGTCTTCCCCCCACCGGACGTGCACCGTCGGGCGACCCCGGCGAGCGTCGGAGTGGTCCATGATGTCGTCGTGGACGAGCGTGAAGTTGTGGAATACCTCGGCAGCCAGGGCGGCAGGCAACGCCCGTCTGGGTTCGACCCCAAAGACTTCGGCAGCCAGGAGCAACAGCACCGGACGCAAGCGTTTACCCTGACCGGCCAACACGTAGCGCACCGGCTCATACAGCCCGGCAGGCTCGCGTTGCGGCACGAGGGGTACAAGCGACGCATTCACCAGGGTGCGTAACCTGTCTACGTGTTCGGCACAGCGGGCCTTTTCAATCACTACTTCCATCGACACAGTGGCAGTAAACGATACAATAGCGACGAATCTCGAAGAGGAGAGAACGAACAGAGGTGCTCAAGAGGTCCCGAGCGCTGCTACTACGCGCTCATAAATCGTTTCGAAATCCCCAATACCATCGATCTCGATAAGTGCTCCCTGCTGCAGGAAATACTCCTCCACCGGTTGGGTTTCGTTTTGGTAAACCAGGAGACGTTTAAGAATGGCCTCAGGCTGATCATCTGCTCGCTGTATGATCAGCGAAGGATCGACTTCGGGCGGCGGCGGCTTGTGATCGAGGTGATAGTTTTCGCCCGTTTCCTTATGGACACGACGCTTCGACAGCCGATCCACGATGACCTCGTCGGACAGGACAAAACTGATGACGGCGTCGAGTGGTTTTTGATGCCTCTCCAAGAACTCGGTGAGCCATTCCGCCTGTTGCACGGTGCGCGGATACCCATCGAGAATGAACCGGTCGTAGCCATGTTCGGCAATAGCTTCCTCGGCGAGCTTGCGCACGACCGTATCGGGCACAAGTTGCCCGGCATCATAATATTTCTTTGCTTCTAGCCCGACGGGCGTTTCGGCCTTCATGGCCTCCCGGATAATGTGACCCGTGGAAATATGACGAAGACCTTTGCGTTCGATCAGCAATTTGGCCTGTGTTCCTTTCCCGGCTCCAGGCGGCCCAAACAATGCAATTCGCATAGAGCGTCCAGGTGGGTTTTTTGTCGAAAACGTGGCGCAATGCCCTCAATAATTACGGACGGGGAGCATACGCGCATCCTTCAAAAAGTATGAATCCGGGGGTGCCATCACAACCAGCGTCTCTACCCTCACTGCGTTTCTTTGATGAAGAACACGCTGATATCCTGCGTCTGGAGCGTTCATCACCGAGCGGCACCTCGCGGCGTGCCCTAACCTCGGCGGCCGGTTAGCCTTGCTCCGGATTTCCGGGTCTTGGCTCGCCCATCTCCGGCGTCAGATAATCCATCCCCATCTGGATGCCGAGCGGCACCACCTGGCGGAGCACCAGACCCAGGACCTGGCGGAGAATGCCCTGCCGATGCTGCGCCTCGGGGACTTCGTACACGATAAGCGGCACGCGTTCGTCAAGCGCTTCGCGAACGGCCTGGCTTACGTCCTCTCCACCGGCCACCCGGTGACGCGCTTCCTCCATGATCGCTTCGACGTAGTGATCCACAAGCGCCTTGTGGCTGTGGCCTGCTCCAAATGCCTTCTTCGGTCGCTTCTTCTTGCCCCCGAAGAGCAGTCCCACGGCAAGCCCGGCCAGCAACGCCCCGCCGAGACTGACAAGCGGGTGACCGAACACCGCCTTCTTGATCGACGGACCAACCGTAACCACCTCTTCTTGCAGGGCAGCGAGCCGTTGTTCTATCTGCCCCGCCTTCGACTGGAGTTGCTGTTCGACTTCTTCTTTCGTAAGTGTTTTTGTCGCTGTCATAGAGATTCAGGTCAAGCCTACTCCTCTGCGCGAAGTAGTTATTATCAGGAGATCAGGTGTCGGTGGTCCCGGCTGGTAACTGCTTCCGTTCCTCTTTTTCCTTTAGCTCTTTCTTCCCCTCGGGCGTTTTTTTCTTCTTCCTCGCAAAATGACCCATCCACAGAAGCGATGCACCCATCAACAATAGCCCGGTTACCGCTAAAAACCCCCAGGCCGGATGCCCGAGCCATGCACCAAGACCCAGCGCCGCCGTGATCAGAGCGAAGACGATCCCGAGCAATCCCAGCCCGCCCATAATCGTTCCGACGATGGCATCTTTTTTCCTCGCATTCAGTTCGTCCTCTACCTCCAACTTCACCAGCTTAATACGGAGGTCTACCCATTCCTTGATGTCGTCGAAGAGTCCCTTGGATTGCTGGGCAATGCGTTCGACTTTTTTAGCTCCGTCGGTAAAAGAGCGGTCGGCCAGCACCTCCTCGCCTGAAACCGATTCTGTCTGTTCCGGTATGTGCTCCATGCTTGATCGATTGCCTGGCTTTCAAAAAGAATCAGCGGAGCCACGGGGGTATTGGTCGCCCCCCCGTCTCCTGATAGAGACATCGGCACCGCCATTGAACGCATTAAACGTGCGAACGTGGAGACCGTTCGCTTTTGATAATCCGGTGGGTGGCAGACGTGTTGCCGTCTTTCATCTTTTCACCTTCCTCCCCAGCTTAACGCTCTATGCCCCGTTTCAACACCCACCTTACGCCGAACCCAAATAGCCTCAAAATAACGACGGACGCAGGAGATTTTATTGAAAGCGGCATGGAATCCTTCAGCACCGTCGAAGAAGCCGCCCGCCATCCCCTCGGAAAGCTCCTGTTTGCTATACGAGGCATGGCCAACATCTTCGTCCTTCCCCAGTTCGTCACGATCACGAAAACCCCTTCTGCAGACTGGGACGAGATGCTTCCTCTGGTAGACCGCGCCCTGGACGCCTACTTTGAAAACCGATAGCCACCGGCCGTTCTCGATCCCGGATCCGGTATTTAGAGACTGGATAAGAAGGCAACGGTGTCCGTCCCTTCCGGGCACCAATCGAGTGCCGGGCGCTGGGCTTCGCCGGGAAGCTCTGTGGACAGCGTTGGCGGAAGGCGTCGAGCCACCTCTGTGCGTGCCACGACCAGTTGATGTTCACGGGCATGCTCGACCAGCCACGCAGCCACCTCGTTGAGGTCCGTGTATTCGACCCACCGCACATGGCCCGGTCCCTGCACGTCGGCCTCGCCCTTGCTGAGCAAAAACTCGAGGCCGTCGCCGTAGGCATGCGGTAGGTCGAGCGCTTCGAGAAAAGCCTGCTGCATCCTGAGCGCACCGGCCGTGTCTTTGTGCGGCGGGAAGACGGCCCGAAAGGCCGCCATGCTCTGAAGAAACGCATCCGGGGGGAGGCCCTCGGGGGCCCAGATCAACGCTACGTTCCGGCAGCCCAACCCCTCGTGAAGAAGCGCGTCTTCAGCCAGGCGCTCCCATTCATCCTCGGTCTCCTTTCCATCCACGACGGCCACGCCGTACCGATGCCCGCGAAGCAGGCAACGCTCCGAAGGAATGCTATGCTGCTCACACTGTGCTTCGACCCAGGTCTTCGTTTCATCCGAACCGGTAGCGATGACCGCCTCAGCAGCGTCGAAAATCTCATCGGCTGTGGCAAACGAGGCGCACAGTTCCGGCTCGTTTCGACGCACCTCCGTCACAAAGGCAGGCAATAAATACGGGGACTTGGAAGATATCGAGCCCAGATACCGGTGTCCGGTACACACCACTGCGAGGAAATCCTGTAGCCCGACGAGCGGGATGTTGCCCGCATTGAGCACACCTACGGTACGCGGCCTTTCTGCGAACCGACACCCTATCCAGGTGCCCAAACGCTCCGGCGTCAAGAGGTTCATCTGCTGGTTGACGGCGAACGTTACGGCTTCTTCCGTGAATCGATTCGGGGCTTCCAGCGTCTGCTTCACGGCCTGTGCCCGAGGGGGAAAGTCGGGATCCTGCCAGGACTCCGCCGCCCTCGCAAGCGCCTCAGCCAATAGCTCATTCGTTGTATGGAGATCCTTCTTCATGTCGATGGATGGAGCTAACACCCAGGCAAAAGGGATTCGCCGGTTCTAACACAGGGATCAACACGTGGCATGCAGTGTGCCGGTCAACGTGCCTGCTGCTCCGATTCGAGAAGGAAGTTGCAGCCGCGTAGCTCGGCCTGCGAGAGACGCCCCAGTACCTCGAACCCTTTCCTCCTGCGAACGGCCCGGTCTTCCGTTAGAATGGCCGACACGGAATAGAGGTTAGCGAGATCGAAAAAAGCGAGGGCACCGGATTCGCCCTCACGCACGGCCCGGTCTGGTTGTTCTGGATCGACCACCCGAAAACGCATCCAGGGCGGGGGATAAAAGATGGATTCGCCGCGCGTGTAGCACTGGCTCATTAATTCGCACATGCCGTATTCGCTCCATATCTGCGACTCGGCCAATCCAAAGCCTTCAGCTAGCTGCCTGTGCAAGACCTCCCGGCTGATTTCCCGCCGATAGGTCTTCATTCCACCTGTTTCGATCACACGCGCCTGGGAAGGCAGGGTCACTGCATCTTCCTCCACCAGGTCCAGTAATCCAAACGCAGCCCCGAACAGCAGGAAGGAGGTGTGTTCGCTGATGCTGTGCTTGACGGCTTTCTCCAACGCCATCCGGTCATCCAGAACGAAACCGCTGTGATCGTCGCCATAACGCCGGATGAGCAACGCAACCATGTAGAGAAGGGACGACGTAGCCCCTCGCTCGGCATAATGCGGCAGATGCGCGACCAGAGTAAATGGTCCGGGGCCAAACACCTGCTCAAAATGGGTAGTCACGGCACGCTCATAGACGGCCAGATCGCAGACGTAGTGCTTACTCGTCACCCCGCGCCCGGTCCCACTACTTTCGAAAACATGCTCGGCCTCTTCGAAGGGAAAAGAGGTTACCGGGGCATATTTGAAGGCTGCGACAGGCAGGTAGGCGTACGCCGTGTCGACGTTGATCGACGTGCAATAACGGGCGAGGACGCGGTTGTTCGCCTGCTGAAACGCATAGACCACTGACGCCATTTCGTCGAATGCTTCGGGGCGGTCCGCAGATACCTCCGTGAAATGACGAGCTACATCCTGAATAGTCACGTTGGTTTCCTTCAGCCTCCTGCCGTCTGAAACTTGATCATGCAGCCGAACGCCTTGGTACCCGGCACTTCGACAGAACCACCCTGTGCGAGGGCCTCTAATACATCACGAAGATACGTCTTCTGCGCATTTCCCGGATCGCCGGGGCTATCGTCGATAGTGCCGACATACACCAGCGTCTTTGTGCCGTCGAAGGCAAATACATGGGGCGTCCGCGAGGCACCGACGCCTTGGGCAAACTGCGACCCTGCGTCCGTCACATACGGCATAGGGTAATTCTTCGCTTGTCCCACGGCGGCCGCCTCCTGTGGGAAAGCATCCGGATCGTTGGCATTCACAAGGACGAAGTTGATGCCCTTCCCTGCGTATTCAGCCTGTAGCGCAAGCACGCGTTCTTCATACTTGCCCACCCAGCGACACTGGTTGCTCCAGAAGATGAACACTGTCCCTTCACTCCCCGCAAGGTCTCCTATTGTTGTCTGCGTGCCGTCCACAAGGTGTACGCTATGGGCCTGCATCGGCAACGGTGAGCCCGGCGGGAGCGCCTGAGCCATAGCCGTACCAGCCGACGCGCTCAAGATGAGCAAACTTACACCCAGTTGAAAACCTCTATTGACCATCTTCATGGTTTCCTTTTCCATTTCGTTATAGATCGATGGCTTGCCGCCCTTCTTCCGAGGGGCCTGTATACGAACGTAGCCGGTACAACGCCGGGTCTCTCATCGTTCAAGGCCGAAGGTTGACGTGTGCGCTTTCACCTTCAAGAGGAAGAAATGCCCCGTTCAGCCCCGATAGGCTCACCGAGGCTTCTATTCCTCTTCGATGTCCACAAACGCGGAAAAGACCTCACTCGCTATATCGGCAAGATCCTTGCCAAGTCGCTACAGAATCTTCTGGATGAGGACTATGTGACGCTGGAAGTACTTCCGGGCCACACAGAGAGTTTCGCCGGGATAACACGCTTATGGCTCGGCTGACAGGCGTAAAATCGGATAATAGTCTTGAGTGTCGCCTGCGGGTTCAACCAAGCCCCAACTGGCCAGGCCGTCGTCGGAACGGGGCTCCAGCAAATAGAAGAGTAATCGACCCAACGGCTGATCGGTAGAGACCAGAATCATCCCTGAAGGGATCGTCAGGTCGGCCTGCTCATACGTACCGAACCAGGTGCGGGCATGATGCCCCTGGTATTCGCGCCCGGCCACCTGCGTCGAGTCTACACGAAACCGCTCGACCCGGATCGTGGAATCGGCACGTAGCCGCCTGAAATGAATCCCGTGTGCCTCCAATCGATCCAACACGGCGGACTGATCTTCGGGGATGAGGTAGGCTCGGGGGACGCTTGCCACTTCCGTCGGTTCGAACCGTCCGTATTCGTACATCGACCGGGTTTTTTGGACATCGAGCCGTTGGAGCACCGTCGCGCCTGTAAACGGATGTTTGACTGCCTCGACTGCCCCGAGCAGGATGTCCACCGGCTCTTCCGACTGCTTATGCCGCGCCCGTACGGCCAGGTCGCGGCCTATAATGGGCTCGGCATCGGCGCGCCGGGTAATCTCGCGTATTTCGCCGGCATGGACATGAGCAAAGGTGAGGATCTCTTCGACGAAGTAGAGCGAGGCCAACACACGTTCTTCGAAGGTGGCATAGGAATACGCTTCACTCAAGATGGCAAAGCGATTGCGCAGGCCGGTGTAATTATTGTTGAACCGGGGGCGATGATCGAAGGTGTACCAGCCCGGCTCCCCACGCCTCGGCACATTGCCGTAGTAATAATAATCCCACCCATACTCCTCCTTGATTCGCTGCGTGACCGCAGGCAACCAGACCTGGCGCAGATACGTGTCGATACCATCCGGCGTATTCGGGTGGAGCGGCGGCGAATAGGTGAGGTGATATCCGTGATAGGTGCCGTTGGTTGTATGTAGATCGACGACGACGTGAGGGTCATACCGAGTAAACAGGCGCACGAGCGAGCGGGCTTCGGGCGAATCCAGTTTCATGTGATCCCGGTTGAGGTCGTAGCCCTGTGCATTCGGACGTTGCCCCATCCCCCCCATCGGGCCGTTCTGGCGGGGCCGGTTCCTCAGGTTGATGCGCTCGTTGCCGTCGGCGTTGTAGATCGGCGCGATGAGGAGCACGAGCGAGTCGGCCCATTCGGCGTGTTGCCCGGCAGCCAGGGAGCGAAGCAACATCAGCATGGCCTCTTTGCCGCACACCTCTCCCGCGTGGATGTTTGCCTGCACAAAGACCCTTGTTTTGCCGGAGGCCAGGACCGCTCCAGGAGTGGCATCGTCTACATCGCCGAACACCACCAGCGGCAGGGCACGCCCTTCACTCGTGTATCCGAAGGTAGCCTTGAACAGACGATCCGACCCCTTCGCGACGATCTCGGAAAACGCGACGACCTCGTCGTAGCGAGTTGTTTCGCTATAATCCGTGGCTTCAGCACGCGTTTCCAGGTAGGAAAAATCAATAGGTTGCGCCACCAGCGGCCCGCTCAAAAGGAGCAACAGTCCCAGGCTAATCGATTCTCGAAGCATCTTGAATGAATCGTTTGTATTACATGACCCTGACGAACAGGCAGCCCTGATCCGGAAGGTAGAGCGTCAAAGATATCACAAAGAACCTTCAGAAAAATGAAATCCCGACGCCGTCATCAAAAACCTGCTGATGACAGCGTCGGGATTTCAACGCCTCTGGATGCGTGATCCGGGGAGCTTCCTACCGAACACTAAAGGTTGAGAGCCATGCGCTTCCGCCGTTTCCGATTATTTGCCAGGAGTTGCCCCATAGATTCGAGCAGGAGCCGTTTATCGAGTGGCTTTTGCAGGCAGTCGTCATACCCGACAGCAAGGAACTGCACTTCTCCTCCGTGAACCGGATGGGGGTCGAGGGCCACGACCGGCACTTTTTCATAGCCGTTCAAATCTCGGATTGGAGACAGGGCCTCGGCCGCTGACGGCGCATCATCGAACTCGGGGTCGAGCAACACCACGGCGTACTGCGTTTCCTGGGCTCGGCGGACGATGGAGGCAAAGTCCTTGGCATACTCAACGTCGAAGTATGGCGCGAGCACATATTCAACGAACGTATGCACTTCTTCGCTCTCGTCAGCCACCAGAACTCGCGAACGAGCGCCTCCCGGCATTCTCGGAAACGCCGCCGGGAAGGTGAGGGTAAACATGCTCCCTTCCCCCTTTTCGCTGTCCACGTTGATCCTGCCTTCCATCAAGTCGAGCATCCGTTTCACCACGGAAAGACCGATACCGGTGCCCTCATAATTCCGCGAAAGGCCGCTGCTCTCCTGATTGAATTCTTCGAACAAGAACGGCAGGAATTCATTCCGGATGCCGATACCGGTATCCATCACCCGGACGTGGACACTCTCTTGATCTCCATGTACTTCGACGATGACGCCGCCCGTGTGAGTGAACTTGATCGCATTCCCGATAAGATGTTCCAGGACACGGTACAGGCTCGACCGGTCGAGGCGGACCAGGACTTCGGGCCGGGTAGCGCGTAAGCGGAGGTAGAGTTCCTTTTCCTGAGCCAGCGTCGAGAGTGACTGCGCTACCTGCTTGACCTCATCCACCAGATTGAACACTTCCGGATTCATCTCCAGATAGTTGGAGTGAAGTTTCGAGAGGTCCACCATGGAATTGAGCGTCGCCATCAGCCGCCGCCCGTTGCGCAGGATGATGTCTACGAATTCACGCTCTTCTGACTCAACGTCCTCCTGAAGTAATTGAGCGAAGCCCAGGATCCCCGTCAACGGGGTTCTGAACTCATGGCTGATATTGGCGAGGAACGCTTCCTTCAGATCTGCAAGGCGCTCTGCCTCGGCCTTGACTTCCGCCATCTGATCCTGGTACCGCTTGAGTTCCGTCAGATCGACGCCGTACATCACCACCGCCGACACATTCCCCTTGCGGTCCAACACCGGGGTGAAGATGCGCGTCAGGGTCCGTACCGTGTCGTCTTTTGCCGGAAGAACTTCTTCGAAGCTAATCGTGGACTTGGTGCTCACAGCCCGACGCCGATGCGAACGCCTGCGCAGAGCCACTTCGGGATGTAACCCTAGTTCCTGGCAATACACCACATCGGATTCCCCGATGAGATAATCGCGAAGATCTTTGTCCGGGATCGATTTCGGGTTGGCGTAGAGATACTGACCTTGCGGCGTCGTCACGACGACTTCAATGGGAAGGTCTTCGACGAGACGCCGGTGAAACGCTTTGAACAGCCGTTGTTCGTCCTTCTGCCTCGTGATTTCGTGAAAAGCCGTCAGCAAATAATGCTCGCCGCTGAGACGAACCCGGCGCGTCGTGGCAGCCAGATCAATCGGATCCGACTCGTCGTGGACGACGGTCGCTTCGAACGTGAGCACCTTCCCTGCTTCTACGGTCTCTTTGAGCAACGCCGGATCCAACTCGGTCTTCGTCTCGACGATTTTATTCAAGGTGCGCGCTTTGATCTGATCCTTCTTATAGCCGAACAGGTCGCAGGCAGCCTGGTTGGCATCCGTTATCTTCCAGCGTGTATCTGTTAAGAGGACCGGCTCCGGGTTCTCCTCATACAAAACGCGATCTCTCCGCGCGCGCCGCCGGATGATGTGCGCCCAGATCAACGCTCCGAGGGCCATCAGGCTCGACACTACGAGCACGGTGCCGCTCAACGGCGATAACGCTAGCCCCAAAAAGGCGATGGAATACATCGTATGGCCCTTCTGGGCTTCAAGGTCGACCAATGTGTGTAATGGTTCAGCAACCCTGGGCTTCATGTTCATGACTCTAATAGGAAAGAGGTCCCCACGCTACACTCCACGTTACTACCAACGAGAGCATAATCCTACCATTGGCTTCATCGGCCAGTTAATCCGAAACTTAAGCTTCTTTATGAGCCGAACCCCCTGTCAAAAAAAGCAATAGAAGACAGGAGAGCCTCCTCCAAATCATCCAGAGAAGGCTCTTTTCAGGTGTTAGACGGTAGACAGGGGATGCAACAACGGCATGGACTCAAGAAGAGTTCACACCGAGGGTATGTTTGACCATCCAGCGATTCAACCCGATCAGCAGTAACAACGCAGTGCCCCATTGCACCAGGCACGTCATCACGCTATAGGGATCGATGGGGTCATACCACGTATCCGGTGCATAGACCGTCGCTGCCTGGTAGAGCCACCAGACAAGCAGAACCACCGCCAGGAAGGGTACGACGTACCGCATCAGCACCTCCCACACCCGCCCGGCGCTCCAGTCGCCCGGCGCTCCATCTACGCAATCGCGTCGGAAGCGTTGGACGCCGTAGCGGATCACGGCAAACGCCACAAAAGCCCCTGAGATCATCAAGGCGACGCCCCAGACGAAATCCTGATTCCCGAGGATATTCAGGTTGATCGCCGAAGGAATACCCAGCACGAACCCGATGGTGCAAACCGACGCGATGGCCTTTGGACGAGACAACCCAAAATCGATGAAGACACGCGTCGTCAGTTCGATCATCGAGATGAGCGAGCTATAGGCGGCAAAGGAGAGCCCCAGGAAAAATATGACAGCCATCACCACGCCAAAGTCGCCCATCCGGGCAAAGAGTTGCGGCATCCAGATGAACGTGAGCCCCGTCGAAGCCGGACCGCTTTGCTGCATCACTTCGAGGCGGGTCAACGTCTCGCCGGTGGGCATGAGCACCTGATCATCGAGTAGCGCAAAGACGGTCCCAAAAATCATGATCGCCGCCAGGATCGACACCAGGTTGTTCCCCACTCCGGTAATGAAGGCATTCTTCACGACGCCGTGTTTGTACTGCATGTAGGCCCCGTACGTGAGAATGAGCCCCCAGCCGGCCCCGGTATCCCAGGCATTCTGCGTCAATGCAGCCAGCCAGACCTCCGGGTTGCCCAGCAGATCCCACTGCGGAGTGAAGAGAAATTTGAGCCCGGCCCCGGCCCCCGGCAGCGTCACCGCGCGGACGACCGAGATCAACACGATGAGCAGTAGGGCCGGGATGAGGACCTTGTTGACGCGTTCAATCGACGAGACGCCTTTCCACACGGCCAGCGCACCGAACCCCATCGCGCCGGCGTGGAAAAGAACAGGCCACCCTCCGCTCTGAAACCCATCCCAAACACCTTGCGCGGCTTCGTGGGTTAAAGGCAAGGGGTTTGTCAACATCTCCCCCAGATAGAACACACACCACCCCGCCACCACCGAATAGTAGAACATGATGGCCGTGGCAACGAAGCCGACGAACGCCCCCATCCAGGCAAACTTCTTCCCCGCGATTTTGCCGAACGTTCCAACCAGGCCCATCCGCCCTTTCCGCCCCAACGCATACTCAGCGATGATCAGCGGTACGCTCCACACGAACAGGAAGATGAGCCAGGCTACCAGAAAGGCACCTGCCCCGTCTTCGCCGCCATTCTGTGCGGCAATGCGTGGAAAACGCCAGATATTCCCGGTGCCCACGGCGATACCCAGCACGCTGAGTAGCAGGCCAAGGCGAGTGGAAAACCGCTGTTCAGTTTGTTCAGCCATGAAGGAAGACCGTTTTCAGAAATGTTAACGAGGCGAGGCTGGATGAAGCGACAGCCTGGAGGAGATCCTGGACGGATCGATAGCGTCTTGCGAGGACGGCTTCAGCAAGTCGTAGTACTCAAACTGCACATAGGACGCCACCTGGGAGTCGTAGAACGGACTGAAGGGATGACCGCTCTGCCCTCCCGGATACACGCCGTACCCCACCGGCGGCGTCTGCGAAAAATCGACGATGACGCGCCAGCTCGCGCTGTGGGTCGTCATCCGCGACCCTGCCGGGGATAGCGTCGATGCGAAGCCGGGATATTCATAAGGGCCCCGCCAGAGTGCACGTAAAAAAGGCGACTGCGTCAGGTGACGAAACACGATGCGGTGGTGATCGCCCCATCGCCAGGACTCAACATCCCCGCCATAGGTCGCGGCCATGGTGTCGGCGGTCGCTTCCAGCGCCAAACGTAACAACCCGGCGGCATCTTCGCGGACACCGGTCGCCTGGACATCCAGCCAGGTGGAAGAGGGGTTTTCGAGCAGGAGGCGATACAGAATGGTCTCGCCCGGACGCCTGGCCCCGTCGAAAACCGGTTCGTCCCAGGCCAGGCCGCGTAACGAACGGAGGAACTCGTCGAGCACCAGGGGTTCGGGCCGGTCGACCGTCGTTTCACCCGACCACGCAGCAAGGAAGCGGCGTAGCGTGTCCGCTCTCGGTGAAAGTCCAACCAGGGTATCGAGCAATGGGACGAAGAGGTCGCGTTGCACGGCATGCACGTCGGCCTGATACCGTTTGAAATC
>JBHHWM010000095.1:0-16510 GCA_046756545.1 Rhodothermales bacterium | reverse complement strand
TCGTCGATACCTCGTTCATTTCACGCCGTTCGTCGTGTCGTGGATCTACATGGGTGCGTTCGTGCTCACCCACGACGAGCAGCGCATCGTGCATTTGTTCGACGAGAGTCTTTTCCTGGGGCAGCCCCTCTGGTTTCAGTTTTTTACCATCCTCGAAGGGGCCATTTTCCCGGCTTACGTGGTCCTGACCTACCTGCTGATCCGGCGCCACCGCAAAGGCATTGCGAACCTGTTTTCTTACCGGGAAACGGTTGATCTCACCTGGCTTTATCACCTGGTGGTCGGGGTGGGTGCTTCGCTCGTGCTCTACGGTGCGGCTGATCTGTGGGGGCGGTGGTCCGGCTGGTATGCATGGGAGGAGGGCCTGTTGCTCGGGGCGGCGCTTTCGACGTTTTGCACGATCTACGTCGGATACTTCGGCCTGCGGCAGCAAGCCATTTATGCAACGCCGTCGTCGGGCGCTGTCTCCCTGGCGGGGGCGAAGTCTCAGCTTGCGGGCCCCGCCTCGCCGCCTGTCGATGTTTCGGAACCGGTGAAGTATCGCCATTCCAGCCTCTCGGCGGCTGACGGGCAACAGTACGCCAGGCACTTGCTGGCCCTTATGGAATCTGAGCGATCCTATCTGAACAGCAAGCTGTCGCTGCAAGAACTGGCCGGTTTGCTGGGGCTATCCACGCATCAGGTGTCGCAGGTAATCAACCAGGAATTCGGCGAGAGCTTCTACGACTTTGTCAACCGGCACCGGATGGAAGCGTTCAAGCGGGCCATTGCGGAGGGCCGGCATCGGCGGTTCACGCTGCTGTCCATCGCGTATGATTGCGGGTTCAATTCGAAGGCCTCCTTCAACCGCGTCTTCAAAAAATTCACCGGTCGTACGCCGACCCAGTACGTTCGCGCCGTCGAAGCATCGCCGGAGACCTCGTGACGCACCGGCTCGGTCCGCGACACACCGCGTGCCGTTCATCTCTTCAGACCGGGGCCCATCATATCGGATAAGACGCCTTTCTTTCCAAAAATAACGACTCATCCGATCTCGTGAAACGTCGGGTTCGGGGCCTTTCCGTCTATTGTACCGTGTGCTGAACGCTGCCTTCGGGCGGCCTCACGGATCGGACGGAAGCGCTTTTCATCCTGTGTTTGTTCGCAGAACGACGTGGACGGATTCCTTCCGGTCATCACCCTGCTATGAATCCAACCACGCCATACCATGAAAACACGCTTCGTATCCACCCTGGTCGTGCTCTGGACCGTGGCTGCCGCAGCCGCGTGCAGCCAGACGCCCGCCGACACCCTGCTCGGACACTGGCAAGTGCCGGAAGGAGACGTCATAGAGATCTACAAAAAGCAAGATCGCTTCTTCGGACGCATCGCGAAACTCGCACAACCCGTCGATGAAGACGGCGATCTCTGGCGGGACTGGCTCAATCCGGACGAGACCCTGCAAGGCCGTCTCATCGTGGGCATCGACCTGTTGCTCGATCTCGTCTACGACCCGCGCAAGGAACGCTGGCACGAGGGCCGTCTCTATTATCCGGAAGACGGCAAGACCTACCGGTGCAGCCTCCGCCTGCTCGACGACGGACGGCTCAAGCTGACCGTGTACTTCGGGCTTTTCCGCGCTTCGGAGATATGGATCCGCCTTCCCTCCGATGCTGCCGCATCCAACGAAAATCTTTGAAAAAATGACGGAAGTAATGACGGTTACGGCGAGTCCGGTCCGGTCCGCCCGTCGCATCGATTCGCTCGATCTGCTTCGGGGCTCGGCCCTGCTGGGCATCCTGCTGGTCAATATCAGTGCCTTTGCCTACCCCATCTACGCCGGATTGCCTCCGGCGACGACCTGGTGGGATGAGGTCGCGCTCTGGCTGGTGTCGTTTCTGGCCGAGGCGAAGTTCTTTGTGCTCTTCTCCTTCCTGTTCGGCTATGGGTTGAGCGTTCAAATCGAACGAGCCCGGATGCGGGAACAGGACCTGGGACCCCGATACCGGCGGAGGTTGCTGGGGCTGTTCGGCTTCGGGCTAGCCCACGCCGTGTTCCTCTTCTTCGGGGATATCCTGATGTGCTATGCCGTGCTGGGTGCCGTCCTGTGGTGGATGCGTGCCTGGACGCCACGGCAACTCTTGTGGTTCACGCTCGGGATGCTTGTCGTGGCGGCGCTGGCGTTTGCCGTGCTTGGGTCGGAAGCGCTTGTGGCGGCCGGCCAGACGCCGACCGACGTCTACCTCGCCAGCGCCGCTCAGCGTGCGTACCTGGGCTCCTGGCTCGATAGCGTCTTGCAGCGTGTCGTGGACCTGGTTGTCGTGACGCCGTTTCTGCTGCTCTACAACTGGCCCGCTGCCCTGGCGATGTTTGCCCTGGGGCTGGCTGCTGGAAAAATCGGGGTTCTTCAGCACCTCGACCGATACTGGCTGTTGTTCAAGTGCGTCCTGCCCTGGGCTCTGGCCCTGGGTCTTGCCGGCAACGCGCTCTATGCCTCGTTGCCGTGGCTGCGTGGCGTGGTCGATCCGGCGATGGTGTGGCTGGGTATGCCGGCAACGGCGCAGGTGGCCTTCTCCGGTCCGGCGCTTACGTTCTGCTTCATCATGGCGCTGTTGTGGGCCGGTCGCGCACAACGGTTCGCCCGGCTGCGCGCGCTATTCCGCGCCGCCGGTCGCATGTCGTTGACGAACTATCTCGGCCAGTCGGTCCTCTGCGGTTTGCTTTTCAACGGCGTGGGGCTGGCGCTGTACGGGCAGGTTTCCCCTGCCGGGTTGTTCGCGCTGGCCGTCGGGCTCTTTTTTCTCCAGGCGATAGTCAGCCGGTGGTGGCTTGCCCGCTTCCGCTACGGCCCGCTGGAATGGCTGTTACGTGCCTGGACGTATCGTGCCTGGCCGCCGATGCGCGGCTGAGACGGTCGCACAAGCGAGGCGTGTAGGTTGCGTATGAACCCATTCAATGGGAAGGGCGTATCGGCAGGCGGCGGTGGGATTATCAAATTTTCGCGTAACCGGCAATAAGACCACCTCTATGTGCGTTACTATCGTGCCGAACGGGTTAACCGGATGGCGCATCGGACGTCGAGTTCAACCGAAGGCGGATGCATCCCCCCGACGAACACCTTGTGGCTTTGTACCTCGAGCGTGGCGATCATGCCGCGTTTCGTATGCTCGTCGAGCGCCATCAGGAGCGGATCTACGGCTACCTGCTGGGTATGGTGCGCGACCGCGACCTGGCCAACGACTTGTTCCAGGAGACCTTCCTCCGGGTCATCAATGCCATGCAGCAGCGCCGGGGTTCGTACACACAACAAGGACGGTGGGTCGGCTGGGTGATGCGTATTGCCCGCAACGCCACGCTCGACCACCTGCGCAGCCGAAAAAAATGGCAGGACGTCTCGGCCACCAACGATGAAGACGACAGTACTTCATATTGGGATCGCCTGACCGACGACGCCCCTGCCGCCGATGAGCACATGCATCGCCTTGAACAGCGTGATATGCTCGAGCAGTTCATCGCCCAGCTTCCACCCGAGCAGCGCGAAGTGCTGCTGCTCCGGCAGGAAACGGAGTTGACCTTTCGAGAGATTGCCGAACTGACCGGCGTCTCGATCAACACGGCGCTGGGCCGGATGCGTTACGCCCTGTTGAACCTGCGTCGGATGATCACAGAGTCAAAAAAAAAACCGCTGGCCGACATACAGGCCCTCTAGTTAAGCCTCATCGCAAAGACGCCTATGGATGAGAAGCTACAAATAATACAGCACCTGTACGGAGAAGGAAAAGACCGTACGGACCTTCGTCGCTTGCTGGACGACGAGGCCCTGCGTGCGGAGTACGAGGCCCTGAGCGAAATCAAATTCCAACTCGATCATCGCCGGCGGGTGCGCCCCGACGCGGTCGTCATCGACCGGGTGATGGAGGCGGCCCAGGGTGGGAGAGCCCCCCTCCGGCGGCGTAGAGATCGCGCGGCGCGCCCTTCCGCCCGGCGGCGTCTCCGGCTTGTGGGGGCTGCCGGTGCCGTGCTGGCCACGCTGTTAGTGGTGAGTATCGGGGTGCTCCAGATGCAACACACACTGCCTGTGGTCGCGCCCGAAGCGGCATCGGCAGAGGCCGATGCGCTCTCACCCGACACCGACCTCGGAGGCGCGTTGGCTCCCCTGGATGAAAGACTGGACGATACCGGTGGCCGGTCGCGTTTGAGAGAAGAGCTGCCGATGCCGGCAGCACCGGAAGAAACGGAAGCCCGGCTCATGGTCGTCGGAAGCGAGGGCGATACGCTGCCGACCTGGGACGAAGTGGACCGGCTGGTTCAGGTCCGTCGCTACCTCGACATGCTGGAAGCCCGCAGCCTGGAAGAGACCTGGGACGAGTCGCGGGTGATGTCGCTCGACCGGCTGCCTACCGGAAATTCCACTACGCGGCGCGGCGTAAACGCAGCCGGCGAACGACGGCGCGGGGGCAATCAGTGAATGACGGTTCTTTGGGCCAGAGGACCCTGCACTACGATCTATATCCAATTGCCATAAAACGATGAACCGATTACTTCGAACCGTGACGGCCGGTGTGTGCCTTGCTTTGCTGCTGGGTTCCGGGTCGCCGGTCGCTGCCCAGACGGTACACAAGTTGACCATCCGCGACGGTAAGGTCTGGATTAACGACGTGTCTGTGCAGCAGGCCGACTTGCCGGCCTCCCTGGACATCCAGGGGATTGATGCCACCTACACCTTCATTGGTGATGCCACGCCGATGATCGAACTGGGCGGCGTGCTGTACACCCTGAAAGATCAGCATCTCCGCGAAGTAGCCGACCTGCGCGAAGAGCAGGGGGGCGTTACCGTGTACTTCAGAGACCGGATAGGCACAGGAGGCGTGGCCCCTCGCGTTGTCAACAAGCGCGGCAACGATGTGGCGGCCGTTTCGCTCACGGAGCAGCAAGCGCAGAAGTTGCACCTGCAAAAACAAGCCCTGGAGCAACTGAGCCGTCAGGTCGAGCAGCGAGCGGCCGATCAATTGCTGGAGCAGGCACGCGTAGCCGGCGACATAGCCGATGCGCTGCCGCGCCTGGAGGTAGAAAATTACTTCAACAGCGTACAGCAGTATAACCAGAACCTCTATGAGCTACTCGTTCAAGAATGGCAGATGGAACGCGATGCGCAGATCCTTGCATGGCAAATCCAGCGGCTGCCGGAAGGGGAGGTCCGCGAGCAACGCATTGCCGATCTGCGCGAGAAGCTGGACGACATTTTTGAATACAAGCAGCAAAACCGCCGCCTCGAAATTCAGCAATTAGAGCAACAACTGGCTCAACTAAACCAGCGCCTGGTCAAGCGTGAACAGTGGAGGGATCGCTTGATCGAGCAGCGCCTCAACGAAATCATCGGTAAACAACGTCCCCCCGACAATAGATAGCCAACTGCATTTGTCACCCAACGTACGCGTATGCCATGAACAGCAACCGTTTTTCTCTGTGCTGGATGGGGATGGTACTCCTGGCCGTCTTTTTCCTGGCACCCACGGCGGCGGCGCAAGAAGAAGCCGAAGCCGACACGATCTATGTCGATGAGGGGACTATCGTCATCAAAGTGGATGATGACGGCCGCCGCATTATCATCAACGGCGTGGCCATCGATGATCTCGACGGGAAGCATGTTTTCCGGTTCGGTTCTGGAAAAGATGCGTATTCCGTCGCTTTCGGCGATTATCTGCGGCATCGTCCACGGATTGGCGTCCGCATGCCGAAGCTGGAGCGTTTCTTCGACGACGAGTTCAATGCCTTTGCCGTTGCGCCGGACCCGGAGGGGCACGGCGTCGTCATCGACCAACTCAGGGATCTGGAATTTCGACTGGGCGGATCGATGAAGGAGCGATCCGAAATCTCCAAGATGGAGATGGAAACGCGGCGGCTGGCACGGCAGGCACGTCGTGCCGAAGGCGAGGAGCGTGCCCGGCTGGAACAAGAATTGGAAGAAAAGCTGAACGAGATCTTCGACCGCAAGCAGGCCCTTCGCGAGCAGCATATCGAAAAGCTCCGTGAGCAAATGAACGAGGCGCTCGATAAGAACAATGAGCGCCAGCAGAACAAGAGCGAGATTGTGGAGCGCCGCCTGCGCGAACTGCTCGGCAAAGAAGACAAGTACGACTGGTAGCCGACCGGGTAGAATGTAACACTTTTACCTGACGCTTTACTTTAGTTTGCCCCTGTTGCATTATTGCAGCAGGGGCGTTTGTCTTCCGGGATGCCGCGTCACTCAACGGGGAGCCGATACCCTGGGTGGGGTAGGGGCGGCTTTGTTTAAGGGAAGGCTGCCGAAGCCGATTATGTAGACAGTCCACCTTACGGAAAAGGGTATGTCCATGACAAGGGTTCATCGCCGGTCGAGCGTGCATACGAGGAAGCTTTTCTTCCTTGTGGGTGTGCTGTTTTGGGCAGGGGTGGCACAGGCCGGGCCGGTTGTCGAGCGCATCTCCTTCGCGCCGCGCGTCGATGGACTGGGCTATGTGGTACGCATCCATACCACCGAACGGCTGCATGCCTACAGCGAGCCTCGTTTCCTCGCCAACAACCAGCTCGAACTGGTCCTCTTTAACACGGAAATCTCGCAGACCTGCCAGCGTGATACGCCCGACGGGCCGGTCCAGGCGTACTCGGTGCAGCGGAACAAGGGGCACCTGTTGCTGCGGTTTCAACTCAATACCGGCGTCTCCCTCAAGGCAGCAGCCTACCGCGATCGCATCACGAACGACATGCTCCTCGGCCTGACGTACACGGGCGACGTTCCCGATGTCATGCCGGCACCGACGCGTACGACCGTGCCGCCGGTCGTTGTGATGCCCTCGAAAGGCCATGGCGAGCCGCAATTAGACAGTGAGCGTGCCCGGTGGAAGCTCGACACGGTCGTCATCGACGCCGGGCACGGCGGGCACGATAGCGGGGCTATCGGAGCCGGAGGCGTGCGTGAAAAGGACGTGGTGTTGGCCGTGGCACGCAAGCTGGGCGGGTATCTGGAAGAGTTGCTGGGTCTCAACGTCGTCTATACGCGCAACGATGATCGGTTTATCTCGCTAAAGAAACGGGGACAACTGGCCAACGAAGCCGGGGGCAAGCTGTTTATTTCGATTCACGCCAACGCCGCCCGAAAAGGTCGGGCACAAGGGGCCGAGACGTATTTCCTGGGTCTGCACAAGACCGACGCCGCCCGGCATGTCATGGAGCGGGAGAACAGCGTGGTCCGCTACGAAAGCGATCCGAACGCCTACGACGGGCTCAACGAGCAGGCCCTGATCGAGCAAACGCTGACGCAGAGTGCGTACATGCGCAGCAGCGAACTCCTGGCCGGCCTGGTGCAGCAGCAGTTCGCAGAGCGCGTGCACCGGGAAAACCGGGGCGTGAAGCAGGCCGGGTTCTACGTGCTCTGGGGCGCTTCTATGCCGGCTGTGCTCGTCGAACTGGGCTTCGTGACAAATCCTGATGAAGCCGCTTTTCTTAAGAGCAAAAGAGGGCAGGACTACCTGGCAAGTGCTATCTTTAGAGCCGTGCGAGATTTCAAGACCCAGTACGAGAAGGGGTTGGATCTCGTCGTCAGCGAATGATTCACTGTCAGCTTTTTTGCCCGTATGGATATCGTAGCATCACTGGAACAGGCGATTCGTACCATTCCCGACTTTCCCAAGCCCGGCATCCAATTCAAGGACATCACGCCCATTTTGAATGATCCGCTCTTGCTGTGCCAGGCAGTGGAGGCGCTTGCCGCGCCTTTCGTCAACGACGGCATTACCAAGGTGATCGGTATTGAGGCGCGGGGGTTCATTCTCGGGTCGATGCTGGCACGGCACCTGGGGGCCGGTTTTGTGCCGGTGCGCAAACGGGGCAAGCTGCCCTATGAAACCGTCACGGCTGAATATGCGCTGGAATACGGCACCGACGTGATCGAAATGCACGTCGATGCGCTTGAGGCGCACGACCGGGTGCTCATCCACGACGATGTGATCGCCACCGGCGGGACGGCTGCGGCATGCTATCGCCTGGCGCAGCATACCGGGGCCGAGGTAGTAGGATATGCCTTTTTGCTGGAGTTAGGATTTCTCCAGGGACGGGCGATGCTGGAAGAGGGACTCATGGTTCATTCGGTGTTACCCGTTTGATCCATAGACTGACTCAACGAACGGCGATACACGAGATTTCAACACGGGCACTTCGTGGAAGCGCAGCTACTTGCACGGCTTCGCGGGAGGGGGGCGTTTCGTTGAAATACCGCGCATAGATCTCGTTTACCTGGGCATAGGCGTTGATGTCCGTCATATAGACGGTGCACCGTACCACGTGCTCATAGTCCATGCCGACGGCGTGAAGCACGGCCCCCAGGTTTTCGAGAACGCGCTCGGTTTCGGCTTCAATGCTGTCGGTGATCATACTCCCGGTTTTGGGGTCGATGGCGATCTGTCCGGAGGCGTAGAGCGTGTCGCCGACCAGGATGCCCTGGCTGTAGGGACCAATAGCCGCCGGGGCCAGCGGTGTCCTGACCACGGAGCGCGGTACAACAGCAGCGTGATTGTTACGTGACATACACCCGGAGTTTTAGTCTATGGTATCATGGTCAAACATCCGGTATGCAGTGGGTTAACTCAAACGAATATTAGCTAAAGATCGCAGCATGTCGTGACCCGCCATCCTTATTCTTGCAGACGAATTGTCGTATATTGCTCCGCCTCAACCTGGTCCGGGCGATTACAGGTTGTCGATTTTTGGGCACAAATGACGGGAAACGGCTGTGTTTCCCGGTGCCGGGCGCAGGACTCCGTTGCCTCCATACCGTTAAGTTGAATTGGGATCGTCATGGATTTAGGACTTCAGGATCGAGTGGCTTTTATTGCGGGAGCCAGCAGCGGGCTCGGGTTGGCAGCCGCTGAAGCCTTGGTACGAGAAGGGTGCAACGTTGCTATGTGTTCGCGGAACGAGGCCGGCATTGCGGCGGCAGCACGGCGTGTGCAGGAGATCACCGGGGTGGCCGCGGAGCGTCTGTTGCCTCTCGCGTGTGACGTGACCGACGAGGCGCAAATCGAAGAGGCTATCCGGCGGACGGTCGAGCGGTTTGGCGGGCTCAACATCCTCATCACGAATGCGGGGGGGCCGCCCACCGGCACCATCGACGACTTCGATGCCGACGCGTGGCGTAAGGGTCTCGAACTGAACCTGATGAGCACGATCAACCTGTGCCGCCACGCGTTGCCGCACTTACGCACCGCCGCTTCCGACCTGGCCCGCATCCTGATGATTACGTCCATCTCGGCCAAGCAGCCGGTGCCCAATCTCTATCTCTCAAACACATCGCGGGCCGGCGTGCAGGGGTTTGCCAAGAGCCTTTCGGGAGAGCTGGGGCCGGAGGGCATTACCGTCAACACGATTCTGCCGGGCTTTACCCGTACCGAGCGCTTGAAAGACTTCGTGCGCGAGATCCAGGCTCATGAGGATCGGACCGAGGCGGAAATCGAGGCGGGGTGGGCGGAAGCCAACGCGCTCAAACGAATCGGAGAGCCCGAAGAGTTTGCAGCGGCGGCGGCCTTTTTGGTGAGTGCACGGGCGGCCTACATCACCGGGATCGCCCTGCCCGTAGACGGCGGGCGCGTGAAGCATTTGCTGTAGGGCGGTTTCTTATCTCTGATCGGGCACAGTGGCGCGTAGTCCTTTTGTCAGCAGGGTGCTCCAGATCGCATCGTACGGATGCACCTGCCGTACGATCTGGTTGCCCCGGTAGACGGGTCGGCCTTCGCTGGCCCATGGCAGCCGTCTTTCTACGTGGAACGCCGGTGCGGTCATCCCGTTGAAGTCGGGCTATTTCAAGCAGTTAACAGGGATTATGAGCCAGAAGGGACGGGTGTTGGTCGCCATGAGCGGCGGCGTCGATTCGTCGGTGACGGCGGTGCTGCTGCTGGAGCAGGGCTACGAGGTCGTCGGCATCACCATGAAGACGTGGGACTATACCGGCAGCGGCGGACGTACCGGTAAGGAGGTCGGTTGTTGCTCGCTGGAGTCGATGAACGACGCGCGGGCCGTTGCGCTCACCCACGATTTTACGCATTTCATCGTCGATATTCGGGAAGAGTTCGGCGACTGGGTGATCGAGCGGTTTACCGAGGAATACCTGGCCGGCCGCACGCCGAACCCGTGTGTGCTCTGCAACACGCACATTAAGTGGGCGGCACTGCTGCGCCGCGCCGACGACCTCGGCTGCGACTACATCGCCACGGGGCATTATGCGCGTGTGCGCTACGACGAAGCGTTGAAACGCTATGTGCTCTCGAAGGGGATCGATCATAACAAGGATCAGAGCTATGCGCTGTGGGGGCTACCGCAGCACCACCTGGCGCGTTCCATCTTTCCGCTGGGAGCCTACACCAAGCCCGAGATCCGCCGGATGGCCGCCGCGTTCGACCTGATGCGGGTAGCCGACAAACCGGATTCCTACGAGATCTGCTTCATCCCCGACAACAACTACCGCCGTTTTTTGAAAGATCGTGTGGTCGGGTTGGAAGAGGAAGTTGCGGGGGGAGCGTTTGTGTTGAAGGATGGGACGGTCGTCGGAGAACATCAGGGCTATCCGTTCTATACCATCGGCCAGCGCCACGGGCTCGGGCTGGCATTCGGTTTTCCCCTCTACGTCACCCACATCGATGCGGCGACGAACACCGTGACCGTAGGCCCGCGCGAGGACCTGCTGAAGCAGACTCTGACGGCGCGGCAGGTCAACCTGATCAAGTATCCTGATCTACGCGAGGAGCGCCCGGCTGTCGGCAAGATTCGGTATAAAGATGAGGGGGGACCCTGCCTCGTCCGGCAAACCGGAACCGGCATCCTGGAGGTGGCTTTCACCGCGCCGCGCCGGGCGATCACGCCCGGTCAATCCGTCGTGCTCTACGAAGGCGACGATGTGCTCGCAGGCGGCTGGATTCACCAGGTGGACCGTCCAGCCGTTACGTTCGAGGCGCAGGGTGCGGCACAGCCGTAGCGAGCGCGTCCGGAAATCGGACTGAAACAATATCGTCGAGGTCTTGGACGTTCTTGCAGCGTACTTCTCTCACAAAGCATCCAGGTGGTTATGCTTCGCGGTTATGTCTTGCCGGTGCTTGCCGTGTTGCTGACGGCAGGGTGTTTTGCGTTGACGCCCCCGCACGACGGGGCCGCTCCGCCTATAGCCCCCGATTCGTCCAGAGTAGACACGATCAGCGGCATCGGTACGATTACTTATCAGGATCTGGAAGGAGGCTTCTACGGCCTCGTGGCCGAAGACGGCCGCCAGTACTACCCGCTGAATCTGGCCGAAGACTTCCAGCAAGATAGCCTGCACGTCCATTTTCGCACCCGGCGACGCACCGACGTGGTGAGCATCATCATGTGGGGAGAGATCATCGAGATCCTGGAGATGAGGCCGGTCGGTAGCGAAAAATAGGGCGCGTGAATCGCACCGGGATGAAATGCAACGAATAGCTGGGAGACAACTTTTTCTCGGTCCTGCAGCATGCCGTTTAATATTATGACGGGGTAAGGTATGTCGTACGATTTGTGGCATTTTCAAAGATGACAGAGCAACCATCCAGGCGGCGTCTTTTGATTATCGAGGACGATCCGCAAATGGGCATCGGCCTGACGCTTTTCCTCGAAACAGAAGGATATGAAGTGGAACTGGCCCCCGACGGAGAGGAGGGCCTGCGCTATGCGGTATCCCTGCCCGGCTACGACCTCATTCTTCTCGATGCCAACCTGCCCGAGCGCAACGGCTTCGAGGTGCTTCGCGAGATGCGCCTCCAGGGGGTCGATACGCCGGTTCTCATGCTCACCGGGCTCGGCGCGCACGAGGATAAGATGCGCGGCTTTGAACTGGGAGCGGACGATTATTTGACCAAACCCTTCTCCACGGAAGAACTGGTCGTGCGGATTATGGCCATCCTGCGGCGTTCCCAGGCGGTGCCGGAAGAAGCCATGGGCGTCTATCAAGTCGGGAGCATCAGCATCGACCTGGCGGCGCAGAAAGTGTGTAAAGACGGACAACCCGTCGATCTGACCGACCTGGAGTTTAAGTTGTTGCGATACCTCGTCTTGCATCACGGCCGGACGGCGACACGCGAACAGATCCTGCGGGACGTTTGGCATTTGCCCAGCAACGTCGAGACCCGCACCATCGACCGGCACGTCAATGCCCTGCGCCGATTCATGGATGGGGATGACGAAGAGACCTGGCCGATCAAGAGTGTCTACGGTATCGGATACAAGATGGTCGGCGTCGAGCGTGTCGCAGCCTCAGCCAGTTAGCCGGCACCATGCCTCGACGCAGTGGGGTCAGGCATTAAACCGATAGCCGATCCCGTAGATCGTTTCGATATATTTCGGGTTGGCGGAGTCCGGTTCAATTTTTTTGCGGATCGATGCCATGTGCCGGTCGATGGTGCGGGTGATGATGTCTTGCTTGATGCCCCAGACATCGCTCAGCAGTTGTTTCCGCGATATCGTGCGGCCTTTGTTCTCGATGAGATAGCGCAGGATGTCGAATTCAAGCGCGGTGAAGTTGATGAGGTCGGTGCCGCGATAGGCTTCGTGCGTGCTGAAATTGATGCGCACCTCTCCAATCGTGTAGATCGTCATCGGGGTTTTGCTGGGGGGTTGCGTCCGATGGAGGATCGCCTTTACGCGCGCGGCCAGTTCGTCGATGTTGAACGGCTTGACGATGTAATCTTCGGCTCCCAGACCGAACCCCTTCAGAATGTCTTCCTGCCGGCCGTAAGCCGTCAGCATCAACACCGGCGATTCGATGTCCCGTTCTCGTGCTTCTTGCAGCACCTCAAACCCTGTCTTTGTCGGTAACATCACATCCATCAGCACGATGTCGAACGGGGGAGACTGGCCCATCAGGTCCAGCGCCTCCTGGCCGTCGGACGATACGGTTACGTCGTATCCGATGAGGTCGAAATACTCCTGAAGGGCCATGCTGATGTGGGGGTCGTCATCGACGATCAACATGCGATAGGAGAGAGGAGAGGGAGTAGCCATAAATGGTTCAACTATGGTAGGATGCCATGCACCGCCCTGCTGCGGAAAGGAGCATCACAAAAATATTACATTAACACGACGCAGCCAATACGGCTCGCTTTGCATGGTGAAAAACGGAATGAACGGACATGCCGAAAGGTACGCTCCCGATTTGCCTGAATGCAAGTATAGTGCGGAATGGGGCTGCGTCGGCTACTCCCGCGAGGAGGTCGGTGCACGGTCGTCAGTCAGGGGAAGGCTGATCATGTTGGCAAACATCGCGTAGGCCCCCGGATGATAGACCTTCAGCTGGCGATACCACACGAGGGCGGAATAGAGGTAGGTGCCCTCGCCGTAATGCGCCAGGAGCGTGGAGCCGCACAAGGGGGCCTCGCCGGGGTCGTGCAGGCAAAACAATTCGTTGTACGCGTCGTCCCACGACGAGGGGAAGTAGAGCCCGCGTTCCTGCACCCAATCAGCCCAGGTCTCCGTGGTGATCTCGTTGGGCCGGTGAAGCAGGGGGTGGTCCGGGTATTGCGCTTCCACCGCGGCGTCTTCGCGGGTGACCCGGTCGTGGCTGAGCACGATAGGGTAGGGGGCAAAAGTCCCCGGATTGTTGCGGTTCCGGTCGAAAGGATCGGGATACCGTTCGTTCCACTCGAAGGTTTTCTGGTAGTTGACGATCAGGTGGCCGCCGTCGCGGACCCACGCCAGCAGCTTGTCGTTGTGTGTGCGAAGGTCGTGCCGGATGAGGTAGCTGCGGATATCGATGACGATGGTGTGCAGGCCGTCGAAGGCCGCATGGGCGAGGGCGAGCGAATCGAGGAGCACGTAGTCGGTGCCGAGTTCCTGAAGGGCTTGTTCGAGCGTGTTGTCGTAGCTCGCAACGACGCCCACCTTCAACACTTCCGGTACCTCGACTTCGAAGACCCGCCCGGTCACTTGTGCGCGTGCGGGGAGGGGCTGATGGGTAGCCGGTTGGGCCAGGCCCGTCAGCGAGAGGGTGTAATCGCCAGTCGAGAGGGTGGGGGGCAGCGTCAGCGTGAGGGTCTCGGCAGCCTGCCCATCGTCGTTGAAGAGAAGGGGCATCTGCTGATGCCACACGACGGTCCGGTCGGCATCGCGGGAGACGGCCACATTCAGTTCAAGGCGTTCGGCGGCGGGGTCGAACACCTGCGCGCGCACGGGCAGCTGGTTCTCACCCGGCCGGAGGCGCATCACTTCGGTATCGGCTTCGACGTACAGCGGGGGGGCGATGTCGAGCGGGAGGTAGCCGGCGGCCAGCAGTTCGTCGGTACCGGCCCGGTATGCGGCATAGATCACCGGCGGGTGGTTGGTGAGTCGCTCATACTGGTACACCTTCTTCGGCAGTGTCGGCACGGCGTCGGGGGGAAGATGCAGGGTGGCGAGGCCGGGGGTGGTGTCGGACAGGTAGAGCGTTGTGTCGATAGCGCCGTGTAACTCCCAGCGTAGCCGACGTTCCGGCAGGCGCTCGACGTTCCAGCGCAATTGGACGTGTTGGCCCGGCACGGCGATGCGGTCGTTCAGCGAGAGCAGGTCGTCCGGAAAAGACGGGACTCTGCCCGAATCGATCAGGTAGGACAGGGAGGGACGGGCGGTGGTGTTGGGCGGCAGGTTGCCGGCCAGGTCGCCGTCGTTGAGCGGGGCTTCGGTTGCGGAGCGCAGGAGGGAGAACTGGTTGACCGAGCGCCCCCGTATGCGTTGGGCGAACATGTCCATGCCCTGCGAGGCGTGGAAGCCCAGCGCATCGGCGGCGAGGGCGGCGTGCGATTGACCGGCGGGTTCGTAGATTTCCCCCACGGGGATACCCACGTCGTAGACCTCGGCTCCGCGAAAGTGGCGGAGGAAAAAGCGCTTCGGTTGCCAGAGGTCGACGCCGTCTTCGTCCAACTGCTCAGGATGGTAGGTCGGATCGGCTGCCAGGGTAAAGGCGTCGTAGCCCGCGAGGCCGACGGCCTGATGTTGCCCGTGCTGCCGTCGCGGCCCCACGGTGACTGTGTCATGGTTGGTGAAGAGAACGTCCGGCTTCACCTTTCGGATCAGGCGGACCAGGCGCGCAGTGACGTGATCGCGTCCTCCCCATTTTTCGAACGCTTCGCGCGCAATTTTGGAATAGCCGAAGTCGTAGAAGTTGAGAAAGTAGACCTGGGTGCCGAGCGTTCGGGCGGCCTGTTCCGTTTCCCGGGTACGAATCGCGCCGAGGGCCTGGTACAACTCGGGTCCGATCTCGTTTTGCCCTCCTTCGCCCCGTGTAAAGATAACGCTGTAGACACGGGCGTCTTTGGCGTAGCGGTAGTAGGCCATCGTCGCGCCGTCTTCATCGTCGGGATGGGCGGCCAGGTTCATGACGACGAGGGGGGGGGGTTCCCGGTCGGGCGCGGTGGGGGAAGGTGTCTGAGCGTCTGCCGGGGGAGAATCGGCGGCGCAGGCCGAAAGCAGCAGGGCGAGGAAGAGGAACGGCAGCAATCGCATGGGCAGGATCGGAGCGTGAGCAGGGGCTACAAGAACCTTTATCAAATCTGGCATGGATAGAATGTTTCACCCTACCCGGAAAACAGCATACGCTAGATGAACGAGACGGCCAAGGCTTTCTGATGTGACCTGCTCAATACGACTGGGGGAGACGGCGGCCCCGGACGATGTGGCGCACGGCATCACTCTGCTGACCGCCTGCGCCCGCTCCGCTCAGGAAGGCGACTCGTTCAGCACATTCGTCAGTGTTGGGCAAGCGCCTGGTAGGCGGCCGCCTGATCGGGCAGGCCCCGCCGCCGGTAGTGCGCCGTGAGGTGCTGCAGGGCGCGTCGGGTGAAAAGCGACTCAGCGCCGCGTGTCTGGTTCAGTCCGTTGTAGCCGTCGAGGAGCAACGGCTCGGCTTCGTCAAAGCGTCCCAGCGCCGACAGGCAGGCTCCGAGCACGCTCGCGGCCTCGGCCCGGCGCCAGTGACCCTCCGGCAGGGCCTGCTGCCGGATTTGGACGGCTTCCCGAAGCAGCGGCTCGGCCTCTGTCGGTTGTTCCTTAGCCAGCATTACTTCGCCCAGTCCCAGCAGTGCCTCGGCAGTGCGTGTATGTCCTTCAGGCAGGGTGCGTCTGCACAGACTTAAAGCCTCCCGGAAGAGTGGTTCCGCTGCGTCGTAGTCGCCCTTTTCGGCCAATGTAGCGGCCAGGCGGTTCAGCGAGGTAGCTACCCTCGGATGCTCCCGGCCCAGCAGTTTCCTCCGCATGACCAGGGTTTCCCGGAAGAGCGGTTCGGCGGCATCGTAGTCGCCTTTGCGGCGTAACAGTTCAGCCAGGCCACTCAGGGTGATGGCTACATCCGGGTGCTCCCGGCCCAGTAGCTTGCGCTTCATCGCCAGCGCCTCCCGGTAGAGCGGCTCGGCGGCATCGTAGTCGCCCTTATCGCGCAACAGCAGCGCCAGGTTGTTCAGGCCCGTGGCGACTTCTGTATGTTCCTCACCCTGTACCTTGCGCCACATGGCCACCGCCTCGCGGAGAA
>JBHHWM010000094.1:0-16522 GCA_046756545.1 Rhodothermales bacterium | reverse complement strand
CACTTCATTGCGCGCCGGTGAACATGGTGGGGAAGAGGGTAGGATGGGAAGAAGGCTCCTCGACTCCTCGACTCGGGGGGAGTGCCCCCCACACGCCCATACCACCTAGCCGCAAAAAAAGCCCGGCTCCCTCCGAAAAAGAAGCCGGGCTCTCGATGATCCAACTCAAAATCTACGGCGCTACTTCATCAACGTCACGCGCTGCACCTGCACCTGACCCTGCGCCTCCATCCGAACCAGGTATACACCCGTCGGTAAAGCCTCGGCGCGCAGCGTCACCTCGTGCACACCCGCCGATACCTCGCCGTCTACCAGACGGGCCACCTCGCGGCCCAGCATGTCGTAGACCCGGATGCGCACATACCCCGACTCCGGCAACGCGTACGGTATCACCGCCTCCGGATTGAACGGGTTCGGATAGGCACCGCCCAGCGCCAACTCCGCACCCGTCAACCACGAACTCGCCCGCGCAAACGCCGAGGACACGGTGAACGCAGCGCTGTCGATCCCGTCATCGACCGGCGGTTCCTCGAAGATGTTGAAGATGTGGTCCGGGTCCGGCAGGCTCGATCCGGTGATCTCCGCCGTGTTGACCACCTCGCCGGAGCAGTCCGCCGTCACCGTCGCCGTGATCTGAAGCGTGACGCTCTGGCCTACGGCGAGGTTGTCGATGGTCCACACGCCGGTGGCCGGGTCGTAGCTGCCCTGCGAGGCCGTGGCCGAGACGAAGTCCAGGCAGTCGGGCAGGTGGTCGGTGGCTTCGACGTTGGCGGTCGATTGGGGGCCGCCGTTTTGGACGGTGATGGTGTAGGTGATGTCGGTGCCGACGGCGGGTGCCTCGTTATCGACGGTCTTGGTCAGCGAGACGTCGGCCCGGAAGCGGAAGGGATCGCGCTCGACGTTCTGGTTGGGGCCGAGGCCGCTGACGAAGTCGGGATCCACCCGATCGAGCAGAACCAGCACGCTGGCCTCATCCCGGTCGTTGCTCGTATCCGTATCAAAGTAGGTACCGCCGGTAATCTCGGCCACGTTGGTGTACTCGCCCTGGGCGTCGAACGTGACGTCGATCCAGAGTTCGACGGAGGCACCGGAGGCCAGGGCCCCGATGTCCCAGAGGCCGGTGACGGGATCGAACGTGCCCTGCGTGGTGGTCCAGCCCGTGACGGTCAACGCCGCCGGCAGGGTGTCGGTCACTTCGAGGTCGGGCACATCATCGGGGCCGTAGTTGGTGACGGTGACGTGGTACGACCCCGCCTTGACGTTCGGATCCGGGATCTCCACTTCCTTCTCCACTTCCACGTCAGCTATGACCGATTCGATCAGGATGGCCAGGTTGTCGGTGATGGAACCGAACGTGTTGCACGTCTCATACGTCAGGCCGAACTCAGGCGACGGGGCGGGGCTCTGGATGCCCGTCGTCGAACCGCTACCCTGCTCCGGGTTGCCCGGCTCGTACTGATAGATGATGTCGCCATCGTCGAACAGGATCGCCTCGAAGCTGAAGGGACCGCCGCCGGCAAAGTGGTTGGCGTTGTTCCAGTGGAACACGTTGCACCCGACGCCCGAATGCGGGTGCGGGCAACTGGCGAAATAATCCCACCAGATCGCGCCGTCGGGTTCGCCAAAGCCGCCGCCGGCCACCAGATCGTCATGCAGCGGGTAGAGGCGGGCAGCCGTCGTGCCCCCGGGGGTACTGGGTGTAGCCGGAAGCGGGCAGTCGTTCGAGAGGTCCGGGCCGGTGTCGGCCAGGTCCGTCGAGAGATAGCCGTTGGTGGCCGGGACCATGGCCGTGTAGGTGGTCCCGTAGAAAAAGAAGCCCGGCCCGCCCAGCGTCACCGGCCCGAAGATGCCCGAGTTGACCGATGAGGCGTCGTCGCCCTCGGCCACGAGCGTGCCGGTACCCGAGATATTGATGAAGCTGAAGGCCGGACCGCCGGGTTCGTTGCTGTCGATGTAGGTATAGCCGAAGCCGTCGGGGCCGCCCGTACCGGCCGGAGCCACCCCCCGGTCCAGCGTCATGCCCTGCAAGGCGGTCCGGTTGACCTGCCCGAACTGCCGGAACTGATCCACCGCCCGGTTCATCATCTTCAAGGTTGTGGCGGTGGGATTGATCGCGTGCATCTCTTTGGCCTGCTCGGCGGCGGCTTCGAGCCGCTGGTACTCGGCCTGTACGCGGGTGTTTTGCGCGAGGGCCTCGCGGCCCGTGCCCAGCAGCAGGAGCAACATCCCCAGGCACGCAAATGCCCGAATAGCATGAGTAAAGTGATAAGGATCTGTACCTTTCGTTTGCATCGTTCCCTCCAATTGGTGATTATTTAATACGGTGTAACTGATCTTCTGAAGCACATCAAAAAAGCTTCAAACACCTTCTTTATCGGAAGGTACAGCCCTTCCATAAAGACGTTTGTTCCAGAATGCGCTACCTCACAAAAAACAACCAGTACAGGCCACACGAGGCACGTATGCTCATTCAACATCCTTTCTCAAGTAAGAAGTATAGAGGCAAGAAACGGCTAAATCAATAGGACGGAGCACCAAACACCCCTGGAAAAGCAAAAAACTTGTCTCTATCGAGCCGATCAACCGGAAATCGATTACGGATGTCGCCGCAACATACCGGCCCTGCGCAAGAGGATGTTCGCGGCGTCAAGTTTTTTCGGGGAGGCTTGCAAAAGCACCCCGGCTTGCGGATTATTCCAGGCGGAATGCGAAAACAAGAAAGGCAACGCGCATGGGTCGAAAACGGAGAGGCATCGCCGGGCCGGGACCAGGGATCACCATCCTGCTCTTCCTTATTCAGGCCGGGTTTGCGGGATGCGGCGCACCGGGTGCGGAGACACCGAACGCCGCGCCGGATGCGAATCCTGCGCCGACGGCAGCGCCGTTTGCCGACGTAACCGACGCCGTCGGCCTCGACTTCGTGCACGTCAACGGCATGTCGGGCAAGCGGTACTTCGTCGAGATGGTCGGCAGCGGCGGCGCGCTCTTCGACTATGACAACGACGGGGATCTCGACCTCTACGCCGTCCAGGGCCACGCCCTGGCTCCGGCACAGGATGCGTCTTCCGCCCCCCCGAAGGACCGCCTCTACCGCAACGACCTCGACGTCCGGAGGGACGGCTCACGCGCCCTCCGCTTCACCGACGTGACCGACACCAGCGGCCTCGACGCCCGGGGCTACGGGATGGGCGTCGCCACCGGCGACTATAACAACGACGGCCACATCGACCTCTACGTCCTCAACTGGGGATCGAACCAACTCTGGCGCAACAACGGCGACGGCACCTTCTCCGATGTGACCCGCGAGAGCGGCACCGACGACCCCCGATGGTCCACCGGCGCTTCCTTCCTGGACGCCGACCGCGACGGCCGGCTCGACCTGATGGTGGTCAACTACGACGAGTATACCCTGGAAAACGACCACCCCTGCTATGGCACCACCGGGCGGCTGGACTACTGCGGGCCGAGCGCCTACCCCGCACAACGGGATCGCTTCTTTCGCAACCGGGGCGACGGCACGTTCGAAGACGCCACCTTCCGCATGGGCCTGGCGAACGCCTACGGACCCGCCCTCGGCGTCATCACCGCCGACTTCAACCTCGACGGTTGGCCGGACCTCTACGTGACCAACGACGGCGAAGATAACCTGCTCTGGATCAACCAGGCCGGGCACCGCTTCTCGAACCGCGCGGTCATGGGCGGCGTGGCGGTCAACGCCGCCGGCAGAGCCGAAGCCAGCATGGGCGTCAACGCCGCCGACTTCGACAACGACGGCGACGAAGACCTCTTCATGACCCACCTCAACGGAGAAACGAACACGCTCTACGTCAACACCGGCGACGCCCTGTTCGAGGATCGCACGCGGCGGTCGGGCCTGGGCCTGCCCAGCCGTTTGTTCACCGCCTTCGGCGTCGCCCCCCTCGATTACGACAACGACGGCTGGCTCGACCTGTTCATCGCCAACGGAGAAGTGAAAATCATCACCGAGCAAGTCGCCCGGGGCGACGCTCTCCCGTTGCGACAGCCCAACCAGCTCTTTCGAAACCGGGGACAGAGCCGCTTCGAAGAAACCACGCCCGGCGACGCCCTCTTCGCCCTCGCCGAGGTAAGCCGGGGCACCGCCTACGGCGACGTGGACAACGACGGCGACACCGACCTCGTCCTGTTCAACAACAACGGGCCGGCCCGGCTGCTCCGCAACGACATCGGGCAACAGCGCCCCTGGCTGGGCCTGCGCCTGGTCGATGCCGAGAACCGACGAGACCTGCCGGGAACGCGGGTCGCCCTGCTCCGGCCCGAGGCCCCCACCCTGTGGCGACGGGCGCACGTAGACGGAAGCTACTGTTCCGCCCACGATCCGCGCGTCCTGTTCGGCCTCGGAAACACCGCAGCCTATGACGCCGTCCGCGTTTACTGGCCGGACGACACGGTCGAGGAATGGAACGGGCTCGAACCTGGCCGTTATCATACGCTCGTCAAAGGCCAGGGGCAATCGCTAGCAGAGCTATGAAACAACGTGCATGGTATGTCCTCGCGTGGGGGCTGATGCTGAGCCTGGGGTGGAGCGCACCGGGCTGCCGCCAACCCGCTCCCCAGGACGCCCCACCCAACACCGGAGCGGAAGAAGCGGCGCTGCAGCCCGTCTCGCTGCCCGCCCTCGACGGCCTGCAAGAATCCGCCCGGTTGCAACTCCAGGATCAGTACGCCCGCCTTCAGGACCTCGCCGGCCGCCGGGATGCCGACGGGGCCGAACTCGGCGCGGCCTACGGCCTGATGGGGCAACTCTTGCTGGCCTATGAGTACGATGCCGCCGCCGAGCCGGCCCTGCTCCATGCCGAGCACCTGCTCCCGGACAGCGTTCAGTGGCCCTATTACCTGGGCTACCTGTATCAACGCAGGGCGGACATCGAAGCAACGGCGCGCTGGTTTGAACGCGCCCTGGCCCTGGCCCCCGAGGACGTGCCCACCCGCGTGCACCTCGCCGAAGTCTATCGCGACCTGGGGCGCGATGCCGAGGCGCGAGCGGCGTTGCACGAAGCTACCCGTCTCGACCCGCGTTGTGCGCCTGCCTACTTCTTGCTGGGCCAGATGGCCGCCGAGCCGTCCGAAGCCATCACGCATTATGAGAAGGTGCTGCAACTGCAACCGGCCGCCTCCGTCGTGCATAATCCGCTGGGGCTGGCCTACCGCAACCAGGGCAACCTGGAAAAGAGCCGCTTTCACCTGGCCCGTCGCGGCAATACCAGTGCTAAACTAGCGGATGTCCGGCTCCAGGAACTGGAACTCCTGAAAGAAGGCACGAACTCCAAACTGTTCCTGGCGCGCACGTTCATGATGCAACGCATGTTTCGGGAAGCCGCAACCCTTTTCGCGCAGGTGGTGGAAGAAGAACCCGACAACGCATCCGCCTATCTGAACCTGGGAGCCGCGCTGGGCCAGTTGGGCCGTGTCCGAGAAGCCGTCGCAGCCCTGGAACAAGCTGCGCGCCTCGACCCGTCGGAGAGCAAGACGCACTACAACCTGGGCATCCTCTACGGCGCACATGCCGAACTCGACAAGGCCCGCGCCCGGTTTCAGACCGCCATCGAGCTTGATCCCGACTACAGCGAGGCGCATCTCGCGCTGGCGAAGCTGTTCTGGCGCGAGCGCAACTGCCGCGAAGCCCTCCCCCACTTCGCCCGGTTCCTGGCGGCGTCTCCCGAGCACATCGAGGCCCGTATCGACCAGGCCATTTGCCACGTACAGGTAGGCCGGTATGCCGAAGCCCGGGCGCTGCTCGAAGCCGGCCTGGAGGCGTTTCCTCAACATCCGGGCCTGTATGATGCGATGATCCGGGTGCTGGCCGCCGGTGCCGACGACGACGTGCGGGACGGGGCGCGGGCCCTGGAGATGGCCAGCCGCCTGGTAAGCGTCATGCGCCGGGCCGAAACGCTGGAGAGCCTCGCGATGGCCTACGCGGAAACAGCGCGCTATGACGAGGCCGTCCGCCATCAACGAGAGGCCATCCAGGCCGCCCGACTCCAAAACCTGAACACCTGGCTCGACCACCTCAACGCCAACCTGCGCCGCTACGAGCAGAAGCTCCCCTGCCGCACCCCCTGGGAAGCCGTGATCTTCGACAAATGAACCGGGGGAAGGATGGTGTGAAAGAGGGGAAGAAGGGAAGAACACGTCCTCTCTTCCATACCTCCACTCCTCGATTCCTCCCAAATCCCGGCGACACCTCAAAAAAGAAACCCGGCTCCCTCCGCAGAAGAAGCCGGGCTCTCGATGATCCAACTCAAAATCTACGGCGCTACTTCATCAACGTCACGCGCTGCACCTGCACCTGACCCTGCGCCTCCATCCGAACCAGGTATACACCCGTCGGTAAAGCCTCGGCGCGCAGCGTCACCTCGTGCACACCCGCCGATACCTCGCCGTCTACCAGACGGGCCACCTCGCGGCCCAGCATGTCGTAGACCCGGATGCGCACATACCCCGACTCCGGCAACGCGTACGGTATCACCGCCTCCGGATTGAACGGGTTCGGATAGGCACCGCCCAGCGCCAACTCCGCACCCGTCAACCACGAACTCGCCCGCGCAAACGCCGAGGACACGGTGAACGCAGCGCTGTCGATCCCGTCATCGACCGGCGGTTCCTCGAAGATGTTGAAGATGTGGTCCGGGTCCGGCAGGCTCGATCCGGTGATCTCCGCCGTGTTGACCACCTCGCCGGAGCAGTCCGCCGTCACCGTCGCCGTGATCTGAAGCGTGACGCTCTGGCCTACGGCGAGGTTGTCGATGTCCCACACGCCGGTGTTCGGGTCGTAGTCGCCCTGCGAGGCCGTGGCCGAAACGAAGTCCAGGCAGTCGGGCAGGTGGTCGGTCGCCTCGACGTTGGCGGTCGTCTGGGGACCGCCGTTGAGCACGGTGAGGGTGTAGGTGACGTCGGTGCCGACGGCGGGCGCGGCGTTATCGACGGTCTTGGTCAGCGAGAGGTCGGCCCGGAAGCGGAAGGGATCGCGCTCGACGACCTGGCCCGGTCCGAGGCCGCTGACAAAGTCCGGTTCGACCCGGTCGGCCAGCACCAGCACCGAGACCTCGGCGGTGTTGTTGTCGGTGTTGGGGTCCGACTTATCGCTCGCAGTGATTTCGGCAGTGTTGGTGTAGATGCCCTGGGCGTCGAACGTGACGTCGAACCAGAGTTCGGCGACGGCATCGACGTCGAGACTATCGACCACCCAGAGGCCGGTGTCGGGATCGAACGTGCCCTGCGTGGCGGTCCAGCCCGTGACGGTCAGGAAGTCGGGCAGGAAATCCGTAACCTCGACCCCCTCGGTATCGCCGGGGCCGTCGTTCGTGACGGTGAGATGGTACGAGCCGGTCTTGCCTTCGCCCACATCAAGGGTCTTTGCCAACGCGAGGTCGGCTGCCGTCTTGGATACCGCATACGCAATGACGTTCGGCGTGTAGATGAGGGTAAAATTGTCACGAGGAGGATTAGGACCGAACCCGGCCAGGTAGAAATCCAGCGGGATCGACGAATAGATGACGCAGCCGGATCCGAAGAGGTAGGCGAACGTCACGATCTCGTCCGGGTCCGAACGCGACAGGATGAAGACCCCCGAGCCGGGCAACGTCCCGACGACGGCAAAGCCATGCGTCGAGGAGGTTCCTCCATCGAGCGAGGTGTTGTCGATCACGCCTGCCGGTCCGTTCGTCACCAGCGTCGAGTTGTCCCGCACATCGATATCGGCATCATCGGAAAAATCTCGAAAAAGAGAGAACCCGCTCCCTCCGGGCAGCATCGTGGCGGCTTCCGTTACACGGCGGTCGTGCATGATGAGCACTCCGCCGGCCGCCACCCACGCCTCGATATCGGCCAGACGGCTGGTATACTCGGCGCCGTAGCCGCCGTTACTCGGGTTCTGCACGACCAACACGTCAATGTCCGCATTATCGAAGTCCGTGGTCGATAGGTCCGTCATGTCTACGGGCGTGTGCCCGAGCGAGGTGATGGCCGGCACCTGGATCGGATTGCCCGCGCCAAGGCTCATGTCGTAGTAGCCGATTCTGGTCTGGGCGGTCGTTGGCTGGGGCAGCGCCCAGAGAAGAACGGCCACGAGCAACGACAGGCTGAGGGGATAGTAACGGTTGCGTAGCATAGGACTTTACTGTGCTTGAGGAGAGATTGAGAAAGGGATTTCATAACGATGCTCTCACCCACACACAGCAAGCAATAACCCTATCCAACATCACAGGGCTCGATCCATGTTATTTCCTGCGAAGATGATAGCGGAGTATAGTTGCTGTTTTCCAGAAAATCAACCACGCGAAGCCCCATTTATGAGATAAACAGGGCACCCTCCCATTCGCCGCTGATGCCCGCAGAACGCGCGCGATCCCGTCGCGTTAATAGCCCACGTTTAAGCCGCCCTTCGACCCTGCACAACACCATGGCCGAAAGAAACAAGGAATGCCCTTCGTGTGCGCTAGCCGTCGATGCGACCGCCGAGGTGTGCCCCTATTGCCGCTACGAGTTTCCGGCACAGCGCTCGACACTGAAGTATGCTGCCTGGCTGATGGCGCTGTTGCTGCTCTGGCCGCTGTTTGAACTCCTCATGCTCCTTTTCGATTGAGGGTTCATTACCTTCCCCCTGCCTCCCCGACTCGAACCTACCTCGTTATTTTTCCTGCCGACCGATCATGATTGAACACTGGAAACACGTCGAACGCGCGTACCAGGGAGACTACAAGGTGTTTCGCCTGCGGAAGGACCGGACCCGGTCGCCGCGCTCGGGGCAGGAACACACGTTCTACGTGATCGAATCGTCGGACTGGGTCAACGTGATCCCGGTGACGGAGGACGGGCACCTGGTCTTCATCAAGCAGTATCGCCACGGCACCGAAACCGTGACACTCGAAGTGCCCGGCGGCATGGTTGATCCCGGTGAAACGCCGGCCCAGGCAGCCCGGCGCGAGATGCACGAAGAGACCGGCTACAACACCGAGCAGGTGATCCGCCTCGGCAGCGTGGCCCCCAACCCGGCCATCCTGAACAACACCTGCCACTCCTACCTCGCGCTCAACGCCCGCCCGGACGGGCCGCAGGCGCTCGACCAAACCGAAGAGATCGACGTCGTCCTCGTCGAGCCCGCCGACGTGCCGGCCTTGATCGTCGAAGGACAGATTACCCATGCGCTCGTCGTGGCGGCGTTTTATCTTCTGGATCAGTACCGGCGCACCCATCCGGACGTCGTATCGCGCACCCCCTCCTAGTTCCAGAGGCACCCCATGCTGAAGCCCAATCCCATCGAACGCAGGCGGTTCGGCGTCGAGCACCTCAGCGGCTGGCGGCTGAAGCTCTACGTCATCATCTTCGAGTCCGACACGCCGCCGGGCAAAGCCTTCGACGTCACGCTCATCCTGACGATCATCGCCAGCGTCATCGCCGTCATGATGGAGAGCGTAGGCACGATCCGCGCACAATACGGGGACGTGCTCTACCTGGTAGAATGGGGCTTTACGATCCTCTTCACCATCGAATACGTCCTGCGCCTCATCTGCGTGGGCCGTCCCTTCCGCTATGCCGCCAGCTTCTTCGGCGTCGTCGATCTGATGGCCGTGGTCCCGACCTATCTCAGCCTGCTGATTCCGGGAGCCCAGTATCTGCTCGTCATCCGCCTGCTGCGCATCCTGCGCGTCTTCCGCGTGCTCAAGCTGGTGCACTACCTCTCCGAAGCCGACGTGCTGATGCAGGCCCTCCGGGCGAGCCGGCGCAAAATCACCATTTTCGTCATCACCGTGCTGACGCTCGTCGTGATCCTGGGGTCGTTGATGTATCTCATCGAGGGAGCGCAGAACGGGTTCACCAGCATCCCCCGAAGCATCTACTGGTCCATCGTGACCCTGACGACCGTCGGCTACGGCGACATCTCGCCGCAGACGGACCTGGGCCAGGCGCTGGCGGCCGTCATCATGATCATCGGCTACGGCATCATCGCCGTGCCCACGGGCATCGTCACCGCCGAACTGACGAGAACCGGACGCGACACCCCGTCGGTGGACGACGGCACCCGCGCGCTCATCTGCCCCCGGTGCTACGCCGCCGGCCACGACGACGACGCCCTCTTCTGCAAACGCTGCGGGACCCAACTCTGACACGAACAGGCTGGAGGCGAGCCAACTCCTACGAGGCTTCGTTGAGCAAGGCGTGCACGCGGTCGCGGTAGCTGCGGCTCGACTGGAGGCGCGTGCCGTCGTGCAGAGTGAACACGTATTCGCCGTTGTAGAGCGGCTGAAGCGCCTTGATGCGGTCGAGGTTGACGATGGTCGAGCGGTGAATCCGCAAGAAGCGGTCGGGGTCGAGCCGGGCTTCCAGGCCCGCCATCGTCTCGCGCGCGAGGTGGGTCCGGTCCTTCACGTGCAACCCGGCGTAGTTGCCCGCCGCCTCGATCCAGTCGATCTCCTCCACGTTCAGAAAAAAGACCTGCCCCGCCGATTTGACGGCGAGGCGTTTGAGAAATGCGCCCTCTCGGGCGGGCTTCGGGCGGCCCTGGTAATCGGCAAGCAGGGCCTGGAGCCGCCGGCTCAGCGCGTCTATGCTCTCGCGGTGGAGGTGGTGCCGCGCTCGCTGCAACGCTTTCTGAAACCGCTCGCGGTCGAACGGCTTGAGCAGGTAATCCAGCGCGTGCACCTCGAACGCCTTCAATGCGTACCGGTCGTAGGCCGTCACGAAGATCACGACGGGCAGGTGCGCCGTCCCGAGTTCCTCGACCACGTCGAAGCCGTTCATCAGCGGCATCTGCACGTCGAGGAAAACGAGATCAGGCACCAGCTTCCGGACGGCGGCCACGGCCTCCCGCCCGTTGGCACATTCGCCCACGACGGCAAGGTCGGGTTCCTGTTCGAGCAGGGTCCGGATGCGCTGTCGCCCCAGCGGCTCGTCATCGACGATGAGAGTACGGATGACCTGTTTCATGCCTCCGGTGTATCAGGCAGGCGCTCGGCCACCCGGAACGGAATCGTGAGGTTCACTTCGAGCCCGCCGCCGGGCGCATTTTCCAGGGCAAACCGATGATGGGTCCCATAGAGCTGCGCCAGGCGAGCCCGCGTGTTGGTCAGCCCGACGCCTTCCTGCACCCCTCGGCCCCGGCCGTTGGTCAAACCGGGGCCGTCGTCGCATACCTGTAGCTTGAGCGTCCCGTTCTCGCGCGCGGCGTGGATGCGCACGAGGCCCGCCTCCGGTCGCGGCGCAATGCCGTGCCGTATCGCGTTCTCGACGAGCGGCTGCAAGATCAGGTTCGGCACGCGGGCATCCAGCGTGGCCGGGTCGATGTCCATATCCACCGAGAGCCGATCCTGAAAGCGTGTCTGTTCGATCTCCAGGTATTGTTCGAGGAACGCCAGTTCTTGCTTCAGGGAGACTTCCTGCGTACCGGCATTCTCCAGCGTCAGGCGCAGCAGGTCGCTGAGGCGGGCAATCATACGCTCGGCGGTTTCAGGGTCCTCGCTCACCAGGGCCGAAATGCTGTGCAGCGTGTTGAACAGAAAGTGGGGATGGAGTTGCATCTTCAGCGCGGTAAGCTGCGCCTGCGCCAGTTGCGCCTCCAGTTGCGAGGTGCGCAACTCGCGCTCCCTGTTTTTCCGATAGTAATCGAAGATGTGGTAGATGCCCAGGATGATCCAGTAGGTGACAACGCCGTCGAAGCTGTCGGTAAGGATTTGCACCGGCGCGTTGGGCAGTAACTCGACGACCTGCTCGAAGGAAAACGTGCCGAGCAGCACGAAGGCCCCGTAGCGGAGGATCAGCGAGAGCGCCACCTGCAACGGAGCCAGCGCCAGGCCCAGCGCCAGATGCATCAGCACACCCCGACGCCAGGGACGTTCGATACGGAAACGGCGGGCCAGCCAGAGGATCAACGGCGTCAGGAGCCCCCAGGCATACCAGCCGCTCATCTGATACACGAGCGGCGCTCCCACGCGCAGCGGTTCGCCCCGGCTGACGTACATCAGCACCATCTGGAGCGTGAAAAAGAGGCCGATCCCGGTCCAGAAACCGAAAATCAGCACCCCCCGTCTCCACCGATGCTCTATGCTCGTTATCGCTTTCACGCAGGCAGGGGTCTAAACGGATACGCGCTCTCCCGAGCGTTCATGTATCCGGCAGGGATGACGGCGGTTCCCACCGCGCCGTTTACCGCTTCTTCGGCTTCCAGCGTCCTTCGTGGAAGACGGCGCGTATGTCGTCGAGCACCTCGCGGTCGAACAGCAGGGGTTCGCCCCCCGCCACGTCCGTTTCTTCGACGGGCGCGATGCGCAGGTCGTAGTTTTCCCAGCCCATGTAATCGACCAGGATCTGCTGGAACTCCACGTCCACCACCCCGTCGATGGGACCGTCGTAGAAGCCGCGCGTTTTCCAGATCTCCTGGATCCCCTTCGCGATGTCCTCGGTGACCGGGATCATGTTTTCCGGCTTCGACCGGGTGAAGTAGAGGTTGTTCAGTTGATAGAGCCGTTCGAGTTCGGCGATAGGTGTTTCGTGGTCGTAGACCGAGATGTCGATGAAGTTATCCATGCCGTCGTAGCCCGCACCCTGGCGCACCACGAGCAGGGCCGCGCTTTGCTCGCCGCGCTGGTCGCCGCCCGCCTTGCCGCCGGCCACGAGCGCCGCCATCAGCTTATCGGCGAGTTCGCCCTCGGTGTTTTCGAAGGCGTCGGCCATGGCTTCGACCGTCTCCTTCGACACCAGGATGTTGCCCTGGGCCGTGTAGCCGTGCCCGGTCACCACGGCACCCTGGTTTTGTTGCTCCGGTCCCACTTCGGCGGGCGGGCCGTCGTGCTGCCCCACCCGTCCTCCGGCCCAGGCGAAGCATGCGGTGCCCGTCCAGGTAGCAGCATTGCCCTGGGCGTCCACGATGCCTACCTGGCGCTGCTGGCGGCCGTCGTCGTCGCGCAGGATGATGCGCAGTGCCTCTTCCGCCGTCGCGCCGTTTTCCATCAGGTCGAGCCCCTTGATGCCGTAGTCCAGTTCGGCAAAGCTCTGCGTGGCGACGGCCCCGACGCCGGCCCTGGCCCACGGCACCACCGGACGCACGTTCGGAAATTTGGATTGCACGGCAATGCCCAGGTCCCCCGTCGCCGGATCGTGGCCGACGATAGAGAACGTGGCGACGAGGGGCGCTTCTTCGGCTTCAGGAACAAGCATAACGAGCGCGGCAGCCATACCGGCCAGCAACAGCGACGCAACAAGGAATCGTTTCATGGGAGTGTACGTTGGGTCGGGGAATCGTTCAGGATCATCGGCGGTTCGCCTCCATGCAGAGCAGGCCGGGGCGGCGCGGCAGCGTCCCGGCTCACACCACCCCAAAGTACGACCTGCGAACATAATCAGCCTACCAGGCTGTTCAGGGTGTAGGCCTGAAGAGGTTCGCAGCAGCGCTACGGGCCGATACACGAGGGCACAGCCCGACTGACGCAAGTAAAGCGGGGGCGAAGACGCCGGCAGATCGCGCGCGCAGCCCGGAACCCCAAACTTGAACAGCCTCTAAACCTTTGGGCAGGCTTTTCGTTAGGATACTCATCGAGAACGGTTGACCACGGTTATGATGTGCAGACGAAGTCTTTTTTCATCGCTGCTCGCTGTGTTCCTGGTGGGAGCCTGCTTCCCCTGGCACGCCGCCGCGCAAGACGCCTATACGTTCCACATCGCCCGCATCAAGTACGGCGGGGGGGGCGACTGGTACAGCGACGAACAGTCCCTGGTCGAACTACTCCGGTTTGCGCGGGAAAACACGCTGCTCGACGTGGCACCGAAAGAGGACGTGGTGGAGTTGACCAGCAGCAAGCTCTTCACCTACCCCTACCTCTACCTCACGGGGCACGGCAACGTCCGCTTTTCCGAGGAAGAAGCCCGGCAGTTGCGCCACTATCTGGAGGGCGGCGGCTTCCTCCACATCGACGATAATTACGGGCTGGACAAACACATCCGCCGCGAGATGAAAAAAATCTATCCCGAACAGGAGTTCGTCGAACTGCCCTTCAACCACCCGATCTACCATACGCACTACGACTTTCCGAACGGCCTGCCCAAGATCCACGAGCACGACGGCAAGCCGCCGCAGGGCTTCGGCCTTTTTACCAGCGACGGACGGCTGTGCGTCTTCTATTCCTACGAAAGCGACCTGGGCGACGGTTGGGAACCTCCTTCGGTGCACAACAATCCGCTCGAAAAACGCCTGGCCGCCCTCCGGATGGGCGTCAACATCCTGGTCTTTGCGATGACCTCGCCGAGCCTGCCCCTTCCGTAAGAGCGTCAAACACAACACTACACACCGACCCAAACACGAACGGCTATGCGTAAGACGCTCCTGATCCTCGTGATTCTGCTGGTGGCGTTGGCCTGGTTCAACCCGAACATGGACGCCTTCAGGGAATACAGCAAGGAACGATCCGAGTACCTTCTGCTCCAGGAAACGGGCGACACAGAGATCGGCCGTGCCCTGTCGAACCTGGGAGGCGCGCTGGCCGGAGCGTTCATCGACCGTATCACCGAGCGCCGAAACTACGTCGTCTTCAGCACCTACACCATCGATCTGGACGGAGACGACGAGACAAAAAACGAATGGCATTTCCTGGGTATCGCCGGGCAATTTTTCGAGATGCAACAGCCGGAAGCCGTGCGGGAGCGAGCGCGAGAACGCGCCGACGAGAGATGACCGGCGAAGGCCGCGCAACGTCAACGAATCGACCCTCCCAAAAAATCACAGACCCCGATTACCCGCGCCCTAATATTCGCCGCCGAGCCGCCGATACTTCGCCCAGTCTAGAACCAATGCAGCATAGGCGACTCGTTCTCAGGCCGGATATTCAAACACCATGTTTTTTTCTTATGTTGTGTCGTCGATGGAAGCGGAACGGAACCCTGCGCTGCACGGTTGATGATGGGTCTCTCTCGCGCAGCCTGGACCGCTGAACATCGGCAAGGCGACGCCGTGAAAATAACCGTCACCGGGGGCAACGTGAGCACGTGCTCCACCCGTGATGGCTGAACGACGGAGAAGGGACTATCCAGAAATCACGCGCTTTTGTCGTGGTGCCTTCGAGTCCGCCTGCCGAGGCAGGCCTGAATGTACGCATGAAGCAATGACCTATGGCTCGTAGTTTGCAAAGCACATCCTCCTACGCCGACCTCGTCGATCTGGGCCGGCGTCTTTACGAGCAATCGCTCGTGCGACGGGAACAGGAATACATCACCGACCCGCGTGGGCAACCCATCGGCTGGCTGCTCGACACCCGCATCCCGATGCTCCAGGGCGATATGATGAAGGAGGTGGGGCTCGTGTTGGCCGAGCGCTTACGAGGCAAGGAGATTTACCAGGTGGCCGGCTACGGCTTCGGGTCGTATTCGATGGTCTGTTCGGTGCTGGCATCGCCCGGCGAACCGACCTTCACCGGCGGTTTCATCCGGGATGCGCGGAAACCGCATGGACGCCGCCGCCTCGTCGAAGGCCCCCTCGATCCGCTGCACCCCGTCGTACTGCTCGACGATATCCTCAACAGCGGACGCAGCGCTTCGCGGGCCATTTCGCTCTTGCGTAGCGAAGGCTTCCGCGTCGTCGGCCTGATTTCACTGTTCAACTTCACCTGGAGCGGCGGGCGCACCCGCCTCGAAGCCGAGGGCCTGTGGGTCGATTCCCTGCTCGATCTCAATCTCCGCGACAGCAACCGCAGTAGCTCCGACTCGGCCTGGCGTTAAATTCGAATGAGGAGTTGGGCCTTACGGAACAGACGGGAAGTAATCATCGTCACTCGATATTCGTAAAGCGGCTATCGGCATCCCAACCGTTCGATTCCCATGAAGCTTACGTTTAGACCTCGCGCCAAGAGCAACCTGCCGGCCGGTCTTCAGGGCGACGGCGCGGCGGACCCCCTCTCCAAAGGGGATATGTCATTCCTGGATCACCTGGAAGAACTTCGCTGGACGCTGATCAAAGGCTTCGGCGGCGTGCTGGTGACGACCATCGTCGCTGCCTTCTTCAGCGATTGGATCCTCGAAGAGTTGCTCCTGGGTCCAAAGAAGGCAGACTTTTTCATGTATCGCCTGCTGGGTATCGAGGCCACCGACTTCGCCCTTCAGAACCGCACAGTCACCGGCCAATTCTTCGCCCACATCGGCACCATCATCGCGGCGGGCCTCGTGCTCGGCTCTCCGGTGTTCATCTTTTATATATGGCGCTTCATCGAACCGGGGTTATATCCGCACGAAAAATCCGGGCTACGATTTTCCTCAGTGTTTGCCACGTTTTTCTTCATGTTGGGCCTGTCGTTCGGCTATTGCGTCATCACCCCGCTCGCCCTGCAATTCTTTGCCAACTACCAGATCTCGCCCGAGATCATCAACGAGTTCGACATCACGCGGTATTTCAGCATGGTGACGTGGTGGTCCTTCGGAGCCGGCCTGCTGTTCGAGTTGCCCGTCGTTGTCTATTTCCTGGCCAAGCTGGGCCTGGCCACCCCGGACCGGATGCGCAAATCGC
>JBHHWM010000093.1:0-16613 GCA_046756545.1 Rhodothermales bacterium | reverse complement strand
GACTCGCCACCATCTCGGCTTCGGCGGCCACAGCCACGTCGGCCCCGTCATAGGCCCACTTCACGTAGGCCGCCCCCCACGTAAAACCACCGCCGAAGGCCGCTACAACCAGGTTGTCGCCGCGACGCAGTTCGCGCTCCCAATCGTAGAGGCACAGCGGAATGGTGGCTGCAGTGGTGTTGCCGTACCGGCTGATGTTGAGCATCACCTTATCGCGGGTGATGCCCATGCGCCGCACCGTGGCGTCGATGATACGCTGGTTGGCCTGATGGGGAACGAGATAGTGAATATCATCGCTGCTGAGATGATTACGCGCCATCACGCTGGCCGCCACGTCCGCCATCCCTTTGACGGCCACCTTGAACACCGTCTGGCCTTCCTGGTGGACATAGTGCATTTTGTTATCGACCGTCTCATGGGTCGGTGGGTTGAGACTGCCGCCGCCGGGCATACACAGGGCCTCCCAGTTCGAACCATCGATGTGCAGTTCCGAGTCGATGAACCCGTGGCCGTCGGTGGCGGGCTCCAGGAGCACGGCACCGGCTCCGTCACCAAAAAGCACACACGTGGTCCGGTCGGTGTAGTCCACGATGCTGCTCATCTTATCCGTGCCGATCACCATCACTTTCGTATACTGCCCGCTCTGGACAAGGCGCGCGCCCGTCTCCAGCGAAAACAGGAATCCGCTGCACGCTGCCGAGACGTCGAAGCCCCAGGCGTTGGTAGCGCCCAGGTTGGCCTGCACCAGGCACGCCGTGGCCGGGAACAACATGTCGGGGGTGACGGTGGCGACGATGATGACGTCGATCTCGTCGGCTCCTATCCCGCGCTTGTCCAGCAGTTCTTTCGCCGCTTCCGTGGCCATGAATGATGTCGCCTTGTCCTTATCCCAGAGGATACGCCGCTCGCTGATGCCTGTGCGCGTGCGGATCCACTCGTCATCGGTATCCACCATGCGCTCCAGGTCGGCGTTGGTCAGACGGTCTTCGGGTAAAAAATGGCCAATCGCGGTAATGGCTGCATGTGTCATAGGAGGGCGAGCGTTTGCGGATAGGAAGGTGTACGAACAGAGGAATGGTCAGTCCTGAAGCACGGCGTCGATGGCGTGCGTAAGGTCGAGTTCGGCGGCGCGAGTGGCCCGGACGATGAGTTTCTCGATGGAGCGGGCCGTCGAACTGCCGTGTCCGATGAAGACCGTGCCGTTGACGCCCAGCAGGGGAGCCCCGCCGTATTCTTCGGGGTCGAAGCGCTTCTTCACCCCGCCCAGCACGCGCCCCACTACCTGCTGCTCATCCGGCGCGAGGCCCAGGTGGCGTATTTCCTGGCCGACCATCTCCATCACGGCAGTCGCCATGCTCTCGCCAAACTTCAGCAGCACGTTGCCGACAAACCCGTCACACACGACCACATCGGCGGCATGATGCATCACATCGCGACCCTCAATGTTGCCGCGAAAATCAAGGGTGGGTGCCTCATCCAAAAGATCGTAAGCGGCTTTGACCAACTCGTTGCCTTTGCCCGGCTCCTCCCCGACGTTGAGCAAGGCCACCGTGGGCTGCTCGACCTTCATCAGGCGTTGCGCGTAGACGGCACCCATCTGGGCAAACTGGACGAGGTGTTCCGGCTTGCTGTCGACATTCGAGCCGACGTCGAGCACCAGGCAAATTCCCCGAGTGGTAGGGAAATATCCGGGGATGGAAGGCCGCGCCACCCCGTGCAATCGGCCCAGGATGAACAGCGAAGCGGCCATCACGGCCCCGGTGTTACCCGCACTGATAAAGGCATCGACCCGTCCCTGCTTGAGCGCTCCCAGGCCCAGATGAATCGAGGACCGTGGCTTGGTCTTGATGGCTGCGACAGGTGCCTCGGCCATGCCGATGACATCCGGCGCATCGACGATGTGGATCGGAAGCGATGCCGCATCGGCGTGGGCAGCCAACGCTTCTCGAAGGATCGCCTCCGGGCCGAAGAGCACCAGGTGCAATCCATCGGTGGATTCTTGTGCGGCGCGCAGAGCGCCTTCGATAACTACGGAGGGAGCGTCATCTCCCCCCATTGCGTCTATGGCAACACGTAGGGCCATACTAAGAAGCTGCGGGGTTGTCTTTGCGTGGAAACAGGTCCTCCTCCCTTTCAGGGGGTGCCTTGCACCGTGCAACAGGGTTGACAAAGATACAACGCCGAACGTTCAATAATAATCATGCACGTTTTCACTTCACGCGAAAGCCATCCCATGAAGTAAAAACGTGCATGCGCCGAGACGAGCCGAGCAACGACCGGTCTCTTCTTACACGAGTTCCTGCGCCTCGGTCACCTGGCGGCCGCGATAGTACCCGCAGCTCGGACACGCCCGATGGAGCATCTTCGTGTTGCCGCAATTGGGACACTCCATCATGTCGGGCTTGTCGAGGCTGCCATAGTACTGGCTGCGACGCTTGCGCGTGCGCGATTTCGAGTTCTTCCTTCTCGGGTTAGCCATAGCTACACCTTAGCTTATATAACGTTTTTCCATGAAGTCACGACGATCCGCCGTCCGATCTCAGGGGACGCAAGGCCTCCCAGCGTGGGTCGATCGGAGGTTCACCGGCGTTGGCAGCCACACCGAAGATCGTTTGAATCGCTTCGTCTTCAGCACCCGGAGCCACCTTGCGAGCCGGCACGGCCAGCAATAACGTATCTCTCACGGCTTCGGTCAGATCGATTTCTCGGTCCGATGGTTGGAACACCCCCACTTCCTCATAGCTACCGTCTCCATCTTCTTCTCGGTCGTGCGCGAATGAAGGCGGAGCGTACAGTATTCGGTAGGCCCCTTCAATCGACTGGTCGAACGGCCTCAGTGTGCGGTCACATTCGAGCGTAGCAACCGCCGAAGCCTGAAGCGTAACGAGGATCCGATCGTTGAAAAAGTCGAGCGCCGCATCCACGCGAATGTTCGCGAACCGATCCGGATCGAGATCCAGGGCCTGCGCATCCGGTTCTAATTCAACGTGGTGTATTCCCTCGGCAAAGGACGTTATGTCGATGCGAAGCATGGTAGATACAAAGCAGGCCACCTGACGGCAGCCCAGTCTCCTTCCAATCAAACAGGCCCAGATCAACGAATATAGATCCTCCTGTGTTCCGCATCAATATCTAGCCCTCGAATCCAGAGGAGGAAAGCCGTTACGGGGCCGTTTTTTTTATTTTCGCAAGAGCGAAAGGAAGACTCGTTTTAATTATGTGAAATTGCACGTTACGTGCTTGACGTTACACCCCGCAATAGTTACCATAGTCGGGTCCTGTTCGGGTGACACGGAGGCAATCCTGTTCGGGTGACACGGAGGCATGTGCCAGGCAACTTCCCTGCGAAGGGAAGCCTCCTGACCGGCTGTTCCTATTGAAGTATCTGGGCATGATTCTTCAATAGATTGTGTGTCTGCGAAAGCGCGTGCGAAGCTCCTTTCCAACGCGTCCTCGTAGAGACCTCATGAAATGTTGGCAACTTGTGGATAATCCATCTTGCTGCCAAGCAACACCGTCTGTCGGTCACGGCTTATTAGTACGGATGTGCACAAATCCACCTGCGTATGTCATAAGTTTCGCTTTTTTAGCTACTTAGTTCATGTTTACTTCTTGTTGAAAATCCACGAACATGGCTGGTAGCACTCCAACGCAGGTCAACAATCGCTTGGCTTCTTTTGCGACGATTGTTGATAACTCGTGCATAGCGTGTCGAGGCAGAGCGTCCTCTTTACCGAGTACGCTCTCTCTGTTATCCGTTCCAGACCTACCGGGAGAATGGTAATTTCGTTCACCCTTGTTCTTCTCAATAACCTGTTTCACTTATCTTGCTGGCATGGGCCTGCAAGCTAGCGGCGAATGTAGGATCAATAGTATGGAGCAATCCCCCGAAGCCGTCTGGAAAGACTGTCTCGATATCATTCGGGACAACATCAGCCGACAAAGTTTTAAAACATGGTTCGAGCCATTAAAAGCCGTTAGTCTGGAAGAAGAAGGAGACCTGATTAAACTCACGGTGCAACTACCCAGTCGCTTTTATTATGAGTGGCTGGAAGAGCACTATTTTGCACTCTTGCGCAAGACCATTACGAAAGTTCTGGGCTCCAAAGGACGGCTCTATTATAATGTGGTCATCGAGAAAAAAGATGACACGACCAGCGAGTATGGAGGATCCTCGATGCAACTGCCGGCTCGGCAGCCGGCCAATGAACCGTCTCCTCTGACCCCTCCGGGTGAGCCGTCACACCGCCTCCCTGTGTCGCCGGCCGAAGGGCACCGCCCTCAACCGGGCACACCGAACCATTTAGGGGGGGGGTCGCACCAGCCCGTCAGCCCTAGCGGCGCGCCACAACACGTGCCCATCGCGAATCCCTTCGTGATTCCAGGCATCCAGAAAGCGCAAGTCGATAGCCGACTCAACACCAGCTATACGTTCGAGCGCTTCATCGAAGGCGACTGCAACCGGCTGGCGCGAAGCGCGGCGCTGGCCATCGCTCAGCAACCCGGTACCACGAGCTTCAACCCCTTTCTGATCTACGGCGGTGTCGGACTCGGGAAGACCCACCTGATCCAGGCCATCGGCAACTACGTCAAGGAAAATCGGCGCGCCGAGACGGTGCTCTACGTCTCCAGCGAGCGCTTCACGACCGAGTTCGTCCAGGCCATCCAGCATAATCGCGTCAGCCAGTTCTCGCTCTTCTACCGCCAGATCGACCTCATCATCATCGACGACGTACAGTTCTTCGGGGGCAAAGAGAAGACGCAGGAAGAGTTCTTCCACATCTTCAATGCGCTGCACCAGAGCGGCAAGCAGATCGTGCTCTCAGCCGACCGTTCGCCGCGTGAGATTCAGGGCATTGAAGAACGCTTGCTCTCTCGCTTCCAATGGGGCCTCTCGGCCGATTTGCAGGCCCCCGAACTCGAAACGCGCATCGCGATCCTCCAGCGCAAAGCCGAGGACGACGGCATCGACTTCGGGCGGGACGTCATCGAGTTCATCGCGCACAACATCAAAAGCAACATCCGTGAACTGGAAGGGGCTCTGATCCGCCTTCTGGCTCACGCGACCCTGCACAAGCGCGAGGTGGATCTTACCCTGGCCAAAGAAGTGCTGCGCGACCTGATCAAAGACACGCGGGTTAACCTGACGATCGAGGAAATCCAGCGGATCGTCTGCGAATATTTCAACATGCCGGAGGACCTGATCCGGGCCAAGACCCGCAAGCGCGAGGTGGTGCAAACCCGGCAGGTGGCCATGTATTTCTGCAAGCAACTCACCCAGCACTCGCTAAAAACCATCGGCCTGCACTTCGGTGGACGCGATCACTCCACCGTCATCCATGCCAACCAGAGCGTCGAAAATCAAATCGAGACGAACACCAAGTTCCGCGAGATGATTGAGGAGATTCGGCATAAGATCGAATTGCGCAGCCGGTAACATGCGCCTCCGAGAGCGCCTTCTCAATCACAAGGAACAATCCCGGAACTCGTCGATCATAAGTGGACTGGATCTACAGGGTCCTGTGACGTAGATTTGGAGTCCTGCCCTTCACGCGACGTATCTCAGGTAGAGCTATGAAATTTACCACTTCGAGTGCCAAACTCCGCGAAGCACTGACGACGGTCGGCGGTGCGGTGCCCTCCAAGAGCACCCTGCCCATCCTCGAATGCATCCTCTTCGAGCGTAGCGGCGACACGTTGCGCCTGAGTGCTACGGACCTGGAAATCTCCATCATTCAGGGCCTCCCCGTGCAATTCGAGAGCAACGGCTCGCCCAAGGGAAACCGGGTAGCGGTGCCCGCCAAACGCCTGCTCGACACCCTCCGTGCCCTGCCCGACCTGCCCGTCGAGTTTGCTTCCGACGATGAGTTCGGCGTCACGTTGCGCACAGACCAGGGGCACTATAAAATGGTCGGCCACGACGGGGCCGACTATCCCGCGCTGCCCGAACTCGACGGCAATCGCCGCATCGAGACCGAGGGCCGCCTGCTAGGGCGCGCCATCCAGAAGACAAGCTTCGCCGTCAGCAAGGATGCCCTGCGCCCGGCGATGATGGGGATCTACTTCCAGATTCAGCAGGACGAAGGCCGGGCGGTGGCCACCGACGGGCACCGCCTCGTCAAGCTGTGCATGGCGTCTTTGACGAGCAACGAGCCGGTCAACTTTGTCGTCCCGGAAAAAGCCATGACGCTGGCCGGCCGCATCGCCACCGATGCCCCGTGCGCCATCATCGTCGACGAAGGCCATGTGTGTTTCGATTTCGGCCAGGCGCAGGTGATGGCCCGCCTGATCGACGAAGCCTATCCGAACTATGAGGCGGTCATCCCTGTGGAGAACGACCGGCGGCTGGTGGTCAACCGGGCCTCGATGCTGGCGTCCGTCAAGCGGGTGGGGCTCTATTCCTCCAGCATGACCAACCAGATCCGCCTGGCGCTCGACGAGAGTACGATGACTATCTCTGCCGAAGACATCGAACGGTCGAGCGAAGCCCGCGAAACCGTGCTGTGCGAATATGATAGCGAGCCGATGGTGATAGGGTTTAACGCGATTTACCTCACCGAAGTGCTGAGTAATCTCGACGCAGAGGATGTGGTCTTCGAATTCAGTTCGCCGAACCGGGCGGGCATCGTCATGCCCCAGGAACAGGAGGGCGGCGAAGAAATCCTGATGCTCATCATGCCGGTGATGCTGAACACCTACGCCTGAACAGCGTCCGAGAACCGTTAATAAAGGGCTTCGGTGTTCACACGCCGGAGCCCTTTTTCTTTGCTGCACGCGTTATTCCGAGAGGGTCAGCAGAGCGTCGTGCAGGGCAGTGGCCTCGGCCTCTCGCCACCCGGAGCCAGCGATGACGGCCTGTAATCGCGCCTGTGCACCGGCGACGTCCTCCTGCGCCATGTAGACGACGGCCAGCAGATAGTTGGCCTCGGAGCGCAAAGGCGAGTCGTCCGACTCTTGTTCTACCACGCGGGTGAGCAACTCGGTCGCCTGGATGAGCGCCGCCTGGTCGAAACCAGGAATAAACCCGAGGGTGTAGGCGCGCGCCTTGCGCAGCAGCGGTATCGATTGTTGATAGAGCGCCTGGGACGAGGCCCGGTCGGAGGAGGCCGCTCCACTACGCAGGTTCAGATCCGTCGCCTCGATGTTCGATAACTCGGCATGCGCCAGGCGTTCCACTTCCGATTGAGACAGGGGACCGGCTATCGAGAGGACACCGAAGACGACCAGGCTCACGGCGATGACGGCGGCTACAGGCCATCGAGCCAGACGGCGGATCAGCCGTTGTGTCGGTTTTCTATCGCCCGCCGGTCGGACGGGCCCGGCCGCGACCGGCGCAGACAATGATGCTTCCTCGAACACGGGGTGCAGCGTATGCCCGGTCAAATGCTCAAATTGCGCTGCCGGATCGCTGGCGGCCTCCAGGGCGGCCATCCGATGCTCGATGGCCTCGCACCGCGCCCGCAACGGCGGGTCGTTCGCCAGCCGCGCTTCGATCCGATCAAACGCCGCATGCAAGGACGCCGGTAGAGGCCGGTCGGTGATGCTCCGCGTGGCGACGTAATAGGCAAGGGCCTCATCGCTTGGAGGATCGGCATGCAGCAACCGAGCCTCTTGAAGCAACGCTCCGAACGCCTTCGCTTCTTCGAGCAAGGAGGCCATCTCCGGGTGTTGCTCCACATAGCCCTCCACGTCGGCCCGCTCCTCCGACGAGAGCTGGCTATACAGGCGTATCTTCTCTTCCATGCTGCTCCACATAGTTCCCGGGAGTTAGTTGAGGGCTTGACGGGGAAGGGAGACCTGAGATCCCATCCTACTCGTTAACACGTATGGTTTCATAGATCCACCCTAAACCGATCTCTCCGTAGAAACACCGCTCGTCGCTGAACCAACGCCTTGGCCTTTCTTTCTATTAAGACACAAAGCGTTGAAAAATATAACCCCTCTTGATAGGTTTTTTCTTGCATGTCGCCTAGAAACTCGAAATAAAGGCCAGAAAGTGAGGATCGGAACGAATTTTAGCGAGCGCTTTATTCACGTACGACCGAATCGTAGGAAGCGGTTTACCCGTGAGGTGCCCGATCTCCGGGTACGTATGATCCTCAACGAAGCGAAGATAGGCCACCTCACGCAAAAACTCAGGCAATCGTCCGATGGCCTGCTGGAGCCCTTCCATCACGAGCCCCGGATCTCCGTGCAGATCCTCAGCCCGAAGATGTGCGCCTTTCTCCTGATCCAGGGACACCTGGAGATTACGCCCGCGCAAATAATTGAGAAAAGCACGTCGGCACACCACGCTGACCCAACCGGCATAGCGTGCCGGGTCGGCAATGGTGCGCTGAGACTCTTGTACCTTCACGTAGACCGTCTCGATCAAGCCGTCCATGTCGGCCGAATAGTCGCGGTCTGAATAGCGGACGAATTTGTAGAGAAAATAGCGTCGGACGAAACAGTAGGTCCACAGTTCGACGACATACTTGGCTTCTTGCTCTCCCTGCTCGCGCCAGCGCCGGTACGCGGCATTGACGTGCTCCGTCTCGTTCAAATGAAACGGAAGCCGTGACGCGATGGTCGCCAATGACTGAAAAGCTGGAGATAAATTCATATCGATAAAACTACATACCATGGCTGCGCGACAATATACGCTCAGGATTACGCAGCAGAGGGTATACTACGGCGCTCCCAAGACATAGTTCGAAACGAGGAAAAACGGTTTTTTCTACATCAAGATTACAGGAAGAATGAACGCGTCAAAAACCTGACTGAGTTTTCCTGCGTCTCACTGACCCTTCTTCGGGCTGTGCCCGGCTGAAGGTGTACCCAACGCCGCAACGATTAGTTGACAATCGGTATGGCGTACGTTATTTTGGGGGGCTCTCGTCTTTGGCTTTTTCGACGACGACGCTCCCTCGAACAACCCCATGGCGGCAGGGCTTGCTGCTACCCCGGTGGAGCGACGCATACAACCTACCTACAGAAGACATCATGGACGTCAACAGCTTTAAGACATATAGCGCCAAGCCTCAGGACGTGGAGCAGGAATGGTATGTCATCGATGCTGAGAACCAGGTGGTAGGCCGCCTCGCGTCTCAGGTGGCTGCCATGCTGCGCGGCAAACACAAGCCCTGCTTCACCCCCCATGTGGACTGCGGCGACTACATCATCGTCGTGAACGCCGACAAAGTGCGCTTCAGCGGGAAGAAGGAAACCGAAAAGCTGTACTACCGCTATAGCGGCTATCCGGGCGGCCTCAAAACCCGGACTGCGAAAGAGATGCGCGAACGGCGCCCCGAGTTCATCGTGCGCAACGCCGTGAAGGGGATGCTGCCCAAAGGGCCTCTGGGCCGCCGCATGTACTCCAAGCTGAAAGTGTATGCCGGCCCGACGCATCCGCACGAAGCGCAGCAACCCAAAGTGCTTTCGCTCTAACACACGACACCCGAAAGATTGTAGCGTAATTGATCATGGCAGCACCCACACAATACGCCGCCGTAGGACGCCGAAAAACTTCCACCGCCCGTGTGTATCTGCGCCCGGGGAACGGCAAGGTCCTCGTCAACAAGCGTCCCATGGAAGACTACTTCTCGCTGGCGTGGCGACGGAGAGCGGTCACCGATCCCTTCAGCGTCACGGAGACGACCGACCAGTTCGACGTCGTCATCAATGCCAGAGGCGGCGGGCTCTCCGGCCAGGCCGAAGCCATCCGCCTGGGCATCGCCCGCGCCCTCGTCCAGTTCAATGAGGACTTCCGCAAGCCGCTTCGCGACGCGGGCTTCCTGACGCGCGACCCGCGCATGGTAGAACGGAAGAAGTATGGCCAGCCCAAGGCTCGCAAACGCTTCCAGTTCTCGAAACGCTAAACCGGCCTTCAGCGGCGAACGGGCCGCTGAACGCCTTCATCCCACATACTACCCGATGCAAACGGGGTGACCGCTGTGGCCAACCACAGCGGTTTCGTTGTGCAATAGACGGTAGTAGCGGTCTTAACCCAACTAAACCGGAATGAAAGAAACACAGCAAACCCAGCAAGGGCAGCATCGTGCCCAGATCGAAGACCTGCTCAAAGCAGGCACGCACTTCGGCCACCTGACCAGCCGTTGGAATCCGAAGATGAAACCCTACATCTTCATGGAACGCAACGGCATCCACATCATCGACCTGATGCAAACCCAGACCCTGCTCGACAAGGCCGCCGATGCGGCCGCGCGGTTCGCCAAGCAGGGCAAGCGCATCCTTTTCGTCGGCACGAAGAAGCAAGCCAAGGACACCGTGCGTGCCCAAGCCAAAGAAAGCAATTCGCCCTACGTGGTCGAGCGCTGGCTCGGCGGCACATTGACCAACTTCCAGACGATCCGCAAGAGCATCCGTCGGATGGAAGACCTGGTCAAGATGGAGAAGGACGGCACGATGGAGCAGCTCAAGAAGAAAGAGCGCTTGATGAAGATGCGCGAGCGTGAAAAGCTGGAGCGTAACCTCAGCGGCATCGCCGACATGGCGCGGATGCCCGGCGCGCTGTTCGTGGTAGACATCAACCGCGAGCACATCGCCATCAAGGAAGCGCGTAAGCTCGGCATTCCGATCATCGCGATGGTCGATTCCAACTGCAACCCCGACCTCGTCGATTACATCATCCCGTGCAACGACGACGCGCATAAGTCGATCCACCTCATTACCACGACTATCGCGAGCGCCGTCGACGAAGGGCGGAAACAGCGCGAGATCGAGCAGGCCGCCCGTAAGGCCGAAAAAGAAAAGCGCACCGCCGAGGCAAAAGAAGCCGCAGAGAAAACTTCGTGACATGCCGTCGCGATAAGCGTGAAGCAACACGAAGCGTCACCGACGGACGAGAAGAAAGACCCCGGCCAGGGAGCCTTTCTTCAACCAAACCTCCTCACGCTGCTTGCCGCCGGCCCGGGCACCCCCACAAATAACACGAAAACCCAAGATTTGAACGATACAATGACCATCTCCGCTAAAGACGTGAAGCGACTCCGCGACATGACCGGGGTCGGCATGATGGACTGCAAGCGCGCCCTTCAAGAGGCGGACGGCGACTTCGAGAAAGCCGTCGAAATCCTTCGAAAAAAAGGCCAAAAAGTGGCTGCCAAGCGCGCCGACCGCGAAGCCAACGAGGGCCTCATCGTCACGAAAATCTCAGAAGACGGCAAAACCGGCGTCATCGTCGAGATAAACTGCGAGACCGACTTCGTGGCGCGCAACGACGACTTCATTCAGTTTGCCGACAACATCGCCGCGTTGATCCAGCACGAGGGTCCGGCCGACCTCGACGCCCTCAAAGCGCTCGACTTCAGCAACGGCCGCACCGTGGGCGAATCCGTCATCGACCTCACCGGCAAAATCGGCGAAAAGATCGACGTGCGCCGCTTCGCCATCCTGACGAGCGACGACGGGCAGGTCATCTCCTACATGCACCCCGGATCCCGCCTGGGCGTGCTCGTGGATCTCGCGGGCAACGGCAGCCTCGATCAAACCGGACGCGACGTGGCCATGCAAGTAGCCGCCCTCAACCCCATCGCCACCCACCGCGAGGAGGTGCCGCAGGAGGTGCAGGAGAAGGAGCTTGAGATTGCCCGCGACGCCGCCCGGAACGAGGGCAAGCCCGAGCACATCATCGACCGCATCGCCACCGGAAAGCTGGAACGTTATTTCAAGGACAACGTGCTCGTCGAACAGCCGTTCGTCAAGGATGCGTCGATGACGGTCAAGGAAATGCTGCAAAAGGCCGACACCGACGTCCGCACCTACGTACGCTTCGCGCTGGGCGACTAACCGGCAGCGGGGCCGATGTCTAAGGGGCACCTCCCACATAGCGGAGTGTGCCCCTTTTTTTTGTCGCTCGGCCACCGATAGCGGCTTCCTCGCAATCCCCCATTGAAAAGGTAACCCTCTCGCTGTAGTTTGCAGTCCGAGAATGAAGAGACATCCCAGACCATGGCAGAAAGCGCAAACGGACAACATCCCCTCCGGTACCGCCGGATCTTACTCAAACTGAGCGGCGAGGCCCTGCTGGGGAAAAAAAAGTACGGCATTGACGAGGATGTGCTCAAGCAGTACGCCGTCGAGATCAAGCGCGTCGTTGAGGCCGGGGCCGAAGTAGCCATCGTGATTGGGGGCGGGAATATCTTTCGGGGCGTCAATAGCGCCACCCAGGGCATGACACGCGCCCACGGAGACTACATGGGCATGCTCGCCACCATGATCAACGCCATGGCGCTGCAAGACGCACTGGAACAGGCAGGCCTGTACACCCGCTTGCAATCCAGCATCAAGATGGAACAGATCGCTGAGCCGTTTATCCGGCGTCGGGCTATCCGTCACCTGGAGAAAGGCCGGATCGTTATTTTAGGAGCCGGCACCGGCAATCCGTACTTCACGACCGATACGGCCGCCGCCCTCCGTGCCCTCGAACTCGACGTGGACGTGCTGCTCAAAGGCACCCGCGTCGACGGTGTCTTTACGGCCGATCCGGAACAAGATCCGACGGCCCAGCAGTATGCCACCATTCACGGCAACGAGGTCATCCAGCGCAACCTACGGGTGATGGACATGACCGCCTTTACCCTGTGCAAAGAATCCGAGATGTCCATCATCGTCTTTAATATGAACAAGCCCGGATACCTGCACCGCGTGGTGCTGGGCGAACCGACGGGCACACTCGTGCACTGGAGCCATCCCCCTGCCGCCGCCGAGTTTGTACAGGCACCATTCCCATAAGCTAATTTTCCCCCTTTGGAGGTCGCGACCATGCTAGACGAAAACCTCGAGCTGATCCTGGAGGATGCCAAAGAGCACATGGACAAAACCATGGGGCATCTACGGGATGAGTTGAACGCGATACGGGCAGGGCGGGCCACCCCGACGATGCTTCAAAACGTGCGGGTGGATTATTACGGCACGCGCACGCCGCTCAACCAGATGGCCAGTATCAGTGCGCCGCAGCCGGACCTGCTCGTCGTGCAGCCCTGGGACGGCTCGGCGCTTCGAGCGATCGAAAAAGCCATCCTCTCGGAGAATCTGGGGCTGAATCCGTCGAACGACGGCCAGCTTATTCGCGTCCCGGTGCCGGCGCTTTCCGAAGAACGGCGTCGAAATTTAGTCAAGACGGCGCGAGGGCGAGGCGAAGAAGCCAAGATCGCCATTCGAAACATACGTCGGCACGCGAAGGACCACATCAAATCGACGCAAGAAGAAGAAGGGCTCTCGGAAGACATGCGCTACCTGGGCGAGGAGAAGCTACAGGATCTCACCAACCGGTACGTCGAAAAGATCGGGCACATCCTCGAACGCAAGGAAGAAGACATCATGGAAGTCTAGAAACGACTGCTTTCGAACGATACCTTGCTCAAAATTCGTCTTCCGCATTCGGAACTTGTTGCTGTGGAACAGATATTGACGGTCGCCGCGTGCAATGCTGCAAAAGGAGAGGTGCCGGAGTGGTCGAACGGGCTCGCCTGGAGAGCGAGTGTACCCCTACCGGGGTACCGAGGGTTCGAATCCCTCCCTCTCCGCCATCGCTGACCGGGCCGGGTTGCTTCAGCAACCCGGCTTTCTTTATCATGGCACAAAGGCCGGCGGCGATGGTGGGACGTATGAAGCCTGATAACCGAGAGCCGTACCGTCCGCAGACGGATCTCGGAAACGACGGTCCAGAACTACGGAGAACCATGATTTCAAGCATGACCGGCTTCGGGCGCGGGAGCGCGCAGCGAGGGGGCATCACCGCCACCGTCGAGATGCGCTCGGTGAACAATCGATTCATCGATGTGGTGCTGCGTCTCCCCAAAGACCTCGTCGATCACGAGACGGATGTGCAGGCCCGGATCAAGCAGGCGTTCGAACGGGGACGTATCAACGTGCAGGTAGAGATCGAAAAAGAAACCGGGGCCGAGCTACCCATTCAGGTCAATGCGTCGGCGGCCCGCGCCTACCTTCGCCTGCTCGAAGACCTCCGGCACGCGACAGGTATCGAGGAACCGGTCCAGTTGGAACACCTGGTGCGCTACAGCGAGGTGTTTACTTCAGCGGAAGCCGACCCCGAAACGAAAGAACAGATGTGGGAGGCCGTCCTGGCGGCCCTCGACGACGCTATCGCGCAGATGCGCACGATGCGGCGGCAGGAAGGACACGCCCTCCAGACGGACCTGCACGCCCGCCTGGACGCCATAGAGCGTGAGTTGGGCCGGATTGAGGACCGAGCCCCTACCCGTGTTCAGGAAGCCGGAGAACGGCTCAAAGAGCGCCTCGCCGAACTTCTGACCGATGACCGCATCGACGAAGACCGCCTCACGCAGGAAATCGCGATCCTCGCCGACAAGCTCGACATCAACGAGGAGTGCGTACGGCTGCACTCCCACCTTCAGCTTTTTCGTGAGGCCCTTGGCCGCCCCGAACCCGTCGGGCGAAAGCTGAATTTCATCATGCAAGAGATTCATCGCGAGGTCAACACCATCAGTTCGAAAGCCAACGACGTGCAGATTGCGCATTGGGCCGTTTCGATGAAAGAAGAGGTCGAAAAAATCCGCGAGCAGGTTCAGAACGTAGAGTAAGCGCCGACGTCCAAGACCCACCATGCGAAACCCGCCATGCCGAAGATCATCGCCCTGACGGCCCCAAGCGGATCGGGAAAAACCTCCATTGCCCGAGGCGTGTTGGAGGCGATCCCGGAGACGAAATTCTCTATCTCGGCCACCACCCGCCCGCAACGCCCACAGGAAAAGCACGGCGTCCATTATTACTTTGTCTCCGAGGAGCAATTCCGCGCCCTCATCGACGACGGGCAGTTGATCGAGTACGAGGAGGTGTATCCCGGACGCTTCTACGGCACGCTACGCTCGGAAGTCGACCGCCTTGCCGAGACTCATCCCGTCCTGCTCGACATCGACGTAAAAGGGACGCTGGCCGTGAAGCACCTGTATGGGGACGACGCCCTGGCCGTCTTCATTCAGCCCCCTTCGTTGGACGTCCTGGCCGAGCGGCTCCGGGCACGCAAGACCGAAACCGAAGACACCCTCCGCACACGCCTCGACCGTGCCCGGACCGAACTCACGTACGCCGACCGGTTCGACGCCGTCGTCGTGAACGAAGACCTGGACACCGCCGTTGAAGAAACGCTACGGCTCGTCCGGTCGTTTTTGAATGAAGAAAAGGTTGAAGGTTGAAAAGGGCTGGTTGAAGGTTGCAGTACGGCCCACTCCCTCAACATCCATAACGTGGTATCCGAAACCCGGCCGCCCGGTGCGTCCCTGCCCGCATGACTGAATCTACTCATGAACCGCTCTTAGCAAGCCGCAAGCTGCTTCTCGGCATCACCGGGAGCATCGCGGCGTACAAGGCTGCCGAACTGATTCGCCTGTTCAAAAAGGCCGGGGCCGAGGTACAGGTGCTGATGACGCCCGACGCCACCCGCTTCGTCGCGCCGCTGACGCTGGGCACGCTGTCGGAACGCGAAGTCCTCGTCGAGATTTTCCCCGAGAACGAAGACGGAAGCTGGACCAAGCACGTCTCGCTCGGGCTCTGGGCGGATCTGTTCATCGTGGCTCCTGCTACCGCGCAGACGCTCGCCAAGATGGCCCACGGGTTCAGCGACACGATGCTGACGGCAACGGCACTCGCGGCCCGGTGTCCGCTGCTTATCTGCCCGGCTATGGACCACGATATGTATCTGCACCCCGCCACGCAGGCCAACCTGGAACGCCTGCAGGCGTTCGGCCACGAGGTGATGGCAACGGGCTACGGCGAGCTGGCCAGCGGCCTGATCGGGCACGGGCGTATGCCGGAACCGGACGATATCTTCGCCCGCGTCGTCGACAATCTCGTCGAGCAGCCTTCGGACGAGGCAACGGCCCAGGCGCTGGCGGGCAAGCACGTCCTCGTCACGGCCGGACCGACGCGCGAGCCTATCGACCCGGTGCGCCTCATCACGAATCCTTCGACCGGCACGATGGGCTATGCGATGGCCGCCGCCGCCGCCCGGCGCGGGGCGCGCGTGACCCTCGTCAGCGGTCCCACGGCGCTCGCTACCCCCGCAGGCGTCCAGCGCATCGACGTAACGACGGCAGAGGAGATGCACCGGGCCGTGCACGCCCACCACGACGCCGACCTCGTCCTCATGGCTGCCGCCGTCGCCGACTACACACCCCTCGACCCCTCCTCCTCGAAACTCAAGAAAAGCGACGACGAACTGACCCTTCGCCTGCGTCGAACCCCGGACATCCTGGCCTCGCTCGGCCAACACAAAAAGCCCGGACAGATCCTCGTCGGCTTTGCCATGGAAACGGACGACGGCCTTGCCAACGCCCGGCGTAAGCTGGACGAGAAAAACCTGGATTGGATCGTGTTGAACAATCTGCGGGAAGAAGGAGCCGGCTTCGGCACCGGCACCAACCGCGTCACGCTCATCCATCGAAGCGGCCGTGCCGAATCGCTGCCCCGGATGCCCAAAACCGAGGTCGCAGAAGTGCTGCTCAACCACATCCTCCACGAGGTAGCAAGCTAGCGGTGTGCATAAGACTGTTAGCGATTAGTTGATAAAATTCGAGGGCGGAGCGGACGAAATGCTTGTGAAACGGAGCCCCGGCACCTACTTTGTTTTGTTA
>JBHHWM010000092.1:0-16649 GCA_046756545.1 Rhodothermales bacterium | reverse complement strand
GCTTTTCTTCCAAGCACGACCTCCATTGTTATGAACTCGAAAAATGACGCGGGCACGCGTCTGGCCTGCTTGCTGCTGGTGCCGACGATGCTCGCTCTAAGCACGACGGCGGCCGCCGAGCCCAGTCTCCCGCTTCTGCACGCCTCGTTTTTTCAGACCGGCCCCGACACCACGCAGGCCGATTCGACCAGGGCGAAGAAGAAAAAGGACAAGCCGCTGCCGCTGGAGGCTGCCCGTCACGTCACCTTTACGACGGACGAAGGCTCCTGGCTCTCGCTCGACGTCAGCCCCGACGGCGAGCGGATCGTCTTCGATCTCCTCGGTGATCTCTACACGGTGCCTATGGCGGGCGGGCGGGCTACCCGCCTGACCGACGGCATGGCGTTCGACGGCCAGCCACGCTACAGCCCGGACGGCACACAGGTAGTCTTCACCTCCGACCGCGACGGCGGCGAAAACCTCTGGATCATCGACTTCGCCAGGAAGGACACGCTGCAACTGACCAAGGGCAAAAGCAACCGCTACCAGTCCCCCGAGTGGACGCCGGACGGCAACTACATCGTGGCCTCCCGGACGGGCCTGCGCTCCGGCTCGCCGAAGCTCTGGATGTTCCACAAAGACGGCGGCTCGGGGATACAACTCATCAAAGAGCCGGACGACTTGAAGACCCTTGGTCCTGCTTTTGGCCCGGACGACCGCTACATCTGGTTTGCCCAGCGGAGCCGAAACTGGCAGTACAACGCCATATTTCCCCAATATCAACTCGCCGTCTACGACCGCGACACGGGCAAGCGGTATACGCGCTCGTCGCGCTTCGGCTCGGCGCTGCGCCCCACGCTCTCGCCCGACGGCAAGTGGCTGGTCTACGGCACGCGGCACGAAGCTCAGACCGGCCTGCGCCTCCGCGACCTGGAGACCGGCGAAGAACGCTGGCTGGCCTACCCCGTACAGCGCGACGACCAGGAATCCCGCGCGACCCGCGACGTGCTGCCCGGCATGTCGTTCACGCCCGACTCGAAGGAGGTGGTCGTTTCCTACGGCGGCAAGATCTGGCGCGTGCCGGTCGATGGCGGTGAAGCCCGGGCTGTTCCCTTTACGGTGGAGGCAGACGTGGAACTGGGGCCGGAGCTTGATTTCGACTACCCGGTGGATGATGGGCCGACGTTCGTCGTCCGGCAGATCCGCGACGCCGTCCCCTCGCCCGACGGTACGCACCTCGCCTTTGTGGCGCTCGACCGCCTCTACGTGATGGCGTATCCCGACGGCACGCCGCGCCGCCTGACCGACCGGGCGATGGTCGAAGCCCAGCCTGTATGGTCGCCCGACGGCCGGTCGATAGCGTTCGTTACGTGGTCTACCGATGGCGGGCACCTCTACAAAATCGATGCGTCGGGACGGGGCGACCCCGTCGCGTTGACCCGCACTCCGGCGTTGTATCAACAGCCCGCGTGGTCTCCCGACGGCGAGCGGATCGTGATGATTCGAGGAGCGGCCCAGGCGTTTCAGGATGCCACCGGCCCCATTGCGCCGGGCGGGGCCGCCGAACTCGTTTGGGTACCTGCCGAGGGCGGTGAAGCCACTCTCATTGCTCCCACCGACAGACGCACCCGCCCGCATTTCACGCGCGACCCCGACCGCATCTACCTCTACAGCTTCAGCGACGGGTTGCTCTCGATCCGCTGGGACGGCACCGACGAACGGCACCATGTGAAGATCACGGGCGTGAAACCGCCCGATGCGCGCAACGCGCCGTCAGCCTCGTTCGTGCTCAAGGCCCCGGTGGGCGATCAGGCGCTCGCACAGGTGAACAACGACCTCTACGTCGTTACCATCCCGTACGTGGGCGGCGAGACGCCGAGCATCTCCGTCGCCAACCCCGACAACGCCGCCTTCCCAGCCCGCAAGCTGACGGAGATCGGCGGGCACTTCCCGGCCTGGGGTGCCGACGGGCGCACGATCCACTGGTCCATCGGCAACGCGCACGTGGTGTATGACCTCGACGCGGCGGAGGCCGCCGAGGCGGCCCGCGATGAGGACGAAGAAGAGGACGAAGGCACGGAGGACGGCGAGGACGACGATGAAGAAGACGAAGGCTACACCCCCGCCGAAACCCGCATCCGAATCACAGCCAACCGCGATTTTCCGGAGGGACAGGCGGTGCTGCGCGGCGCGCGCGTCATCACGATGCAGGGGGATGAGGTGATCGAAGACGCCGACCTCGTGATTCGCAATCATCGGATCGAAGCCGTCGGCCCGCGTGGGAGCGTGCCGGTACCGGACGGCGCGCAGGTCATCGACCTGATGGGCAAGACGATCATCCCCGGTTTCGTGGATACGCACGCCCACCTCCGCCCGGCCTGGGGTATCCACAAGCAACAGAGCTGGTCCTACCTGGCCAACCTGGCTTACGGCGTGACGACCACCCGCGACCCCCAGACCGGCACCACCGACGTGCTCAGTTACGGCGACATGGTCGAGGCCGGTGCGTTGCTCGGCCCCCGGATCTATTCGACCGGTCCCGGCGTGTTCTGGGGCGAGCAGATCAAGGACCAGGAGCACGCGCGCCGGGTGCTCAAACGCTATAGCGAATACTACGACACGAAGACGATCAAGATGTACGTGGCAGGCAACCGGCAGCAGCGCCAGTGGATCATCACCGCCGCCCGCGCGCAGGAACTCATGCCCACCACCGAAGGGTCGCTCAACCTCAAGATGAACCTGACGCAGATCATCGACGGGTATCCCGGCCACGAACACTCGTTCCCGATTTATCCGCTCTACGGCGATGTCGTCCGGCTGGTCGCCGCGTCGCGAACCGTGTATACCCCGACGCTCCTGGTGGCCTATGGCGGACCGTGGGCGGAAAACTATTTTTACACACGCGAGAACCCGCATGGCGACGCCAAGCTTCGCCGGTTCACGCCGCATGAAGAGGTGGACCGGAAGACGCGACGGCGCGGGCAGGGCACCGGTCCCGGTCCCGGCGGCTGGTTTATGGAAGAAGAACACGTCTTCCCGGAGATGGCGAAGTTTGTGAAGGATCTGGTGGAGGCCGGAGGCCGCGCCGGGGTGGGCAGCCACGGCCAGTTGCAGGGCCTGGGCTTTCACTGGGAGCTGTGGGCGATGCAGTCGGGCGGCCTCTCCGAGCACGACGCCCTCCGCGTGGCGACCCTCATCGGAGCCGACGCAATCGGGTTCGACGGCGACCTGGGGTCCATCGAGCCGGGCAAGCTGGCCGACCTGATCGTGCTCGATGCCAACCCGCTCGACGACATCCGCAATACGAACACCATCCGCTACGTGATGAAGAATGGACGGCTCTACGAGAGCGACACGCTCCATGAAGTATATCCCCGGCAGCGGGAGGCCGGGCCGTTCTGGTGGCAGGAAGGTGAGGAGCCGGTCGGGGTGCCGGGCGTCGTGCATGAGTGAAGGTCCCCTTCGTTGCCCTGGGGCGGTGTCGTCGGCACCGGAGACGGGGTGAAACGCACTCGTTTCGCTCTACCTGTGCGTGGCCCAGTTTTCCCTGGCGAGCTTGCTGGGGGTGGTCGCCGCGCTCACGGAGGTCGGTGCCTCGGGCTGGATCGTGCAGGGAATCGCCGCCGGGGGGATTCTCTGCCTCACCTATGCGTCGTTCCAGTTGATTCTGGAATCCTTGCTCACCATCGACATCATCGATGAGCATCGGCGGATGCTCGACGAGGATCGTACCGCGCCCCTTGAAAAAGTGTGCTACATTTTTTCTCTTATGATCGCGTTTCGAGAGTATGCCGCGCGGGGCTTGCTGTCGTTCGAAGCCATTTTGTGTCTTTTTCCCCTCCTTCCCCTCACCAACTCGACAGAAGGCTTCGCACATGAAACGTATGCTAAAGTGGCTGGGCATCCTCCTGGGCAGCCTGATCGTGCTGCTCCTGCTTGCCTACGGCTATGTCTATTTCTCCAGTAATGCCCGGATTACGAAAACCTACGACGTGACGCCGGCACCGGTGGCCGTTCCCGACGCCGATTCGCTGGTGTTGGCGCGGGGAGAACACGTAGCCACGATCCGGGGCTGCCGTGATTGTCACAGCGCGGACCTCGAAGGCAAGGTGTTCATCGACGATCCTGCGCTTGGAACACTGCTGGCGTCGAACCTGACGCGCGGTGCGGGAGGCGTGGGGCAGTATTACACCGACGTCGACTGGGTGCGGGCCACCCGCCACGGGATCGCCCCCGACGGACGCCCCTTGCTCTATATGCCCTCGCACGAGTTCTACTATATCGGCAATGAGGACCTGGGCGCGCTCATCGCCTACATCAAACAGGTGCCCCCCGTCGATCACGAGTTGCCGGCCTCTACGGTCGGGCCGCTCGGTCGCGTGCTGTTCCTGACCGGGGCGTTACCGCTTGTCCCCGCCGAACTCATCGCGCACGACGTGCCGCCTCCCGCCGCGCCCCCGCCGGGCGTGACCGTGGAATACGGGCGCTACCTTGCCGTCACCTGTAAGGGGTGTCATGGCGATGGGTTCTCCGGCGGGCCGGTTCCCGGTGCTCCTCCGGATTGGCCCCCGGTGCCCAACCTTACCTTCGATGAGGAGACGGGCCTCGCCGCCTGGTCCGAAGAGGATTTCTTTACGCTGCTGCGTACCGGAAAACGCCCCGACGGTCGAGAAATCAACCCGGCTTACATGCCGTGGGCGCCGCTCTCCCAGATGACCGACGACGAGATTCGGGCGATCTGGATCTTTTTACAATCGCTGCCGCACAAAACGGAGGGCAACCGCTGACCCACCTCCGGTGCGGACTCCTTCCTTCCCATCCCCCACTCGACTTCACCAAGAGGTTGCTATGCACGCACGTTTCCCTTGTTGTTCGGTATGCTGACCCTGGCCTGCCTGGCGCTCGTTCCTACCACAGCCGCTCAGAACTTCGACGACGTGGAGATACAGGTCCAGGAAGTGGCGGACGGCATCTACATGCTTCTCGGTCGAGGCGGCAACATTGGCGTCTCGGCTGGAGAGGACGGGGTGTTCCTGATCGACGACCAGTATGCCCCGCTGACAGAGAAAATCAAAGCCGCCGTAGCCACCGTTGCGGACGGCCCCATCCGCTTCCTGCTCAACACCCACTGGCACGGAGATCACACGGGCGGCAATGAAAATTTCGGCGAGGCCGGAACGCTGATCGTGGCCCACGACAACGTGCGCGTGCGGATGTCCACGGAACAGATCAACGAATTATGGGATCGGACGACGCCTCCGTCCCCTGAAGGCGCGTGGCCCGTGGTCACGTTCAATGAGGCCGTCACGTTTCACATGAACGGCGAAGAGATCTCCGCCTTCCACGTCGCGCATGCCCACACCGACGGGGACGCCATCGTCTACTTCCGCAACGCGAACGTCGTGCACATGGGCGACACCTACTTTCAGGCGGGCTATCCGTTCATCGACGTGGATAGCGGCGGCTCCGTGGACGGTCTCATCGCCGGCGTCGACATCGTGCTGGGCATGATCAATGAAGACACCAGAGTGATTCCGGGGCACGGCGAACTCTCGAATGCAGACGGCTTGCGGGCCTACCGCGATATGCTCGCCACCATCCGAGGACGCATCGCGGAGCACATCGAGGCCGGGCGGTCGCTGGAAGAAATCCAGGCGGCCAAACCCTCGGCGGAATATGACGCCGACTGGGGCGAGTTCTTTATCATTCCGGAACAGATCGTGCAGATCATCTACACCAGCCTCACCCGGTAGACCGCCGATCCTGCAGATTTCCGGTCAAGAATGGGGCCTTTGCGCGTGCCGGTGGAACATCATCGGGGGGACTTCATTCATGCCCCGCGTTTTTCCTGATGCACAACAGGTGGCTCGCTTACGGCAAGCCGCCTGTTTTTTTGAGCACCGGGAAAAGGGTATCGAGCGTGCCCTCAGTGAAGCCTGAACGTGATCGGCAGCGACATTTTGACCTTGACCGGAACCCCGCGCTGCGTGCCGGGCCGGAACCAGGCCTCGCGAACCACGCGCAGGGCTTCTTCGTCGCACCCGGCACCGATGCCGCGCATCACCACCGGGTCGCTCACGCAGCCTCGCTCATCGACCATAAACTGGACGATGACGCGGCCTTCCACGCCGGCTCGTTTGGCAATCTCCGGGTAGCGGATCTTCTGCATGATGCCCGGCAGGCCGCCGATAAGCTCCGGCATCTGCTCGACGACAACGAAGATATCGTCGGTCGCCGGCTCGGATCTCGGCGCGACGGCCACCGCGCCTTCGAATCCGGGTGCGGCAGCGGCGGAGGCCGGGCCGCACACCTCCGTCGACGCGGGATGGGGAGGGGCCGGTGCCTCGGGGGCGAGCTGTTCGACGCTCAAAATGTCCAGGCCGAAAATCTCAATCTTGAAGGAAGAGGACAGCAACTTGTTGACTTGAACCACGAGGAGGACCAGACCGAGGGCTACGAGGACGCTGCGGGATATCCACTTGAAGCGGTTGCTCTGGGGAGTAGGGCGTTCCATAACAGGGCGGCGGATTAATCGGTGAAAGGAAAAGAACTTCTCTATCTAACGTCTTACAACCGGGACAACGTAACGCGCCGAAAGTTGTCGCCTGAAAAGAGAGGGGCGGAATTTTGACCTGCTTCCTGTGACCGTCCCATTATCACCATTGCACATGACGACCAACCTTTACAATATCGCCATCGTCGCTCACGTCGATCACGGCAAGACGACGCTCGTGGATGCGCTGCTGTGGCAGAGCGGCACCTTCCGTGCAGGCCAGGACGTGCAGGAGCGCGTGATGGATTCGATGGATCTGGAGCGGGAAAAGGGCATCACCATCATGGCTAAAAATACGGCCATCCTCTACGGCGACACAAAAATCAACATCGTCGATACGCCCGGTCACGCCGACTTCGGCGGCGAGGTGGAACGCACGCTACGCATGGTCGACGGGATCATGCTGCTGGTGGACGCCGCCGAGGGACCGCTGCCGCAGACGCGGTTTGTGCTGTCGAAGGCGCTGGCCCTGGGGCTGCCTGCCGTCGTTGTGATCAACAAGATCGACCGGCAGGATGCCCGCCCGGAAGCCGTGCTCAACGAGGTCTACGACCTGTTCATCGACCTCGACGCCACGGAAGAACAGATCGAATTTCCCGTGCTCTATGCCGTGGCGCGCGACGGCCGGTGCACGCCGGATCTCGACGCGCCGCTCACCGACCTGCGCCCGCTTCTGGAGACCATCACGGCCACGGTGCCGTCGCCCCAGGGCGCCCCGGACGCGCCGCTCCAGGTGCTCGTCACCAACGTGCAGCCGGACGCCTATCGCGGGCCGCTGGCCATCGGTCGCGTGGTGCAGGGCACGCTCCACAACCGGCAGCGCGTCATGCTGTGCCACCGCGACGGATCGCGCACCGCAGCCGCCGTGACGGCGCTCTTCGAATACGAAGGACTCGATCGCGTGGAAGTGGACGAGGTGGGGCCGGGCGATATCGTGGCCGTTGCAGGCATGACCGGCATCGGGCTGGGCGAGAGCATTGCCGACGCCGAAGACCCCCATCCGCTCGAACCGCTCCACGTCGATGAACCGACCATGTCGATGGAGTTTCGCATCAACGACTCGCCGTTCAGCGGGCGCGAGGGCACCTACGTCACCTCCCGCAACCTGCGCGAGCGTTTGCTGAAAGAGGCCGAAGCCAACCTCGCCATCCGCGTCGAAGAGACGGACTCGGCGGATCGTTTTCTGGTCTACGGGCGCGGCGAGTTGCAGATGGCTATCCTGATCGAGCAGATGCGGCGTGAGGGCTACGAGTTTTCGGTGGGGATGCCGCAGGTCATCACGAAGCACCTCGACGGCAAGCGGCACGAGCCGTTCGAATGCGCACTCATCGACGTGCCGGAAGAGCACATGGGCGTGGTGATGGAAAAGCTCGGGCAGCGCAAGGGCCAGATGGCACAGATGATCAACCACGGCTCGGGGCGGGTGCGCCTGGAGTTTTTGATTCCCAGCCGGGGCCTCATCGGCTATCGCACCGAGTTCCTGACCGACACAAAAGGCACCGGCATCCTCACCCATCTTTTCGATAGCTACCGGCCCTGGGCGGGCGATATCTCGCATCGGTCCACCGGTGCCCTGGTCGCCGACCGCCCCGGCAAGGTGACGGCCTACGCCGTGCTCAACCTGCAAGGACGCGGCGCGCTCTTCGTGGCCCCGACCGAAGGGGTCTACGCCGGCATGATCGTGGGCGAGAACAGCCGCGACGCCGACCTCGACGTGAACATCACCAAAGAGAAAAAGCTGACCAACATGCGGGCGGCGTCGGCGGACACGTTCGAGAAGCTGGTGCCGCCGCTGCGTATGTCGCTCGAAGAAGCCCTGGAGTTCATCCGCGAAGACGAGTTGATCGAGGTGACGCCGAAGACCTTCCGCCTGCGCAAACGCTTCCTCGATGTCAACGCCCGCAAGAAGTACCAGATGAGTCTGAAGGCCGACGGATAACGGTGTTTCGGCCTTTGACGGGAGGCCCCGGTTGAATTTTCGAGGGTAAATCAGTTCATTGCGAATCAGAAACACGCATGCTTTTGAACGCCCGCCACACCCCACCGGCGACGCTTTCACCTGTACTCTAGCCGCTTTGTAACCGTACGTTGTGGTTTCAGAGCACCCGCTGTTTTGGGTATCTTCTTTCTTCAGCAGGGGATCGTTGAGTCGTAGGCGCACCGTCTACTCATCCCGAGGAAGCGATGGATTTGCCCTATAAAGCTATCTTTCACCATCTCCCGTTCAGTGCCATCATCGTCGAAAGAAAGGACCCCGATGTGTTCGTCGTTCTGGATGTGAATGTAGCGGCGGCTCGGACAGATGGATGGGAGCAGGCGATGTCGGAGGAGATCATCGGGCGGAACCTGCTCGATGTGTTTCCTGAGATACGAGGGACCGGCCTGCCTGCTTTTTATAACCAGGCGCTCGATACCGGCGAGCCGGTCAATCTGGAAGAAATAGACTATCGTGATGCCGAGGGAGACGGGGGCCTTTTTTCGGTTGATTTATCCCCGCTCTCGGAGCGTCATCTTCTCATCTCGTATACCGACATCACCCAGAAAAAACAGGCCGAAGCGGCCTTGCGGGAGAGCGAGTCGCGTCTGCGTTCGGTGATGAATCATGCGCCGGTGGTGCTCTGGGCGCTGGATCTTGAGGGCGTCTTCACCTTTTCTGAAGGCCGGGGGCTGAAAGCGCTGGGCCTCGAACCCGGCCAGGTGGTGGGGCTGTCGGTGTACGAACTGTATGCGGACTATCCCGAGATCGTCGATACGGCGCGCCGGGCGTTGCAGGGCGAATCGGTGGCGTACACGGTCGAGGTGGGCGAGGTGGTGTATGAAAATCGATACACCCCGTTTTTTGACCGGCAGGGCCGTTTGGTCGGGACGATAGGCGTGGCCATCGACGTCACCGAGCGCAAACGGGCTGCGGAAGCCCTCCATCAACTCAACGTCGATCTCGAACGGCGCATCGAGGAGCGGGTGGCGGAACTGTCGAAGGAAATCACCGAGCGCAGACAGGCGGAGGAATCCCAGCGGGAGAGCGAGGAGCGGTTTTCCAAGATGTTCCATGCCAGCCCCAACGCCATCGCCCTCACCTCGTTCAAGGATAAGCGCTTCATCGAGGTCAACGAAGGCTTCGAGCGCATGTTCGGGTATACCCGCGAAGAGGCTATCGGCAAATCCTCTCAGGAACTGATTCTGTGGAGCGATCCGGAGGACTGGGCCCGGTTGTATTCCCAGTTGGAGACCCAGGGAGAGGTCCGCGAGATGGAAGTTCAGTTTCGCACCAGGTCGGGCCGGGAAGGAGTAGCCGAACTATCCGCCGATGTCATCGAGGTAGACGGCGAGCGGTGCATCCTCTCGATAGGCCGCGACATTACCGAGCGCAAGCGGCCCGAGGCAGTGCTGCGCCGGTCGCAGGAGGAGTTGGAGCAGTTAGTGGAAGCGCGGACGGCTGCGCTTTCGGAGGCCAATGCCACGTTGACACAGGAGGTCGCCGAGCGCAAGCGGATAGAGGAGGCGCTGCGGGAGAGCGAAGAAAAACATCGGACCTTGTTCGAGACCATGGCGCAGGGCGTCGTCTATCAGAATGCCGAGGGCGTCATCATTTCGGCCAATTCGGCGGCGGAACGCATCCTGGGCCTGACGCTCGACCAGATGCAAGGCCGCACCTCTTTCGATCCTCGATGGCGAGCCGTCCGCGAGGATGGATCTGACTTTCCGGGCAACACACACCCGGCGATGGTTGCCCTGGCTACCGGCGAAGCCGTCGGCCCCGGTATCATGGGGGTGTTCAATCCCCAAACAGACACCTATCGCTGGATTGTCGTGCATACCGTCCCTCAGTTCAAGAAAGGAGAAGACAAGCCCTACCTGGTCTATGCCACGTTTGAAGACATCACCGAGCGTAAGCAGGCCGAGGCGGAGCGCGAACGCCTGATCGAAGAACTCGAAGCCAAGAATACCGAATTGGAGCAGTTTACCTACACCGTCTCGCACGATCTCAAAAGCCCGCTGTTTACCATCAAAGGGTTCCTGGGGCTGCTCGAACAAGACGTTATCCGGGGCGATGCCGAACGTGTAAAAACAGAGATCGAGCAGATCAACACGGCCGCCGATAAGATGCAGCGCCTGCTCGACGAACTGCTCGAACTCTCGCGCATCGGTCGCCGCACCAACCCCCCCGAAGAGATGGCCCTGGCCGACCTGGCCCGCGAAGCCGTCGAACTCGTGGCCGGGCAGATTGCCGAGCGCGGTGTCGAGGTCGAGATCGACCCCGCGCTGCCCGTCGTCGTCGGCGACCGCGTGCGGCTGTTGCAGATGGTGCAAAACCTCGTGGACAACGCCGTGAAGTTCATGGGCGATCAGCCGCAGCCGTGCATCGAGATCGGAACCAGACAAGACGGCGACGAGCGTATTTGTTATGTGCGGGACAACGGAATCGGTGTCGAGCCCCGGCACCACCAGAAAGTATTCGGATTGTTCGAACGGCTCAATCCGCGGGTGGAAGGTACCGGGATCGGGCTGGCGCTGGCGCGGCGCATCGTCGAAGTGCATGGGGGGCGCATCTGGGTCGAGTCGGAAGGCAAAGGGCACGGAGCCACCTTCTGTTTCACCCTTCCATGCCTCAGTATTGCCTCGCCAAAAGATGAAGATTGAAGGCGCTTCCTCACAGATGGGCTTTCCAGGGAGACCTCTGGTTCAGCGCGGTCATGCCCCATGATCAACGTTCAGGATGAAGTCGTAGCTGCCGAGGAACGGATCCGCCCGTATGTGCGCGAGACGCCGTTGGAGTTCTCTTTCTTTTTCAGCGGGGCAGCGAACAATCGTACGTACCTGAAGCTCGAAAACGTTCAGCGTACCGGCTCTTTCAAACTCCGGGGGGCGTTCAACAAGCTCCTGGCCCTGGACGACGGCGCGCGCGATCGGGGCATCCTGACGGCCTCTACGGGCAATCACGGCCTGGCCGTGGCCCATGCGCTGCACACGCTGGGCCTGTGCGGTTCGATCTGCCTGCCCGAAAATGCCTCGCGCCAGAAAGTAGCCATGCTCCGGCACTACGGCGTCGACCTGCTGTTTCACGGCACCGACGGCGTGGAGGCGGAGCGCTATGCCCGGCACCGGAGCGCGCAGGAAGGGATCGTCTATATCTCGCCGTACAACGATCCGCACATCATCGGAGGCCAGGGCACGGTGGCGGTCGAGGTGCTCCGGCAGCTTGATGCGGTGGATTGTGTGATGGCATCGGTAGGCGGCGGCGGCCTCGTTGCAGGCGTGGCCGGGTATCTGAAAGCGATGCGTCCGGAGGTCGAAGTGATCGGCTGTTTGCCGCAGCACTCGCAGGTGATGTACGACTCGATCCAGGCCGGGCACATCGTCGAATCGACCGTGCTGCCGACGCTCTCGGACGGCACGGCGGGGGGCATCGAGGCCGGGGCCATCACGTTCGACCTCTGCCGCCGGTACGTGGACGACTGGGTGCTGGTCGATGAACCGTCGATCCGACACGCGCTGAAGCTGGTGTTCGATCAGCACCGCCTGGTGATCGAGGGCGCGGCGGCGGTGACGGTCGCTTCGTTCTTGCAGATCAAGGAACGGCTGGCAGGCAAGACCGTGGCGCTCATCCTCTGCGGCGGCAACATCGACATCGACACATTCAAAACCCTGGTTTGCTGACGAACAGCCGGAAACGCCGGGCTTCTCCTTTATCATTCACGTGCGCCTTTTTTGACCCATGATATACTCGCGACAACAAAGCGGGCTTCGCCTCCTGTTCCTGGTCTTTCTATGTTTCGCCGGATGCACGCAGGAGGCCGACCGGGGCGACCCCCCGGCAGCGGCGATCACGCAGGAGGTCGACGTCGAGCAACGGCTTCAAGAACTGGACATCGAACTGCCGACACCGCCGGAGCCGGTCGCCAACTACGTCCGAAGCGTGCGTACCGGCAACCTCGTCTTTCTCGCCGGGCACGGCCCGCGCAAACCGGACGGCACCTACGTGATGGGCAAGGTGGGCCGCGACTTGACCCTCGAACAGGGGCAAGAAGCCGCCCGCCTGACCGCTATCGCCTTGCTGGCTTCGCTGAAGGCGGAGATCGGCGACCTCAACAACGTCACGCGGGTCGTCAAGGTGATGGGGATGGTTAACGCCGACTCGTCCTTTGCCAACCACCCGCAGGTCATCAACGGGTTTTCCGACCTGATCGTTGCGGTGTTTGGGGAACGGGGCAAGCATGCGCGTGCCGCCGTCGGTATGGCCTCACTGCCGTTTAACACCGCCGTCGAGATCGAGATGATCGTCGAGGTGGCGGAGTAGGTGCGTCAGGTGGAGAGCACCGGCTCGTGGAAAGGAGCGTGCCGGGGCTCAGGATTTCTTGGTCCGGCGCTTCTTTTTAACGGTGTTCGTCAGGCTGGCGTAGGCGGCGCGGACGCCCTGGCCCGTGGCATCGAAGGCGATGGCGTCGGCGGCCTGGATGGACAACTGCCGGGCCGACTGGATGGCGTCTTGGTTTGCGGCCAGGAAGACAAATTCCCAGGAATACTTTTGCCGCTGGTGTTCGATCATCTCGGAGATGCGCTGCTGGGTATAATCCTTGCTGGCGTTTTCCAGCCCGTCGGTCAGGATGGCGACGATCACGGTGCCGGGTCGCTGGGGTTCCGGCGTGCGGCTCAGGCGAGCGCCTACGTCGTCGATGGTGCGCCCGATGGCGTCGAGCAGGGCGGTGGTGCCGCGAGGGACGTACGTGGACGTATCCAGGGGCCGGACCTTGTGCAGATCCAGCCCGTCGTGGACGAGGTCGTACTCGTGATCGAAGAGAACCAGCGTCAGGCGGGCTTCGCCGGGGTGCTCCTTCTGGCCCTCCAGAAAGGCGTTAAAACCGCCAATCGCATCGGAGCGAATGCTGTCCATGGAACCGGATCGGTCGATAATGCAGATGATTTCAGTCAGGTCGGTATTCATTGTGTCAGGGGATGTGTTAAGAAGAGAAGCGGGCTCCAACGGTGTATATCATCCCGGGAGCCTGAGAGGCTGTTCACGTTATGGATTCCGGGCTACACGCGCGATCTGCCGGCGTCTTCGCTCCCGCTTTACTTGCGTCAGTCGGGCTGTGCCCTCATGTGTCGGCCCGTAGCGCTGCTGCTGCGAACCTTCACATCACGAGCGAATCCACTCGGCAACGCATTTCACCTTCAGACCCACATCCTGAACGGCCTCTAAAGAGTATCGATAAAGGGAGCTAAAAGATTCCCTCTCGCTAAAAAAATGAGAGAGAGGGAGCCGTCGGAATCGCTGCAGTCGAATTCCGGGGCGTCCCTCTTCCACCTCATGATCGGGATATGTACCTTGGGGCACGCGAAAGGCAGGTAGACCGGCAAACGATCATGCAAACAATGGATATGAAAAACTGGAATCAGGTTATCGCAGGCGCGCTGTTCCTGGCGGGGCTCCTTTTATTCGGATGTACATCGGATCCGCGAACGCCGGCTCTGGAGAGCATCACCACCGAGTATCTCGCCGCCGCCATCGAGACGCTCGCCTCGGATGCGTTCGAAGGGCGAGGGCCTTCGTCTGAAGGAGAAGAACGCACCATCGCGTTTCTGCGAGACGAGTTTCAGCGTATCGGGCTGGAGCCGGGGAACGGAGATAGCTTCTTTCAGGAAGTGCCCCTGGTAGCCATTACCGCCCAGGGAGCGCCGGCCTTGACGGTTAGCGGGGGCGGTGCGACCACGGCGCTTGCTTTCGGCGACGACCAGGTCGTCTGGACCAAACGCGTCGTGGAGCAGTCGGCGTTGGAGAACTCGGACCTCGTGTTCGTCGGGTACGGAGTGGTGGCTCCAGAGTACGATTGGAACGACTACGAAGGGGTGGATGTGCGCGGGAAGACGGTGGTGATTCTCGTCAACGATCCGGGGTTCGCCACGCAGGACGAGGCGCTGTTCAACGGCAACGCGATGACGTATTACGGGCGCTGGACGTATAAGTACGAGGAAGCTGCGCGGCAGGGAGCCGCCGGAGCGCTCGTCATCCACGATATGGCTCCTGCCGGCTACGGCTGGGGCACCGTCCGGTCGAGTTGGACCGGCCCGCAGTTCGACCTGGTGTCCGACGACGGCAACATGTCGCGGGTAGCCGTCGAGGGGTGGATTACGCTGGACGCGGCGCAGCAGCTCTTTGCACAGGCGAGGCAGGACCTCGACGCCCTCCGCGCGAGGGCGGCTCAGCGTGGCTTCGAAGCGGTGCCGCTGGGGCTCCAGGCGTCCGTTTCCATCACGAACACGCTGGAGCGCTCGACCTCCAACAACGTCCTCGCCGTGTGGCCCGGCTCTGACCGTGCGGATGAGTACGTGGTCTACATGGGCCACTGGGATCACCTGGGCCGCGACGCCGGCCTCGAAGGCGATCAGATCTATAACGGGGCCCTGGACAATGCCACCGGCACGGCGGGGCTGCTCGAACTGGCGGAGGCCTATACCCGGCTCGGCGAACGGCCTTCGCGCTCCATTCTGTTCCTGGCCGTGACGGCCGAGGAGCAGGGACTACTCGGCTCGGCCTATTACGCCACGCATCCGGTCTATCCCCTCAACAAAACCGTGGCGGCGATCAACATGGACGTGCTCAACCACCTCGGCCCCATGAACGACATCACCGTCGTCGGCTACGGCAATTCCGAACTCGACGACTACCTGGAAGAAGCCGCCGCAGAAGCCGGGCGCGTGGTGCGGAGCGACCCGGAGCCGGAAAAAGGATTCTATTACCGGTCGGATCACTTCAGCTTTGCCAAGGAAGGCATCCCGGCGCTGTATACCGACGCGGGCATCGACCACGTGGAGTACGGCGAAGCGTGGACGCTCGAACAGCGGGAAGAATATACCGCCCATAACTACCACAAACCGAGCGACGAGTACGACCCGAACTGGGACCTCACCGGGGCCGTGGACGACCTGGAACTGCTGTTTACCGTCGGCTACCGCCTGGCCACGTCGGCGGCTTTTCCGAACTGGCGCGAGGGGACCGAGTTCAAAGCCCGCCGCGACGCTACCATGGCCGAGTAGGCTGCGGTTGCGGCGGGAGGTCGGCTATCCTTCACCTCGCACGGCCTTGAACCGGCCCTGCACCCTGGGGCCTTTCGCAGCCTCGCATCCTGCACAACTCGACAGCCCGTCGTAGGTGTCAAACTCGAATGCGCCGGCTACCACGGTGGGCGAGGCGATGCTGATTTCTACCGTGCCGCTGTCGGGCATGTAGATGCGCGGCCTGTCGCCGCCGGCTACGTAGCTGAACCCGAAAGGGAACGACGCATCGGCCTCGTGCTCTTTTATGAACCGCCCCTCTTCGAAGGTCGGGGCCAGAAGCTCAATCCGGCTCCCGCCGGCCATCTCCAGCGACACCATCTGGTAGGCGGTTCCATCGAGTTCCCTGGTGGTCACAGAGGCGGAGGCGTCCATGCGTTCACCGTCGATGTAAATCACAGCGGACGCCTCGTCGGGTTCGTTGGTGTGCGCATCGCACCCGAACAGAACCGGCAGCGCGAGGAGCAGAAGGAGGTGCCTCATGGCGTAACGGGATTGTTGAAACGGTGCTCGAAGGGTGGAGTGCGTTGCAAAAAGTCCCTGCTACCTGCACAAGGTAGCAGAGAACCACCGACGCCGCAAGGGCCTGAAACCATCACCCTTTGAATCGCTTGCATGGTTGGTCATCGTGTCCGTTCTCTTCATCGGCAATCGCAGGGTCGATCTGCAAAAACTCGACGGGGGCTCCATTCTCTACGATGAACGCCACCATGATGCCGGGAGAGGGACTGTTCGGCGAGATCAAGATGTCCTTACCGGCGATGGCTGCTTCTACATCGTCTACTTCGAACGCCACGTGGGGAACGGTTTGGACCAGTTCGGGAAGAGGGCAATCTTCTTCAAAGCGCATCCATTCGATGCCGTACAGACTCGTCTCGTAGCCGGAGACATACATTTTGAAGTCCGGCAAATAGGTTTCGTTTTCTTTCGGATGGCTCGTTGGAATACCGAGATGATGATAGCGTCTCACGAGTTGCTCTCTTCTGTTCTTCTAATGACGGCTGCGGCGTCAACTGCGTAAAGTCGTGTCATCCGGAAAAAAGCCCGGATTTGCCGCTCATCA
>JBHHWM010000091.1:0-16775 GCA_046756545.1 Rhodothermales bacterium | reverse complement strand
ATCAACTGTTCGCGGCGCGGGCGAATACGCGGCACGATGAGCGCCCGTTTGCCCAGCGACAGCAACTCGCACACGGTGTTGTAGCCTCCCATCGACACGACGCGTTCGGCCCGTTGATACAACACCATCGGTTCGGTAGTGAACGGCAGGAGGTGCAGGTGGGGGTGCGCCGCACCGAGATGCCGAAGGTGCCGACGTGCCGCCGGATCCATGTAAGGGCCGGTGAGGATGAGGCCGGCGGTATGATCGGGTAGCGGTGTGGCGGCAAACCGTTCGGCCAGATGCAGGCCGTCTTGACCCCCGCCGACGGCGCACAGGTAAAACGGACGTTTCGGCCCGTCTTTCAAGGTAGAGGCGGCGGTATCGATGTCTGCCAGGGTGAGCCGTGTTTTCTGATCCAGGTACCCTGTGTAGGTCAGCCGCGCGGTTACGTCGGCGGGAAAATGATAGGCAAAGGCTGCGTCGTAGACCGCCGGATCCCCATAGATCCAGACGGCATGGTAGGAGGTGCGAATAGCGGTAAAATGATCGGCTCTTCCCCACTCGCGGGCGATGGTTTGCGGGTGGTCGAGCACGTCGCGCAGGCCCAGCACGCAGCGTGCCGAGGTGTGGCGATGAAGGAAGTCGAGGGTCTCGTTCAGTTCGCCCATCGCGCCCCTGGGCACATTGTCGACGATGAATACGTCCGGCCTGAACATTTCGAGGGCTGTTCGGATCGTCCGTGCCCGTAGCGCGATCAGTTCATCCACGTCGAAGCTGAACCGGCGCGGTCGGTAGCGTCCGTTTCCTTGCTTGAACAGCGCGGGGAGCGAAAGCACATCCACGCCGGACGGAATAGGGAAGGCGTTGGCCTCGCGTGCCCCGGTAATCAACAGGATGTCGGCGCTCAGGGGGGGACGAGCCAGGGTTTGCGCGATGAGCACATTGCGGCGCATGTGACCGAGCCCGCAGGTGTCGTGAGAGTAGAGCGCGATGCGCGGCTTCTTCGAACCTCTCTTGTCTTGTAGGGAAACGAGTGCTTCTGTACCAAGCGACATACCTGCTCCGTTGCTAACACCGATGAGGTTCGCGTGTGGTAACGGAGGCTGGAACGGGCACTTCGCTCTCGGATGATGAGCGCCTCTACACCTGCCTTCGGTCCCGTGCGTACACCATTACCAAGTCTGGTGCCAAGGTGGAGGATGATCGTCGGAAAAGGGCAGAATCGGTCTGCAGGGAGAAAAAAAGCGGGTTTCTTATCTCCTTGTAGCCTGGGTATGCGGGAGAATATCCGAAAGACTGCGCAAGATATTCGTAAGGATGTGCAGAGTTTGCGCAGGGATCATCCGTGCGGTTTTCAGGCGGTGCTCTGGTACAGGTAGTTTCCGCAGAGCATGTGCCGGGCCGCATATTCGACGATAGGGGCAAACGCCAGACCGATAGCCGATTCGGCGGCGTCGGCAATCTGAAGCGGGGTGTGTCCCTTATCGAGCCACCCGCGGATGGCGTCGATCAACTCGGGATACGTGTCGCTGAGGAAGAGGTACGAAGAACGTTCGAGTTTCATAACGGCGGTCAGTCCTATCCATGTTTGTCCGGCAGGGATGGGACCGTACATATCGTTCGTCAAGGGGTGCTCCTAAAGCAGGGTCGCCGGTGCACCGTCTCGCCCCTCGTTTCCACGTTGCGACCGGCGGGCACCGGGTGCGTCATCTCATGGTGAGGGTGCGGAGGTACTCGTTCTCGGAGAGGATGATGCAATCCCGGCATTCCCAGCTTGAGCCCAGGATCCCCTTGCTCCGAGAACGCTTGACCAGAATGGCTTCGGTATAGTCAGCCGGAAGCGGGTCGCCCGGCCCTCCGAAACGGGGGAGTTCTTCAGGAGGTCGTTGGCAGACCTCGCAGCACAGGTTGCCCGGCGGCGGCCTGACAATCGTTCCTTTTTTGGGCATGAGTTGCCACTGAGTGCCTGCCCCTTCGATGTGCACGCCAGCCCAGTGCCTGCCGGTCTCGTCGATGCGTACACAGTTGGGGAGGAACGTCGCCATGAATCTATCAGCCTGGAACCGTATTACATGGAAGCCTGCGACGGCGAAACGAAGAGAAAGTTCTCATCATGTCCTCTTCGCCGTTCTGTTCTTCTATTTCTATGGGCTCATAAAGAGGCCGGGCTCGTGCCATGGGTGTGGTCCGATATAGCCGTCACTGTTGTATTTCCGTGAGCGCCCACTCGGCGGCGGTGCCCACCACGTTTCTTGGCGAGGCGATGCGGGCGGCTTCCTCCAGAAACGGTACGACGGAATCATCCCCGCATTTACCGATGGCGCGCAGCGCCTCGGCCCGGGCCAGGTAGCTATCGTCGTGTTCGAAACGTTCGACGAAAAAGGGAAGGAGGGAGGCGTCGTGCAACTCGCCCAACAGGCGGAGCGCCGCCGCCCTGACCCTGGAGTGCGGGTCCAGGCTTCGTTCCTTCAAGAAGGCGATGGAAACGGGTTCGTCGAGCCCGCCAAGCTGTTCGAGAGCCGTGCGACGTACGAACCAGAAGGCGTCCTCGGCGGCCCGCTCCTGCAAGGCGGCACGCACGGTCGGATCGTCGGTCGAGGCCGCCAGTTCGGATGCGGCCCAGCTTCGGCCTATCACGTCGTCGTGCTGCATCTGGTAGAGCAGTTCCTCCCTGGATTTCTTGAACGTCCACTCTTTGAGCAGGTGGTTTCCCTCGTCGAACCGGACGAGGAGGGGGCGGGAAGACAATGTAAATTCAAAAACTTCGCGCGGTTCATCCAGCCAGAGGCGCTCGGAACGGTCGGCGTCAGGAGTGACCAGGCGGAGGGTCACCGGCGTGCGGAAGACCGGCACGCCGCGCGTCGGGTCCTGGACCTGGTCGATCCGCAGCGTGAGGTTGCCGTCGGCTTCATTCCAGGTGTAGGAGACGTCGAACACGGGATGGCCGGGGCTAAAGATCCACTGCTCGAAGAACCAGTCGAGGTTTTGGCCGGTGGTTTCTTTGAGGGCAATCATCAGGTCGTGCGTATCGACCGGTTCGAAGGCGTGTTTGTGAAGGAAGTGGGCGAGGGTCCGAGAGAAGGGTTTGTCGCCCATCACGTAGCGCAGCATCTGGAGCACCGCTGCGCCTTTCTGGTAGGTGTGCCGGTCGAAGTTGTCATTGGGGCGACGCCAACGGTCGAAGACGATGGGGCGCATATAGCGGGTGCGCGCCTCGTTCAGATAGGCGTTCTTTTTGTTGAGCAAGTTGACGGCCCCTTCGTCGTCGCCGAGGTCGTGCCGGGACCACAGGTACTCGCTGAAGGTTGCGAAGCTCTCGCTGAGCCAGGTATGCGACCAGTCGCGGTAGGAGATCAGGTTGCCCCACCACTGGTGCGCCGCTTCGTGCGCTACCAGCCATTCGCTCGGGAAATCCTGGTGGGCCTGTGCGTCGTGGATGGTCGATTGGCCGAGCACCGTGGCCGTGGTGCTCTCGGCCCCGCCGCCGATGCCGGGTATCGTCACCTGGTCATACTTGACCCAGGGATAATCCAGGCCGTACGTCTCATTGAGAAAGGCGATGATCTCCGGCGTTCGTTCGAACGAGCGGGGAGCATTTCCTACATCCTTCGGATAGACCCAGTAGTTAATGGGCAGCGTTCCGAGCGAGTCTTCGAGGACGACGTATGGGCCGGCGGCCAGGACGAACAGGTAGGTAGGGTGCGGGAGTTCCTGGATCCAGTGGTAGGTCTTCCTATCGTGGGCTGGATCCTCTTCTACGCGGATCAGTCGTCCGTTCGAAAGGGCCCGATACGCGCTGCGCACCGTGACGATGAGTTCGCTGGTGGCCCGGTCGTTGGGGTGGTCGTAGCAGGGAAACCAGTGGCGCGCTCCTTCCGGGAAAGACAGCGTGTTGATCAGGCGCGGGTGGTCCGGGGTTTCCGGCTTGAAGTCGAGGCCCAGGTCGTAGCTCGCCGCCATGCCGAAGGCTTCCGAGTCTACATCGACCTCCTCGGCAGCGTAGGCGACGGTGAACGACAGGGTGTCGGTGTAGGCGTAGGCCCGGGGGAAGTGGACGATAAGCTGGTGCGGCGGTTGTTCGAATGCGAGCGGCGTGCCGGTTTCGTCGGTCACGGAGGTGACGGTGAACGTCTCGGCATCGAGGACGCACCGGGTAAATCCGTCCTTGAGCGGTGTCAGCGTGATGGTGTTTTCGCCCCAGAAGGACCGGGTATCTTCGTCGAAGCGCAGACGGATGCGGTAGTGCAAGGCGTCGTAGTCATGGCTTCGTTCGGCCTGCCGGGGCCGATCATACACGTCGATCTTCTGAGCCGGGGCCTCCTGCACCGGGAACGACACGCAGAGGGTTAGCACGAGGGGGAACCAGCGTCTCATGGCCTTGCCGGAGTGACGTTGCGGGTTTGGTTTTAGATGACTACGTGGAGTGGTTTCAACGCATCCCCCGGGCGCTCGGGCTATTGGAGGAGTTTATACGTACCGCTCGATGTCTTTACGAAGGTAGGCAATGTGATCTTGATCTGCTTGCTTGCATACAACGAGTCGGTAAACGATAGAACCATGTCCAACCTGTCAACGGTGGTGAACTCGGCGTCCTGGATCCGTTCTCCTTCGGAGACACTATCGAGAAGCACAGAGGAGGACACCATCGCATCGAGTGAAGCCATCATACCGCGGAAGGGAGCCAGGAGTTGTTCCCGGTAATGAGGATACGACGCGGGGAGTGTTTCGAACGCGCCTTTGACCTCGTTGAACTCCCGTTCGGTGAGCAGGCACGGTTCCAGGGTCGCCACATCCTTCCGCTTGATAGCCTCGAAGAGTATGGACGCCGTGGCTGCCGGAGAACTCAAGCCCGGTTGACGGCTGAGTTCTTCTATACTGAAGCTCGGTGCACGTTGCGGCGTCGGTTCCTCTGACTTCAGGGCCGACGACAACCATCCCCCGACGAACGCCAGTAGTATGAAGGCCAGGGTGAAAACCAATGCCAGGTTTCCTTTCAGGAAGGATGTCTCATCGTTCATGGCGGTGCCTCTGTGTCGGGTTTAGTGGAGAACGCTCACGCTATGCCGGTGAGCCGGGGGGAAGGGGTGGTTCTGGGAAGCGCATTCACCGCATCACAACTGCGTGAGATCATCACCAGGCCGACGACGTAACCGGCCATCATCAGCACCAGGCCCAGAAACGGGACGATTGCGCCGAGGCTGAGCACCACGTAGGCCAGGAACAACCCGGAGGACAGACGCGGGTTGTCGAGGCCGTGCCGGTCGATGAAGGCATTGTAATCACGGGCGAATCCCCAGAGGGCCTGAAAAGCCCAGTAGATATTGAAAAAGGGGATGAATAAGAAACCCACCGCTTTGCCGGGCGAGGTACGGGCGTGGCCGTCCTGGATGGAGGCCCACATCTTGTAGAGGAGTACGGCGAACACCACCACCCCGTAGATTGCCAGCAGGCTGACCATGCCCATGAGAAGCAGGGCCGGGACGGCATTGGGCGGTCCCCAGGTTTCTGTGTTGAACAAGATGATCACGGCGAGTGACACGAGGTTGGTGATCCCCAGTGCCACGGCCCATGAACTCAGGTAGAACCCTCTGGAGAGGCGTGGTTCGGGGTGATCCGGGGGGATGGGTCGATCTGAAGCAAAGCGCAGCCCCAGCCAGAACACGCCGGCGAAGACCAGCATTTCTACCACACTGAAGAACAACAATACGATGCTTGGCAGGCTTAGGCCGTTGAATAAGGCCATGAACAAGCGATGCGCCACGATCCCCGCAGGGGCTCCCAGCATCAGGGCCGGTCCCACCCGTTTGATCAACCGGAGCGCCAGGACGAGGCCTCCCAGGAAGAAACAGACCCACAGCGCCCGAGCGAGGAGCGACCCCGGACTCCATATACTATCGAGTCTGAATTGCAGGGCATCTCTCATCATGGGGTCCATGCCCTGGGCTATCATCATCAAGCCGGTCTCGCCGTAAACAATCAGCGCTCCCAGGGGAGCATAAAGGAGAGCCGCGATGAGCACCGCAGCGATGGCGTTCGGCATCAGGCGGAACACAACGACCGCCAGCCCCGCCAGCAGCACGTCACGCAACAGGGTCGCCAGCCAGGACTCCGGAGAGAGAATCCCCCGAAACAGTTCCAGTGAGTACCCCGTCTGGGTGGACGAAATGACGGCGGGGGAGAGGACAAGGAGGGTCAGGCTTCCCAAAAAGAGGGCTCCGAAGAACAAAAAAAGGCGGCCCCACTGGATGGATTTCCCTCGCGTTCCAAGCAGGTCGGCCAATCCTGGGTTCGACATAATCGTACCTTCTTCAAAAGAACATGTGAATAGTCGTTTGCGATGCGTTCATATTCCTTCCCCTAAAAGTCTAGTATTTGAGCATCTATAGCAATATCGAGATGGACAAAAAACGACGCGGCAGCCGTTCAAAGGTGAACGCTACTTCTTAGCTTCCAGAAGTGGGCCGCCCCGTCGGCAGGCGACGTGAACCCGGAATCAGGTGTGTTATGCGGAATGGATTTGTCGAAAAGCTAAGCAAGATGCAAGCATGGACTCCTCCGGAGGCATGGTCCCGGATCGTCGCCGTCGATGCGCATACGGAAGGCGAGCCGTTGCGCGTGATCGTGGGTGGCTATCCTGAGGTGCAGGGAGAGTCGATCCTGGCACGCCGCCGGTATGCGAAGGCCCATCTCGATGTGTGGCGCACGTCCTTGATGTGGGAGCCGCGAGGCCATGCCGATATGTACGGGTGTCTCGTCACGCCGCCCGTCACGCCGGAGGCCGACTTCGGCGTGTTGTTCTTGCACAACGAGGGGTATAGCACCATGTGCGGCCACGGCATCATTGCCGTCACAAAGGTAGTGCTCGAAACGGGGATGTACCCCCTGCACACACCCGAAACCAGGGTTGCCATCGATACGCCCGCCGGGCTGGTGACGGCCTATGCACGCATCGCCGATGGGCAGGTGCAGAGCGTGTATTTTCACAACGTTCCGTCGTTCGTTGCAGCGCTCGAGGAGACGGTGGAGGTGCCGGGGCTCGGGAGCGTGCGGTACGACCTGGCATTCGGCGGAGCGTTTTATGCCTTCGTACAGGCCGAGGAGGTAGGCCTGACCTGCACGCCGGGCGATTTTCGCGCCCTGATCGAGCAAGGGATGGCCATCAAGCGTGCCGTGGCGGCAAGCCGCGCCATCGAGCATCCCTTCGAGGAGGACCTGAACTTTCTCTACGGCACCATCTTCATCGGCCCTGCCGAGGCAAAGGGTGTGCACAGCCGCAACGTCTGTATCTTTGCCGAGGGCGAGGTAGATCGGAGCCCTACCGGGACGGGAGTCAGCGCACGCGCGGCCATCCACCACGCACGCGGAGACATCGGCGTCGGTGAGCCCGTTGTGATCGAGAGTATCATCGGCAGCCGGTTTACGGTGCGTGTCCGGGAAACGACGTCGTTCGGGCCGTTTGCGGCGGTTATCCCGGAAGTGGAGGGACGGGCGTATATTACGGGGCGTAGTACGTTCTGCCTCGACCCCGACGATCCCCTCCGGCACGGATTTATGCTGCGATAAGGGCCGTGCCTCTCCAACCACAAAATCAACGTGATTCATGTTTGAAGCCGACGTGTACAGCCGGCGGAGAAACCGGCTCAAGGAGCAGGTAGACTCCGGGTTGATCCTCTTCCTCGGAAACGAGGAGAGTCCGATGAACTATGCCGACAATCTCTATCGTTTTCGCCAGGACGGCTCGTTTCTCTATTACTGGGGCCACGATACCCCCGGCATGGCGGCGATCATCGATGTGGACGAGGGACGCGAGGTGCTCTTCGGCCACGACCCCACCCTCGACGACATCGTCTGGACCGGGCCGCAACCGTCTCTCAGCGAGAAGGCCCGGCGCGTGGGCGTAGCGGACAGTCTGCCTGTCGAGAAGCTGCCCGAAGCGGTAAGCCGGGTGCTGACGCAGGGACGGACGGTGCACTTTCTGCCTCCCTACCGGAGCGATACCTTTTTTGCGCTCGAGCGGTTGCTGGGCCGGCGCTCGGCGCAGATCAAGGAGCAGGCCTCGCCGGTATTGATCGACGCCGTCATCGCGCAACGCGAGGTCAAAGAGGAGCGCGAGATTGCCGAGATCGAGACGGCCGTCAACATCAGCGGCGAGATGCACACCCTGGCGATGCGTTGCGCGAGGCCGGGCGTCAACGAGCGCGAGGTAGCCGGGGCGCTGGAGGGCGTGGCGCTGGCACACGGGCGGGGCGTTTCGTTCCCCATCATCTTCTCGATTCACGGCGAAACGCTGCACAACCATGATCCCAGCAATCGCATGCAGGCGGGTAATATTGCCGTGTGCGATTGCGGCGCTACCTCGCCGTTGCACTACGCCGGGGACATCACCCGGACCATTCCCGTCGGCGGTCGTTTCACGGATCGGCAAAAGGACATCTATTCGCTGGTGCTGAAGGCCCAGATGGAGGCTATCGCTGCGATCAAGGCGGGCGTTCGGTTCAAAGACGTCCATCTGCTGGCCGCCACCGTCCAGGCGCAGGGATTAAAGGAACTGGGCCTGATGAAAGGAGATGTGGACGAAGCGGTGGCCGCCGGGGCTCATGCCCTGTTCTTCCCGCATGGCCTGGGGCACATGATGGGCCTCGACGTGCACGACATGGAGAGCCTGGGCGAAGACCGCGTGGGCTACGACGACGACGTCCGTCGAAGCGCGCAATTCGGGCTGGCCTATCTCCGACTGGGGAAAAGCCTCCGGTCCGGCTTCGTGCTTACCGTCGAGCCGGGGCTGTATTTCATCCCGACGTTGATTGACCAGTGGAAGGCTGAAGGAAAGCATGCAGAATACATCAACTACGACCGGGTCGAGCAGTACAAAGGCTTCGGGGGTATCCGGATCGAAGACGATGTGCTGGTGCTGGACGACGGCTACCGCGTGCTGGGCAAACCGATCCCAAAGACCGTCGAAGCCGTAGAGGCGGAGGCTGCCCGGTAGCCCGAGCATCGTCCCCGCGATCCTAATCCTCCATCTGATGGCGAAGAACCGTTTTCGATTTCTTACGGGCGAGGACGTGCGAGAGGCTCTCTCTATGCCCGAGGCCGTCGTGCTGATGAAAGACGCGTTCGTGGCGCTGTCGGAGGGGCAGGCTACGGTGCCGGTTCGCATGAACGTCCCGATGCCCGAGTACCGTGGGCGCACGCTGTTGATGCCGGTGTATGTGCCCGGGACGGCCCGCTTCGGGCTCAAGGTGGTGGGGATCCACGAAAATAATCCGGGGCGCGGCCTACCGCTCATCCACGCCCTGGTGATGGTGATGGATGCCGCCACCGGGCGGCCCGTCGCGATGATGGACGGAGAATACCTGACGGCTCTGCGGACGGGCGCGGCGTCGGGGCTGGCAACCGACGTGCTGGCGCGCAAAGGGGCGGAGGTGGCGGCCCTTTTCGGAGCCGGTGTGCAGGGACGGACGCAGTTGGAGGCGGTGTGTGCCGTCCGCCCGATCCGGCGTGCGTATATTTTCGATACCCGTTCGGACGTAGCGGCGGCGTTGGCGAAAGAGATGAGCGAACACCTGTCCGTCGATGTGCAGGTGGCTCCGTCCGCCGGTGTTTTGCGCGAGGCCGATGTGATCTGCACGGCCACAACGTCGTTGACGCCGGTCTTCGCGCATGCCGATCTGAAAGCCGATGTGCACATTAACGGCATCGGTTCCTATCGACCCGATATGTCCGAGATACCTCCCGAAACCGTGCTGGCGGCAAAAGTCGTGGTGGGGCACAAAGCATCCTGCCTGTCCGAAGCCGGGGATTTTATTCAACTGCTTCAGCAAGGGAAGATGACTCCGGAGCACATCCACGCCGAACTGGGCGAAATCGTGGCGGGGCGCAAAGCAGGCAGGACATCGGATGACGAGGTGACCTTCTTTAAGTCCGTCGGCAATGCCGTGCAAGACCTGATGGCGGCGAGCCGGGTGGTATCCGTGGCTGAGGAACGCAACCTGGGTACCGAGGTCTTGCTCTGAGGGCCGGGCCGTTGCATCCTTGTTGAAAAGTCAACGCCTTGTCTGCTTGAGAAGAAAGCGGCGCGTGTCGATATTAGCATCTCGACAAGGCATAGATGCACACCCGAAGACGGCCCCTTTTTTCCCTGTGCCCGAACGGTCGTGCTCTGAATAAACACAATCTACACGATGGCTTTGCTCAAGACGCTTTCCTGGGGACTTCTTGTTCTCCTCTTTACGGGCTGCACCCATACCCGGCATATCAACTCCGATGCCGGGTCGGGCATCAGCTTCGACGAACTTCATCAGACGCTGGAGGGACGCCAGGTCGATATCGCGCTCAACGACGAACGAACGATGGAATCCACGGCCCTTCGCATCCGCCCCGATTCGACGTGGTCGGTTGATTTGCTTACGGGAAACATACGGGGCGCTGCCACGAGCGACATTCGCGCCATCACGCGCCAGCGGCCTGGGCGAGGGGCGTTGCACGGCGCTGCGTTCGGCGCTGTGGGGGGAGCCATCGTAGGGATTGCTGCCGGGTTGGCCCTCACCTCCGTTCGGGACGAGGACACAGCCAGAGAGAGTACCGCGTATTACGTCTCGGTTATCACTGGTTTCGGCGTCGTGCTGGGCATCGGGAGCGGAACCCTCATTGGGATGAAGAAGGGCAGCCGGGACCGGTATGTATATCCCGACGTGCATCGAGACGCGCGGACGGATTCGCGGCCCTTGCCCGGACGGACCTCTACCGGTCGCTCCCCGTCCTCAGCCGGCATGCGTTGAAGTGCATGCCGCCAAAGTTAGCGAAAACCGCTTGCGAAAGAATGCGCGATTGTTAGATTGTAGCCAAAAGCACTGCGCTCTTTCGGCATTAACACAAACTGAGCGGTATCATGAATAAGCGGAGACGCAAAGAACTCGTCATTGCCATCGGCATTCTTCTCGGCGTTGCGCTCCTTTTCTCTCTGGCCGGTCTCTTGAGCTGATATGAAGGGGAGAAAGCGCGTCTCAGTTTCCGGGCGCACAGTGCCGCACATGTAATGAAGCTGCGGTCTGAAGCGTTGGTCCGACACACAAAGCAGGGATACCTTGCGTGCCGACGCTTCCCGGTATACACGCTGAGACGGTGGCTGTCGTATCCCAGACCGAGGGCCTATAAAACACAGCCCCGGCATCAGTCAGAGCCGATGCCGGGGCTGCAAAGCATTCAAGAACCAGCCTCTAATAGACCGTTTCCGCTTCTGAGATCAGAAAGGGGTAGATGTCTTTGAGCAGCACCTGGAGCTTGGTGCGCCCCCGGTTGATGCGGCTCTTCACGGTACCCATCGGCAGGCCTGTGATCTCGGCGATCTCGTCGTAGGCGAGTTGCTGAATGTCTCGGAGCACGACGACTTCGCGGAAGTCCGGTGGAATCTGATGCAGCGCTTCCTGGATATACTTGTCCTGAAGCGTGCTCTCCGTATGCCGGTCCGGCGAGAACGATTCGTCGGGGATAGCCAGTTCATATTCCTCGTTGTCGCGGTTCACCGACTGGATGGAGTACATCCGGCGTCGTTTCCGCTTGCGGTATTCCGAACGGGCCAAGTTCCCGGCGATGGTATAGAGCCACGTCGAAAACTTGGCGATTCGCTGGTACGAGTGGCGGTTGCGATAGACTCGCAGGAACGTTTCCTGCAAGAGGTCTTCGCACCGCTTGGTATCCCCGAGGAAGCCGTAGAGGTAATGCATCAGCCGTTCGGAATAGCGATCAACCAGAATGTTGAACGCCTCCACCGTGCCGGCCTGAAACTGCTCCATCAGATCCTCGTCGCTCATCTGCTGAAGCGCTTCGTACCGGCTCGTGGCCGAACGTTGCTTCTTTTCGGTTTTTCTTATAATGCGCGATATATTTGCCACGTTACACCTGCGGTCTTGTGCCTGGAAATAGCTGGGAGCTCAGGATGTTCGGAACGATCCTAATCCAGATCCGTTAGCCAACCTAATAGAGCTACCTCCAGTGGTGCTTAGCTCTAAAGATACGGACCTGATCAAAGGTGTTCAGTAACAATCCGGTATGTAAGGGTATGTGTGCCGCGATACGCGGCACTGGGTAAAAAGTTAACGGAGTAAATCCTACAATTATTACAAAATTGCTGACAAACTTGCAGGACTACGTGTAGAATTTGACACTAATTCAAGAAGTAGTTCCCTCCTTCGTGTCGTATTCCCTATCAGCAAGAGGCATACCACTTCTACGTTTGCAGGGAGCCCGGAACGTTACGTAGATGGGTAGTCGGCAGCAGCAAACCGGAGAAGTAGGAAGCCGGTTTCCGGACGGGTGAGTGGTGAAGAAATGCCCTTTTTCTTGCTTCCTGGCTTTTCATTTCCTAATGTGCGGTAGGTTGATCGGGTGAAGTGAAAATCGCTACGGTGCGATCCTTCATTCGTACAGACTTTCCTCTCGTTGCGCAGAACCACAAGCCCTGTTTTCTTACGCATGCGAACCAGTATCCGAAGTGCCCGGCCGGTTTTTTTCATCATGCTTTTATTGATCTTCGTCGGTATGAGCATGGTGTCCACGGCACAAACTCAAGAAAAGCCCCGGTATGTTCTTGCTATTCACGGCGGTGCGGGCACCATGCAGCGGAGCGATCTCACTCCGGAGTTGGAGGCAGCCTATCGTACTGCATTGACGGAAGCGTTGAAGGCGGGCTATCAGGTACTCGGCGACGGCGGAACGAGTCTCGATGCGGTCGTTGCGGCTATTCAGATTATGGAGGAGTCGCCGCTCTTCAATGCCGGCAAAGGAGCTGTGTTTACCAGGGAAGGCACGGTAGAACTCGACGCTTCGATCATGGACGGGCGAACGCGCAACGCAGGGGCCGTTACCGGGGTCAAGCACATCGAAAGCCCCATTGCCCTGGCGCGCCTGGTCATGGAGGAGTCGCCGCATGTGATGATGACGGGGGCGGGTGCCGAAGCCTTTGCGAAGGAGCACAACATTGAGATGGTGCCGAACGAGACCTTTTATACCGAGCGGCGGAGGCGTCAGCTTGAGCAGGTCCAGCAACAGGAGCGAGGAAGGACGCCCTCCGGCGGGGCCCTGTTGTTCGATACGGATCGCGAGGCGCATGCTCACAAGTACGGCACGGTCGGAGCGGTCGCGGTCGATCAGGCAGGAAACCTCGCCGCCGGTACGTCCACGGGGGGGATGACCAACAAACAGTTTGGCCGTGTCGGCGATTCGCCTATCATCGGAGCCGGTACCTACGCCGACAACGAGACCGGTGCCATCTCAGCCACCGGTCATGGCGAATATTTCATCCGGGGCGTCGTAGCCTACGATATCGCGGCCATGATGCGCTATGCCGGGTTGTCGCTGGTCGAAGCGGCGAATGCAGTCATCATGGGGCGGCTGGGCGAACTCGGCGGGACCGGCGGCATCATAGCTATCGACCGAGACGGTCATATCGCCATGCCGTTCAATACACCGGGTATGTACCGGGGCGCTATTGATGCCGAGGGCAACGTGGAAGTCTACATTTATCGAGACTGAACAGGCCCAGCGGAGCTTATCTATTTCCCCAAGGTCGCTCGGTCTTTTCACCCAGGCAGGTTCTTGTGCCCTTCTTGCATTGTGCGGGAGAAGAGGCAGGACGTGTATGCTAAGCTAGACATATCTATCATTCGCAGGGGGAAAATCAGGCGAAGCAGGGCGGTTTGATTAATGAGCACGTCCATTTCTGCCAAAAAGAACGCTGCATCGTCCCGAATTTAGACTGTATGACGAGGTTTGTCTCTTTTGTGCCGAAGAAGGTCCACTGTTTGCAAAAGCACCGGCTAGCGCGTCTCTCAGGCAGGCCGGTGTTACGATTGGTACGGCCGGAGGCGTCCATCCAAAAGGCAACCATGGATCAATAGAGAGGGAAGTCCTATGAGACCACTGATTTCAAGCACACTCGTCGTCCTGTTTCTCCTGGCTGCGGCTGGGTGCGACGAAGGCCCCGTCGGGCCGCAGGGGCCGCAGGGACCCCCCGGAACCGCCAACGTTATCAGCATCAACTTCTTGTTCTCCTTCGATGACGCCGTCTTCAACGGGGCCGTCGCCTCGGCACAATACGATATGCCGGACATCACGCCCTCGGTGGTCGATGGGGGTGCCGTGCTGTTGTTCTTCCGAGACCAGGGGACCTGGACGGCGCTGCCGTTTACGATAGGCGTCGAATCGCAAGATCTGAACGCAGTAGATTATACGTTCACGTTGGGGTATGGCTTTGATGATAACTTTCTGGAAGTCTTTGTGGAGGCTTCGACGGACGACACCGTCGTCTGGGATGATATTCTCACGTTGCTACCGCCGACCTACGACATGAAGGCCGTCATCATCGATGGATTCGCGCTGGGTAAGCATACGAACCTTGACCTCCGCGACTACGAAGCCGTCAAGGCATACTTCGGCCTCAAAGACTAAGCGTATAGCGCGCGGCACCATGATATCTAAAAGGTCGGTGTTCCTTTATATGGGTGCCGACCTTTTCGGTGTGAACACATTTTGTCGCCGCTGCGTTAATACCCCTTGACCATCTATGTCATGCCAACTTCAGGAGCCTGTGAACACGTTTAAAAAGATCTGGCCTCCTTACCTGGGTGTGGTTCTCGGGCTACTGTTGCTGGCTGTGAGTGTGGCAGGGAACACCTGCGAACGGTTCCTGCCCGGCTCGACGACCGATTCTACAACGGTCTACGTGTATCGCTCCAACCAGAGCCCTGACGGTACCGGCAAGGTGTATATGGGACGGGAGATCGCAGCCGTCACGGAACATGATCCGGGGGCCGTCTGGCTGGAGCGGCCCGAGCGCGAAGAAACTGAGTTTCCGAACCGGGTCGTCGAGGCGCTCGAAATGCGCACTGACGATGTCGTCGCCGATATTGGGGCAGGCACCGGGTATTTCACCTTTCGCATCAGCCCGCACGTACCCCGGGGCAAGGTGTTGGCGGTCGACATTCAGGCCGAGATGTTGGAGCAGATTCGCCTCCGCATGGAGGCCGACAGCATTGCGAACGTTGAGCCCATTCTAGGGACTATCGACAATCCAAATCTCCCGGACGGTGCCGTCGATATCATCCTAATCGTGATGTCTTACCACGAGTTTTCGCATCCGCACGAGATGATGGAGTACATCGTGCAGGCTCTCAGACCGGGGGGGCGTCTTGTTCTTGTGGAATACCGGGGCGAGGACCTGACGATTCCTATGGAGCCGCTCCATAAGATGACGGAAGAGCAGGTGCGCAGGGAGGTGGAAGCGCATGGTCTGGTGTGGCGGCAAACCAAAGACGTTTTGCCTCAACAGCACTTCATCGTATTCGAGAAGCCAACGCGTTAAGCGGGAGCATCCGGCCCATCATCGTGCCTGTAACCAGAGGGATTATCCAGCGGACGAAGCATGGAACCTGTCGAATACCCCGTTGACGGCATCCTCGATCTCCACGTGTTCGATCCCCGCGATGTGAAGGATCTCGTGCCGGAATACCTTCGTGCCTGTCGCGAGCGCGGCATCGTGAGGGTTCGCATTATTCACGGCAAAGGGACAGGAACGCTCCGGCGTACCGTTCATCATATCCTCGACCGGTTGCCGGAAGTGATCGATTATTGCCTGGCTCATCAGGATGCCGGGAGCTGGGGGGCGACGATCGTTACCGTGACACCTCCGGATGAGTGAGTATTCCTGTGACTTTTTTTGTGAATTGGTCGGTGTATGTTGAAGTGGATTTGCTGTAGTCGAATGCTATCGTATATATTGGCGGTTCCTTTGAGCGCGGGGTCGAGTGGTCAAAGCGACATTCCTCCTCACCGATGATTTTACTATCATCATCAGATCAACAAACCTGCTGTGTACTTTGTTTTCATGACACTACCGGCGTTTCTGTGGGATGAGAGAAGAGGGGCGAAGGTCATGAAAAACAGCGGGCCAGTGAGAAAGAAACGGGTACAGGGGTCGAACGGACACCATCCCGAGAATACGTTAATTCGAAGCTTCCATGGGAGAATAAACTCATGATGAGTGGGCAAGAATTACGCGAGGAAACAATGACGATTTTGCTCGTCGAGGATAATCTGGCGCACGCCGAACTGGTGCGCCGGAGTTTCGAAGAGCATCAGGTGATCAATGAGATTTACCATGTCAGTGACGGAGAGGCTGCCATAGACTATCTCTTCCGACAGGGAACCTATGCCGATCCGGAACGAAGTCCTCGTCCTCATATCATCCTGTTAGATCTTCGCCTGCCCAAAATCGATGGGCTTGAAGTGCTGACACAGATTAAAAGCGACGATACGCTCCGGGCTATTCCGGTCATTATTTTAACCACATCAAGCGCAGAACAAGACATCAACAGAGCGTACTCTGAGCATGTTAATAGCTATCTCGTCAAACCTGTCAATTTTGGCTCCTTTACCCAATTAATGAAGGAGATCGGCTATTACTGGCTGGGTTGGAACTGTCATCCGAGGGAGTGAGAGGGACGGGGGTATACACGTCTGCATAGATAGGGTTGTTTGATGGGTGCGTCATGGGAGAGGCTCCCGTTGGAATATTACTGGTGGAAGACGAAGAGGCTCATGCCGTGCTGATTCGCCGGGCGTTCGAGGCTGCGGACCGGCCCGTCCGCCTGGTGGTCGCGCGAACGCTTCAGGAGGCACATCGACACCTGGACGAGAGGATCCCCGACCTGGCTATCGTCGATTTTAGACTGCCCGATGGTACGGGGCTTGAAATATTGCCGAGCGAATCGGATGAACCACGTTATCCGGTGATC
>JBHHWM010000090.1:0-16780 GCA_046756545.1 Rhodothermales bacterium | reverse complement strand
GCCGATCAACCCGAGATCGAAGCCGACGTGCGACGCACCATCGGTATCACCTATCAGGACCTGGGCCTGTACGACGAGGCCGAAACCCAACTCCAACGCGCCCTGAATCTCCGCCGGACTCACCTGGGACCGAACCATGCAGAGACGGCGCAGAGCCTCAAAGACTTCGCCCTCGTCAAGCACTGGCAGGGCGACCTCAACACCGCGGCCACCTACTATCAGCAGGCGCTGGCCCTGTTCCGGACGCAGGGAACCGACCAGGTCGGGTTTGCGGAAACCCTGAACGACTACGGCACCCTGCTGACGGATCAGAGCGCCTATGACGAAGCCGCCGCTCACTTCGATGAGGCCCTGGCGATGATGCGCGTGGTGCGAGGCGACGAACACATCGACATCGCCGCCGCACTCAATAACCTGGGCCTCGCGCGGCATTGGCTCGGCGACATCGAAGCCGCCGACTCGCTCTACCGGCAGGCGCTAGCTATGCGATACCGGCTGGTAGGCCCAGACAACATTGAGGTGGCGCATACGCTGAACAACCTGGCGTGGGTCTATCTCGATAAAGACGACCCGGCCGGAGCCGATTCCTTGTTCCGCGCTTCGCTGGTCATCCGCCGCAAACAGTTGGGCGACGAACATCCCAACGTGGCCCTTGCCTTGCTTAACCTCGCCACCCAGATCTACGTCCCGCAAAACGACTACGACGAGGCCGACACGCTCCTACAAGAAGCCCTATCGATCTTCCGCAAAGCATTCCCGGACGACCATCCATACACGTCTAACGCGCTCTATGGATTGGGCAAAGTTCGGGTAAATCAAGGCCGGCTCCAGGAAGCCGAAGCCCTGCTGAAAGAATCCCTCGCCATGCGCAAACATCTCTTCGACACTGCCAACCCGCTGATCGCCGTCGCCGAGATAGAGGTAGGAGGGGTGTTGTATGAGCAGGGACACTACGAAGAGGCCGAAGCCCTGCTGCAATCCAGCCTGCCGAAGCTCCAGGCCACGAACCACGTAAGAACACAGGAAGTCCTCCAGCGCCTCGTCGATCTGTACACCGACTGGAACAAGCCCGACCGAGCCGCCGAATATCGCGCGCTGCTGGCGGCCTCGGACGAACCGTAGCCGGCTCCGTTACTTCACCAGCAACATTCTCCGCGAGAGCACCTGCCGGGCGGTGCGCAACTGGTAGAGGTAAACCCCGCTGGGCAAACGAGCCGCATCGAACACCGCCCGGTGACGACCCGCCGGAAGCGGCCCCTCGACCAGCACCGCCACCTCCCGACCCAGCACGTCGTAGACCGCCAGGCGTGCCCACTCCGGCTGCGGCAGCGTGAAGAGAATGGTCGTCTGCGGATTGAACGGGTTGGGGTAGTTCTGCGCCAGGGAGAACCCCTCGGGGAGTTCTTCGTCGTCGAGGCCGACCTGGGTGAGGAACGTGGTAAAGCGGAACGGCGGCGACCACGGTCCCACTTCATCGGTGGCGGTCACCCCGCGCACCCGCCAGTAGTGTTCGATCACGCGGTCCAGGTCGGGCACCGTCAGCGAAGGTTGGCCCACCCCGGTCGTATCGAGCACCAGGGTCGTGAAGCGTGTGTTGAAGGCCATCTGCACATCGTAGGTGGCCGCGTTGGGCAGCGTTTCCCAGAACAGCGTCAACGGAATGGTGACGTCCTCCGCGCCGTCTTCCGGAGACACCAGCGTCGGGGTAGCCAGCGTGGTGATGCTGCCCAGCCCGAAGCCGAACTCGCCGAGGGTCGTCAGCCCATCGGTACAGGCGTAGCGCGTGCCGTCACGCGTATCGAGGCGGGTGTCGTGCGGCTGCCAGATGCCCCCGTTTTCCGCGTGGCGCTGGACGAGCACCATCTGCCCGGCCTGAGCAGGGGAGAAGCCCGAGGCATCGAGACACAGATCGTACGTAAAGGTGTCGGACAGGTCGACACCGGCCAGCCGCCAGTAGCCCGCCGCCACATCGACGGGAAGCAGAACGGAGCCGTCGGGGGCCGTAGCGCCCGAGCCGGAGAAGGCATTGCCGATGGGCGCGGTGTCGTAGCGCGAGATGAAGAGCGTGGCCGCCGCCCCGGTCTTGGCGGCTATCGTGCCCGTAGTAGGCGTGACGATAGCCCCGTTCCCATTGGCGCTTACTCCGGGCTGAAGCACCACCTGGGTCGTCTGGCCGGCGTCTGCAATCTCGATGCACTGGCTGAACTCGCTCGTGCCGTTGGATCCGGTAGCCGTGGCCGTCAGGTACGGCATGCTCCCCACACCGAACAGCGTGATCTCGAAATTATTGGTGTTAACGAAGACTTCGTGTATCGGCACCTCGCCTTCGCCCCAGTTCGTCGTCTGATTATTATTCAAGATGGAGTCGTCGCACACCCGGTTGGCAAAAACCTGCACCGTGTAGGAATCGCCCGGCGGCTGCATGGAGCCGTACAGGCGGACCGCCGCTGTGCCTTCCCGAACCGCCTGGATCAGGTTGGGGGCGCTCTGCATGCCGTTGGGGCCTGCGCCGCCGGCACCGTGGGCCGAGGGCCCGTCACCGACCGGGCTCGGATTGCCGGAGAGATCGATCCCCAGGGCACCGTTGTTGTAGATGCGATTGGAACGAACGACGTTGCCCTGGCCCGAGATGGGACGCGGCACCAGGCCGCTCCGGATCCCTGCGGCCATCAGCACGCCGGTGCGGCCGTTGTTCGCGATGACGTTGCCCTCCTGTTCGGATCCCCCGATCAGGTTGTTGCTGGCTACACCGCCGAGGGCGATGCCGTTGCCGCAGTTCCCTCCTCCGCCTCCGGTGAGGCACGCGACGGACACGGGATTCCCGTTAATCCCCACACCGATGAAGTTGCCCTGCACGGTGAGCCCGGTGAAGTCGCCGTTCTTGACGGATCCCTTCCCAATATTCCCCATATTCAGGGCGCGAATGCCGTCTTGCTTGTTGCCGGCAATGACGTTGCAGACCCCGTCGCACGAACCGCCCCCGGCCTGGCTGGCACCCCCGATCATCAACGGGGCCGATTCCGGTGTCACGATGCCACTGCCTTCGTTCGCCACGGACCGGGTGCCGCCAAGGTCCACGCCGATGAAGTTGCCCTGCACCTTGTTGTTGGCTCCAAAGGAATAGGTGCCGTCATTGAAGAAATGGATGCCGTCTCCATGGTTGCCCGAGATCAGGTTACAGGGGGCCTCGCAGGCCCCGCCACGCGCACCGCCGATGGTGACCTCTCCCCCCAGCACCATGATGCCATGTCCTTCATTGGGCAGGGCGGCGAGGCCGTCGGCATCGGTCCCAATCCGGTTGCCCACGACCACGACCGGGTCGCCGGGGTCGGCCACACGCACCAGGAGCCCTGCGCACGCATTGCCCGAGAGCAGGTTGTCGGCCACGCGGACGCCGGGGCTTTCGACGAGGACGCCTACGACGTTGGGCGAGGCCGACGTGCCGGCTTCGTTGGTGCCGGCGTAGTTGTAGAGCACCTCGTTGCCTGAACTTTGCACCAGAACCCCGGCTCCTGCCTGTGCATTCGAGCAATCCGTCTTTGCCGCCGCCCCTGTACTCCCGCTGCCCCAGAGGACGTTGCGTTTATCCAGGCTCCCGCCTCCTACTTTGTTTTTGGTCGTCCCTTCTCCTCGAACAATGACGCTGTGCCCCTGCTCCAGGGATTGGTCCTTGTTCCGGATGGTGTTTCCCTGTAGCGCGTTGAAGGACGAGCCTTCGTCTATGATCACCACGCCTTTGATCTCGTTGCCGGGAGCCTCGCCGGGCGTATCCGAGGGACCGCCGACGACGTTGAACTGGGCGTTCCGGATCAGAACCTCTGCCTTTGAATTGCCTTCAAAGGTATTCCCTTGCACCCGGTTCGAGCGCCCCCCTTCGAACAACACCCCGTATTCATTAAACTCTATCGTGTTACCCTGATCGGCCAGGGCGCTGCCGATAAAGTTCGACGAGCCTCCGTCGAAGCGCACGCCGGCATCCCCGTTGATTTGAATGAGGTTGCCCTCGACGCGCAGGTCCGTGACGCCGTCGCCGATGCGGATGCCGTTGTCGTCGTTGGTAACGATCGTATTGCCCAGCTCTCTACCGCGTATTTCGGTCGCTCCTCCGATGGTATTTCCGGATCCGCCGAGGACGGCGATCCCGTCTTTGCGGTTGGAGAGCCCGCCCTGGCCCTCCGTATTGGCCCCGATGAAGTTCCCCGCGATCACGTTTCCACTACCATCCAACAGGGTGATCCCATTGTCGATATTGCCGGAGATGATGTTGCGGTCGCTTGTCTTTTGAGAGCCGATCTGGTTGCCGTCGGAATCGATTTGGATGCCGTCTTCATTGCCGAAGCCGGAAAACGAGGTACGGTCGGTGCCGATGCGGTTGCCCACGATGACGTGTCCGCCGCCACCGCTCAGTTCGATGCCCGCGCCCGAAGAAAAGCCGTAGATCGAAAGGCCGCGCACAGTAATGCCTTGCCCAGACAGCACCAGCCCGGACCCCGCATCGACCAGGGTTCCCATGATCTGGATATCCGTTCCGGGCTGCGTCGATCCGTCGAGCGTGATGGAGGCCGTGAGATCCGGCAAGGGCTGTCCGTCTTCTTTGCCCACGGCAATCTGAACCACACTGGAGCCGCCCGGGATGTCGAAGCGAAGCAGGGTTTCGTCGCCCTGTTTCCCGGCCCCGCCGGCTTCCTTGTTGACGGTCTGAATCGCGGCGCGGAGTGTACATTCCGGCTCCGTCTCTCCGTTACGGTCGACCGTCTTGCCCGTATCGCAGCCTTCCACATCGGCTTTCAGAGGCCGGTCTTCGACGGAATTGACCACTACTTCCGGCCCGAGAATAGCCACCCGGTCGTTGCATTTGTCGTTTTTCGAGCAGGCGAAATCGCCATCTACCCTTTCTCCGTCCTCGTCCTTCCCTCGCACCCCCTGCACGGCAAACACGACCCGGCCTTCTTTGGTCGCCTCGTACTCATACACCAGCGTATCGCTGGCCTGCGGATCCAGGTTTAGCTGGGCCGGATCCGGCGGGCCGGTAAACTTTACTTCGCCCCCTTCTTCGCCGGTGGTGGTGGGTTCGCCGACCACCTGAATCTCCGTCAGGGACTCGATGCCGGTATTTTTGACAGCCACCTTCATCTTGACCGTATTGCCCAACCGCGCCGAATCCGGCGCGACGATCACCTTGTATTCCATCCGGGCGGCGTTGAGGTTGACCGTCTTCGTGACCTTATCCTCCTCGCCGTCGTTGTCCTTCACCGTCAGGCGGACCGAGTAGGAGCCTTCCTTTTCATAGGTATGATCGGGGCGGAGCCCTTCACCGGTTTTATCATCGCCGAAGCTCCAATCGTAGGAGACGATCTCGCCGTCGGGGTCGTCGGAATCGGACGCGTCGAAGTGGACGAGCAGGGGATTCTGGTCGTCGGCCTGCCACGTAAAGACGGCGTCCGGGCCAAATTTTTGCTTGATCACCCCGAAGTAGTCCTCATCCCAGGAGGCACAACAGCCGACCGAGAAACGCAGGCGCATGATCACCCAGGGGCGTCCGCCCAGGCTTTGATCCTCGTCTGTCGATCCCTGCGAGACCACCCGAAAAGTGCACGAGGCGGCCCCAACGGCGCAGTTGCCGACCATCTGGATGCCCGGCATGGCTCCGGGACCGCTGCAAAGATTCTCGTTCTGCCAGTGCAGGCTGAAGTTGTGCCAACTCCAGGGCTGGGTGTCCCACAGCCCGTCGGGCGTGAACGTGGCCGTAAACGTCTTGCCGACTTCCACGACGTGCGGGGAAATCGAGAGGTCGCCGCCGCCGCCATCGACCAGGCAGTTGGCAAACTCGCCGCATATGCGGGGGTCGCAGGTTCCTTTGGGCGGAGCAGACGCAAAGTTATCCTGAGCCGTCGCACTGCGCGGTGCCGTGAGGCTCATCAACACCAAAAGCATCGTGACCAGTGGTAAAAGCTGCCGGGCGTTCATGATGCTATCCTCCTGGATAAGACGAGGTGAGGTTTTCCGATCTAAGCGTGCCGTCAGGCCACGACGGAAGACGGTCGAGGTACGCAGGGAAGGGCCTGTGTATCGTCGAAAAGAGCGCGTGGAGGCCCCTTACCTTATAAAGCCGAGAAACAAGGCGAAACCGGCTCATTGTGCTTCCAGAGCGCCTTTCTTACCCGGAGGCGGGCGGCTACCCCCATGCTTCCCCTTGATTAAGCGCCGGGCAACACGTATATCCCCTTTATCCCCAGCCGGTCAACATGAACAGGCATACGGTATGAGACCGGATCGCCAGACGGACGTCACCTACCTGCTGGCCCAGCTCAGCAACGGACACGAGGAAGCCCTGGACCGGCTGCTGCCCCTGATCTATGACGAACTGCGCCGCCTGGCTCATCGGCAGCGGCTCCGGCAACACGCACACGAAACGCTCAACACGACGGCCCTCGTGCATGAGGCGTTTTTGAAGCTGGCCGGCAAGGACGACGCCTCGTGGAAAAGCCGGGCGCATTTCTTCCGCATCGCCGCGCGGGCCATGCGCGACGTCCTGGTCGACTATGCCCGGCGGCAACGGGCCGCCAAGCGCGGCGGCGACCGGCCGGACCATTCGCTCGACGACATCGGCGAGTTGCCCGAGGTGCGGGCCGAGGAAGTGCTGGGTATCCACGAAGCGCTTCACCGGCTCGAAGCCCTCGACCCCCGCCAGTGCCGGATTGTCGAATTGCGTTATTTCGTCGGGTTGACCATTCCCGAAACGGCGGACGTGCTGGGCATCTCGGCCGCCACTGTCAAACGCGACTGGGTGGCAGCCCGCGCCTGGCTCCAACGCGAAATCACGAAGTAGACTGTGGGTCACCTACTCTTCGGAAAGGATACATACATGAAGCGAGTGAGCCGACCCGAAGCCTTTTTTACGGTTTTATTCAGGGTGCGCTGTTGCAGGCCGTCACCCACCTCCTCCACTGAAACGACCTCGACGTATGACCACCGATCAGTGGGCCAAGATTAAAGAAGTACTGGAAGCCGTTCTCGATCATCCGTGCGAGGAACGCGCCGCCTTCCTGGACGACGTCTGTGCCGGTAACAACGACCTGCGCAACGAGGTGGCTTCGCTCCTCGACGCCTATGAACGCGCCGATGCCGACGACGCCCTCGAAAGTCCCTTTGCCCCTACAAATGCCCCCCTCGATGCAGGGCCTTCAGCGTCGTTGGAAGGCGAACAGATTGGCCCCTACCGCCTCGTTCGCGAACTCGCGCGCGGCGGCATGGGCACCGTCTACCTCGCCCGGCGCGACGACGATCAGTTTCAGCAAACCGTCGCCCTCAAACTCATCCGGCAAGGGCTCGACTCCGACGACCTGCTCTCGCGCTTCCGCTACGAACGCCAGATCCTCGCCTCCCTCGACCACCCCCACATCGCCCACCTCCTCGACGGCGGCATGACCCCCGACGGACGCCCCTACTTCGTCATGGAGTACGTCGAAGGAAGCCCTGTCACCGACTACTGCGACCGGCATCGCCTCTCGACCAAGCAACGCCTCGCACTCTTTCGGACGGTCAGCCGCACCGTGCAGTACGCCCACCAGATGCTCGTCGTCCATCGCGACCTCAAACCCTCCAATATTCTGGTAACCGACGACGGCACCGTCAAGCTGCTCGACTTCGGGATTGCCAAGCTGCTGACGGAAGAGGCGACGGACCACCCGAAGACGCAGACGGGAATGCGCTTGATGACGCCGGAATACGCCTCGCCGGAGCAGATACGGGGCGAGGCGATCACGACGGCGACGGACGTATACCAGTTGGGCGTGTTGCTCTACGAACTCTTGACGGGACATCGCCCGTATCGACTCTCGGAGCGGATGCGGTATGAGATAGAACGCGTGATCCTGGAGGAAGAGCCAACGCGTCCCTCGACGGCCGTTCGTCGGACGGAAGAGGTGCAGCAAGGAGAACGGACGACGAGCATCACGCCGGAAGATGTGAGCACGGCGCGAAGCACCACGGTGGAGGGCTTGCACCGACGGCTGTCCGGCGACCTGGACATGATCGTGTTGAAGGCGTTGAAGAAAGAACCGGACAGACGATACGCCTCCGTGGAACAGCTTTCGGAGGACATCCGGCGGCATCTGGTGGGCCTGCCCGTGCTGGCACGCCCCGAGACGGTGAGCTATCGGATCTCAAAGTTCATTCGGCGGCATACGGTGGGTGTGGCCGCCACCGCAGCCGTGATCCTGAGCCTCGCCGGGGGGGTAGTAGCGGCCACAACACAGGCCCGACGGGCGCAGGCCGAAGCAACCAAAGCCGAACGAATCAACGACTTCTTGCAAGAGATGCTGGGCTCCGTCGATCCGCATGCCGACGGGCGGGACGTAACCGTGGCCGAGGTGCTGGAAGAAGCGGCCCAACAGGTCGAGACCGAACTGATCGATCAACCCGACATCGAAGCCGCCGTGCGACGCACCATCGGCATCACCTATCAGAACCTGGCGCTGTATGACGAGGCCGAAACACACCTGCAACACGCGCTCGACCTGCGCCGCACGAACCTGGGACAACACCACTTCGAAACCACGCAAAGCCTGAAGGACTTCGCCCTCCTCAAACACTGGCAGGGCGACTTCGATACGGCGGCCCGGTATTACCGGGAGGCTATCGACCTGTTCAGAAAAAACGGAAAAACGGGTATCGGACTGGCGGAAGCCCTGAACGATTACGGCACCCTCCTGATGGACCAGGGCCTGTACGACGAGTCGGAAGCGCACTTCCGGGACGCGCTGGCCATAACCCGGTCGCTCTACGGCAATGAACACGTTATGGTCGCGTCCAACCTTACGAACATCGCCCTGGCGCGGCACTGGCAGGAAGATGTGGAGGCTGCCGATTCGTTGTACCGCCAGGCGCTGGCCATACAATACAACGTGGTAGGCCCCGAGCACATCGAGGTGGCGTATACCCTGAACAACCTGGCCTGGGTCTATCTCGACAAAGACGATCCGGCCGGAGCCGATTCCCTGTTCCGCGCTTCGCTGGCCATCCGCCGCAAACAGTTGGGCAACACCCACCCGAGCGTGGCCCTGGCCCTGCATAATCTGGCCTCGCTCGTCCACTATCCCGAAGGCCACTATGCCGACGCCGATACGTTGCTCCGCGAAGCCCTGGCGATTTGCAGACAGGCCATACCGGGAGCCCATCTCTACACGGCCAATACGCTCTCCTCTCTGGCCATGGTGCGGGTGGCCCAGGAACATCTGCCCGAAGCAGAAACGCTGTACCGCGAAGCGCTCGCCATGCGCACCCATCTGCTCGGCGAAACCAACCCGCTCGCGGCAGGCACCGCCGTGGATTTAGGCGGGGTTTTGTATGAACAGAAGCGCTACGACGAAGCGGAACCCCTGTTGCAATCGGGTCTGACTCGCCTGGAAGCGGCAGGACACGAAAAAGCCCGGGATGCCTTGCAACGCCTCGTTGACCTCTATGAAGCCTGGGGCAAACCTGAACAGGCGAACACATACCGCGCGGCGCTTGCTGAAATCGAAGAGGCTCAGTAGAGCGGTTTAATACGTCCTGACCGAAACGGCGACCGAAACGGCTAGAGCGCCCACGTCACCAATTGCGGGAAGAGGATGATAAGCAGCAGGCCGATAAGCTGGATTCCAATAAACGGCAACGCCCCGCGATAGATTTGCACCGTGGTCACTTCGGGTGGTGCCACGCCGCGCAGGTAGAACAGGGCGAACCCAAAGGGCGGCGTCAGGAACGAAGTCTGCAAGTTCATCCCCACCATCACGCCGAACCAGACGAGCGCTATGTGCTCGGGTACGCCCAGCATCGGCGTGAGGAGTTGCGCAGCCGGTACGACCAGCAGCGGAATGATGATGAAGGCGATCTCGAAGAAGTCGATGAAGAAGCCGAGGATGAAGATCGCCAGGTTGGCGACGAGGAGAAAACCGATGACGCCCCCCGGCAGGTTCGTCAACAGATGCGCGATCCAGAGGTCGCCGTCGAGGCCGCGAAAGACGAGCGCGAAGGCCGTGGAGCCGATGAGCAGCAACATGACCATGGCCGTCAGCTTCGTGGTTTCGTCCATGGTCTCCTTCAGCGCCTTGACGGACAGCCGTCGGTTGATCGCTGCCAGGAGGAGCGCCCCGAGCGCGCCGAGCGCACCGGCCTCTGTGGGGGTGGCAACCCCGCCGAAAATACTCCCCAGCACGACCAGGATCAGCGCCAGCGGCGGGAGCATCACCAGCAGCACCCGCTTGATCAGTTCCCTGAGTTGAATGTCGCGCAGTTCTTTGGGCAATGCCGGGGCCGCATCGGGACGCGCCACGGCCACCCCGGCCGCGTAGAGCGCATAGAACCCGGCCAGCACGACACCCGGTATCAACGCGCCGATAAACAGGTCCCCGACCGAGATGCCGAGCTGATCCGCCAGCACGATGAGGACGACGCTGGGAGGGATGATCTGCCCCAGCGTCCCCGACGCCGTGATGACCCCTGCCGAGAGTTCCTTCGAATAGCCGTAGCGCAGCATCACCGGCAATGAAATCATCCCCATGGCCACCACCGACGCCCCGACGACCCCCGTAGCCGCCGCCAGCAACGCCCCGACAAACACGACGGCCAGCGCCAGCCCGCCCCGCAACGGCCCGAACAACAACCCGATGGTTTTTAGCAGATCCTCCGCCAGCCCCGACTTCTCCAGCATGGTGCCCATGAAGATGAAAAACGGCACCGCCAGCAACACCAGGTTCGACATTACGCCGAAGGTACGGTTGGGGAGCCCCATGAGCAGGTTCCAGTCGAAGTACCCCATCTCGACGCCGAAGAAGGCAAACAGCAAGGCCGTGCCGCCCAGCGAAAACGCCACGGGATACCCTGAGAAGATGAGCACCAGGGCACCGAGGAACATCAAGGGAGCCAGCCATTCAGGACTCATAGGCCCGTCCCCATTTCTTGTGAAGGCTCGTCGGCATCCGGCTGCCGGCCGAGCAGAATGGCGACTTGCCGAATCAACAGAGCGACGCCCTGCAGAATGAGCAAAACAAATGCGATGGGGATCACCGTCTTGATGGGATAACGAGGCAATCCGCCGGGGTCGGACGACACCTCACGCACAGCCCAAGACTCCGACACAGACGACCACGACATCCACACCATGAGGACACAAAACGGCAGCAGCAAGAGCGCCGTGCCGAACACGTTGATCCAGGCTTTGCCCCTGGGCGAGAGCCGACTATAAAACACATCCACCCGGACGTGGGCATTGTGCTTGAGCGTGTAGGCCGCTCCCAGCAGAAACACGAGGCTGAACATGTACCACTGAAGCTCCAGGTACGTATTCGAACTCAAGCTGAACCCGGTGAAGCGGTCCAGGTAGCGCACGATAGCGTTATAGGACCCCACAAGCACCATCGCCAGCGTCAGCCAAAAGATGACGCGGCCTATCCACTCGTTAAAGCGGTCGATACCTGAAGCAAGACGAAGCCAGTGTCGCATAGCGCCCTTGGCGTGCTACGATTCGATGACGGTGGAGAATAGCGGAAAGCGGGCAGATCCTCAAGCCTTTTCTATAGACACTCGCCGGCCCTGCCGCACCGCCCATTCCTCAAAACGCCCGTACCTGTGGCGAAACGCTATCGATTAGAACCAGACATCGCTCGCAGATTGCTGTTAACATCTTTGAATGAATAGACAAATTTATACTATTTCATTCACTGAAAAAACAAATACTTATGATAATTCAAAAACTACACTGAAGCTCGAATTAGAATTCCAGGATATTTAGGCGGTCTCTTCATTTAAGATTCCTCCCAATAGATCGATACTGTCGTAAACGTGTGCGGGAGAAGCTGATACATATCCATCGTAGTGTACCCTTCCTGGGGTACGTGGAATATAGGCCGTGCTGTTGACGGTGCAGAAGGGATGTGCGCTGCCGGTTGATACCAACCGGATAAGGCATGACCCCTCCCATCATTGCCTTAATCCATCAAGTACTTCAGGCAAAATGGCTTACTTATCCGAAGTGGCCCCTCAAGACAGGGCCGCTCACCGATCTCGTCCCACGCAACACACCCTGCTGTCCATCCTCGTGTTGCTGCTCTTCTCCGGGTATGGATTCCTACATTCCACCCCGGCCTACGGCCAGACGACATGTACCGCCGGTTTGTCGGACGTGCTGGACTGGGACAGCGTAACGTCGTTTGATGCGCTTAGCGCCAGCGACTCCACCGCGACGCTCAGAATCCCGTTCACCATCTCCATCGCCGACAATGTGGCGGGGTCCTCCACGAGTTGCGTTGATACCCAACTGTTCTCGACCACGGCCAACCATCACGGCACGAACGAGACGGCGTTGAACTACAAGACGGACGACGCCCGGGCGGGATGTACGACCAGCGAATCGGTGGTTCGCATTGTCTTTCAAACCTCCGGCATCCGGCGGGTGACGGCCCGCGTCTACGACATCGACGAAAGCGGCGCGACCTGGGACGACATCATCATCGTGGAAGGCATTGGCTCCTCTACGCTTACGCCGAGCGCCACGCGCATCACCGACACGGGGAACGTGCAATACGACAGCGGCACCAACCGCTTCACCGTGATCGCAGGCAGCGGCAACGTGGGTAACACGGCCAACAACGGCAATGTAGAGGCTGATATCGCATTTACCGACGGACAGTCGATCACGGAGGTCCGCATCACGCACATTCCGCAGGGCAACGGACGAATCGGCATCGGCGACATCGACTTCTGCGCCGACGGCTTCCTGCCGGTCGAGTTAACCTCGTTCGACGCCACCCTCGACGGCCCCGATGTGCTGCTGCGTTGGAAAACGGCTTCGGAGACCAACAACGCCGGCTTCTATGTGGAAATGGCTCCGCACGAACCGAACCCCCTACCCGGCAAGGTGGAAAAAACCTTCACCCAACTGGGCTTCGTCGAAGGGTTCGGCACGACCGAGTGGCCCCAATCCTACCAATACCGCGTCCGCGCCCTCGATCCGGGGACGTATACCTTCCGCCTCAAGCAGATCGACTTCGACGGCACCTTCGAATACAGTCCCGAGGTGGAGACGCTGATCGAAGTGCCGACGACCCACCTCTTGAGCGGGGCCTATCCGAATCCCTTTAATCCGGAGGCTCAGTTCACGCTGTCGGTGCGGCAAGAGCAGCACGTCCGAGTGGAGGTCTATAATATGCTGGGCCGGGTCGTCGCCCAGTTGCACGACGGTCCCCTGTCGGCCAATACAAACCACACCTTCACCATCGACGGCACGCATTTGACAAGCGGCACCTATTTCTACCGCGTCACCGGCCAATCCTTTAGCGAGAGCAGGCCCGTGATGTTGGTCAAGTAGCACCACCCCCATCACCCCAAAAAAACCGGCCAGTACAGCATGCCTGGCCGGTTTTTTTTGTACCTCTTCGGCCGGTCGGGCACATGCCTGGTCGGCCTTTTTGTGATGGCACATAGTCATCACCCCCTCCCATCCCGTTGCGCCCTTCCGCCCCGTTATCAGGGTAAAGATCGATTAGGTATAGTGTTTGAAAACCTGATATGACAACGCGATCACTCTGGTCGCCCTCACCCCAATAAGTGTTATTTCAGCCCGTTTTAGGGCTTTTTCACAATCAGGACTCTTCCTCAAAACGCCGTGCAGTATCCGATGAGAGACGGCAGAAGAGACCCACCTTGATACACCATCCCCCTGTTCGAGGAAAATCTGACGATTTCCTGAGGGTAATCCGGCGATTTCCTGTGGTGTTCTGAAGGGGAGCGTACTGCGTTCATAGACATGAATGAAGCGTTCTCTGCCTCTTCCCTGTTTCGCCTATCGCTACGGCTGATCCTACCAGCGGCTTTCGCCGTATTCTTCGTCGCCCCCTTGCACGCGCAGACCGGCTTGCCCCGACCGGGGTGGCTGCACAACACGGCGGCAGGCCCGGTTACGGCCGCCTCCGACCCATACGTGCCCACGTCATTGTCGTGCAGCATCAACGTGGCGTGTCCGGAGGGCGACGGCTGGGAAAATGAGATACGGTCGGTGGTGAACATCAGTAACGGCTGCACGGGTGTGCTGGTCAACAACACGCGCAACGACTATACGCCCTACGTGCTTACCGCCTATCACTGCGGACAACCCGCCGTCGGGCAGGTCGTGAACTGGACCTTTTCGTTCAATTACCAGAGTTCGACGTGTGCGGACCCGGCAGAGACGCCGCCGTCGCAATCGGTCTCCGGGGCCGTCGTTCGGGCAGCCGAAGGAGACGGCCCCGACCTTCTGTTGCTGGAATTGCTGGAGCCGATTCCGGCATCATACAATGTGTTCTATGCCGGCTGGACCATCGCAGACCACACCCCGGCGAGCGGCGTGGTGATCGGCCATCCCAGGAGCGATATCAAGAAGATCGCGATAGATGACGACCCCATCTCGACCCTCGCCTTCTACTGGGATGCCACGTTCGACCACGGCTCGATTGAGGTCGGTTCGTCGGGTTCGCCGCTGTTCAATGAAAACCACCAGCTCATCGGGGTGCTACGCAGCGACCTCGGCATCGACCTGGATGCCTGCAGCGGGCCGGGAGGCGACGACAATCGAGCGCGCATCCTGTTTCCCAAACTCTCCCACAACTGGAACCGGGGAGCCCCCGGCGAACGCCTCTCGGATTTCCTCGACCCGGACGGCAGCGGCTCGACGAATGTTTCCGCGCTGGCAGGCTCCGTACCGCCCCCCTCCTCCGTCTGGATCAACGAGATCAACGCCGACACGCAGACCGGTACCGAAGACGATGAATTCGTCGAAATCGTCGGGCCGCCAGGCACCTCCCTCGACGGCTATCAGCTTGAGGTCTATGCCTGTTCCACAGGCTCCAGCACCCTGCAATCCACCCACTTCATCAACGCTTTTACGCTTCCCTTCGATTTTGTCGACTTCGGCCTCTTCGTGATGGGCGGTCCTGCTCTCGACGTGAAGATGCGCGATGCACCCTTTACCGGAACCGGCACCGACGTTTTGCCCGACAACAGCGGGATCCTGGTGTTGAAAAATCCCTCCGGCCAGGAAATCTTCGACTACCAGTATGACACCCTCAGCGGGGGTACACCCGACCATTGTCCGACGGGGCGAACGACACGCTCATCGGTAGATGCCCCGGGAGCGGGCACGATGGGCTTCACGACGGACTCCGCTCCTTCCGCGTCGAACCCGGGCACGACGCTCCTGACGGCCTCGCCGGGAACGCAAAATTTCGACGGCGGCCAGGTCTTGCCCGTGGAACTGGTGTCGTTCGATGCCGTGCTCGACGGTCGCGCGGTGTGGCTACACTGGGAGACCGCCTCCGAAACCAACAATGCGGGCTTCGAAGTGGAGCGAAAAAGGGAAGCCAAGACACAAGGGCCCAGCCCGACTAACGCAAGTGATTGGGAACTCGTGTCGTTTGTCGAGGGGCACGGCACGACACTGACTCCCCAATCGTACGCGCATCGCATCGCCGATGTGGAGCCGGGCCGCCACGTCTTCCGCCTCAAGCAGATCGACTTTGACGGCACCTTCGAGTACAGCCCGGAGGTGGAAGTGGTCGTCGAAATGGTCGAGCGTTTCATGATCGAGCCGGTCTACCCGAATCCATTCAACCCGGAGGCGCAGTTCCGCTTTGCCGTAAGTCGCCGGCAAACCGTTCGCGTGGATCTCTACGACGTGCTGGGCCGCCGGGTGAAGGCACTCTACGAAGGCGAACCGGCCGCCGGTCGGATGCAGACGATCGCCATCGACGGACGCGGGTTGCCCAGCGGAACGTATCTCATCCGCGTGGTGGGCGATACGTTTGCTCAAACGCAAACGGCGCTGCTGCTTAAGTAGCGAAGCGGCTGAGGCTACGTCCAGCCCCCCGTCGGATCTCCAGGTAATCACCCACTCCCGAGCGCCCTTTTTCTCGATCTGAAACGGCCTCTTGGGAATCATGACCATCGCGGAACTATGGTCTCAGACTGAGAGATTCGTCTAGAATTGAGATTGAATTACCCCTGCTTGCTGCCGATTTGAACAAGCTATAATCGCCGAATTTCGGCGTATATCGCGCATTATTAGCCTCTTAACAAAGACAAGAGGCTTAACGGCACCTCTCTGGTATCAAGCTTGCGCACCTCGTTGTTAGTTGTTTGCACAACATATAGCCTGTGCAGAACAAGCGAGGTGTGCCGGTGACGTGAATGGGCAATCGGACGCACGCTGTCAACCTGAACGTCGGGTTCTTTTTCAAACCAAGGATAGCCCCCATGAAACTCGTTACGATGGCCTCTTCACCGTACTCCCTCCTCTCCAAGATCCTGTTGGTGGCGCTCGTCGCCACGCTGGGATGGACCACGCAGCAGGCCACAGCGCAATCCAATAGCTGCGCCGACGGAACCGGCCTGACGCTCATCGCAAAGTTTGAGGTCGATGCCGGCGGCAACTTTGTATTCGCGGAAGGCACCTCCGGCGTTGTTACGATTAGCAACGTGCAAAAAGACGGCTCGAACGAACCGATCAGCGCAGACTTTTCGTCCACGACAGGCGTCGTCTCCGTGTTTGTCAAGGCCTCCACCAATACCAAAACGGACTCCTACAATCCGTCCGTCACCTCCGGATCGTTCGACAACAGCGGCCTCGGCAATCATGCCATTTCGAATGTGTCTTTCTGTGAAGGACTGCCCGAGCTGGAGTTCTGCGAGTATAATATTGACTTGAGATTCGGCGACACCTTCAACATCCGAGACTACGTCCAGCCCAAAACCGGCAACGACCCCATCG
>JBHHWM010000089.1:0-16837 GCA_046756545.1 Rhodothermales bacterium | reverse complement strand
CCGACAGCGTCAGTTGCGGGAGATAGCCCGCCATGACGCCGTAGAGAAGCCACACCAGCGCGCTGGCAAGACCGCCCGCCACGGTCCCCTGCAACACGCCTTCGATGAGAAACGGTTGCTGAATGAAGGCATCGGTAGCCCCGACGAGCTTCATGGTGCGGATGAGCAGGCGGCGGGCATAAATGGTCAGGCGGATCGTGTTGCCCACGAGAAACAACGACGCCAGCACCACGAGCACACCCAACGCCAACCCCGACATCGTGAGCAGGCGCAGATTCTGTTGCACTTTCACCAGCAACGGCTGGTTGAAGACGACCTCGTTGACACGGTTCCAGGAACTGAACTCTTCGACGAGCCGCTGGAGACTATCCGGGTTGGCGTAGGCCGACTCGACGCGCACCTTGACGGAGGCCGGCAAAAACGGCTCGTCCAGAAATAGCTCGGCTCCTTCTCCAAACTCTTCCTGAAAGATTTGCTGGGCCTGTTCCTTGGACACGTACTCGGTTTCGTCCACCCCGGGCACCAGGGCGGCGCGCGCGTCGATGGCCCGCGCAATGGTCTCGTCCACGTCGTCGATAAAAATCTCCAGTTCGCCGACGCGCTGGCGCAACCAGGTGGATACTTGCTGGGCCTGGTAGCTCAACAACGCAAACATGCCGATGAGGATGAGGGCGACCGCCGTAGCGCTCGTCGAGGCTACGAACGCGAACTTCGCCCGCCGAAACCCGGCTAACCCTTCGCGGATGGTATAGGCCAGAGACACGACAGAGACCAGCTAGTGAGTGATGAACCGGAGAGAACAAAACTACAAATTACATGCATCAGTTACTGCCGGCTTGTCTCAAAGTTCAAGGGTTGCCGTCACTCCACCACGTCGCCGTGCGGATAGGACCCCAGCACCTTCAGCGAGGCGGTGATTTCGCCGAGGTGATCAAGCGCGCGCCGGACCGTTTCGTTGGCCACGGAGCCTTCGAAGTCGAGGTAGAAGAGGTAGTTGCCGGGGCTGCCGATGAGCGGGCGGCTTTCCACTTTGAAGAGGTCGAGCTCGCGCAGGGCGAAGACGGCCAGGCTCTTGAACAACGCCCCCGGCACATTCTGGCGCAGGGCAAAGACAATCGAGGTCTTTAGCGGCACGCCGGGGCGGTGGATCGCCGGTGGCTGATCGTCGCGGGCCAGCACCAGGAAGCGGGTATAATTCTGGTGATTGCTCTCGATGCCGGAGGCCAGGATGGTGAGGCCGTACTCGGCAGCGGCGCGCTCTCCGGCAATAGCGGCGGCCTCCCTGGTGCCCATCGCCGCGATCATCTTGGACGCCCCGGCGGTATCGTAGGCCGAGACCACTTCGGCATGAGGCAGTTGCTCGCGCAGGAAGGTCTGACACTGGCCCAGCGCCTGCGGATGGGAGTGCACGCGCCGGATGTTCTGGAGCGTGGTGCCCGGCAGGCCCATCAGGTGGTGCCGGATGCGGAGCTTAAGTTCCCCGACGATGTGCACCGGATGGGTCCGCAGCAGGTCGTAGTTGACGTGGACGCTGCCGAAGAGCGAGTTTTCGATGGGGATCATGGCCCGGTCCACGCGTCCGGCTTCGACGGCTCCGAAGACGGCTTCGAACGACGGTGTCGGCACGGGTTCAGCCTCGCCGAACATGGCGAGCACCGCCTCCTCGCTGAAGGCTCCGATCTCGCCTTGAAAAGCTATTTTCATACGGTTTTTAGCGATCAACGGTCAGCTTTTTTAGGAAAGCACTGAGCATACGTTTCACCTCTTCCACGCTGCTTGCGTAGCGACGGTACTCTTCCTCGGCGGAAAAACCAAGGTCATAGGCGAGCAGTACCTGGTACTCCAATTCGCTGGCCGATCCCATAGCCATGTGTAAGAAGCGGGCGAAGTCGGCGTCACTACCTCGTCTACAACCTTCAGCGATGTTCGAGGACACGGCAGCGCGCCGCATCCGGCTCGTTAATCCAACGCGCTCCTCTACCGGGAAAGAAGTGGTGAGTTTGTAGACATCCAGCGTTAGCTGGTGTGCCTTTTCCCATACTCTCAAAACTCTAAAGCTTTTCAAGGCGCTATCTTCTCGATAATAAAAAGGATATTCTCCGAAGAAAATATAGCTGGCTGCTGATCGCCGAACGCTTCCCTCACATCCGTTCCGGGGCCGAGATGCCCAGCACGGCCAGGCCGTTGCGCAAGACGATCCGGGCGGCTTTGGCCAGGATCATGCGTGCCGTCGCCAGGGCTCGCTCTTCGCCAATAATGTGGCAGTCGCGGTAGAACTGCGAAAACGCCACGGCTACTTCGCGTAGATAGCTCGCCAGCCGGTGGGGTTCACGGGCCGCTGCGATTTGCTGGAGCATCTCGGGAAAGTGCAGCAATTCTTTGATGAGCGCGATCTCGGACGCATGCCGAAGGAGCGACAGATCCGGCGCGTCGCCGAAGACGAAGCCGACTTCTTCGGCCTTGTGCAGGATCTGATGGACCCTCGCATGGGCATATTGGAGGTAGAAAACGGGATTCTTATCGCCGGCTTCTTTGGCCAGGTCCAGGTCGAACTCCAGGTGCGTATGGGCCGAACGCATCAGAAAGAAGAACCGGGTCACGTCTTCACCTACCTCGTCCATCAGTTCATCGAGCGTGACGAAGGTGGCTTTCCGCGTGCTCATTTTGACCTCTTCGCCGCCCCGGACGAGCGTCACGAACTGGTAGATGATGACCTCGATGCGGTCGCCGTCGTAGCCCAGGACGCTGATGCCGCGTTGCACATCCGGGTAGGTAGCGATGTGATCCGCGCCGAAGACATCGATGATCACGTCGAAGCCCCGGTCGAGCTTGTCTTTGTGATAGGCGATGTCGGGCAGGCGGTAGGTCGGCTCGCCGGACTGTTTGACGAGCACGGTGTCTTTTTCTTTACCGAACGCGGTGGTTTTGAACCAGACGGCCCCGTCCCGGTCATACACGTAGCCCTTTTTGCGCATCGCGTCGAGCACGTTCCAGACGGCGTTGCTTTCGTAGAGCGAGTATTCATTGAAGTGCGTGTCCATCTCGATGCCCAGCCGCCGGAGCGTGGCATCAATGTCGGCGAAGATGGCGTCTTCCGCCGCTTTTTTGAACGGCTCTACGTCGGAGGTGCCGAGCAGGTCGAGGCCGTGCGTGTCGATCAGGCCGCGCGCGATGTCGTAGATGTATTCGCCGAGATAGCCGTGATCCTTGGGATCGTCCTCGTTGTAAGGAAAGAGGGCCGGGACTTCCATGACTGAGCCGTCTTCCAGGACGATATCCTTCGTGTCGTAGGTCTCCAGGTGATTCATCCAGAGGTCTTCGCGCCCTCCGTCCAGGTCGAGGTAGGGCTCCATGTCCTCGTCGGCGAGCAGCTCGTGATAGCGGGCGCGGACGGACTCGCCGAGCACGCGCATCTGGCGTCCGGCGTCGTTGAAGTAATACTCCCGCGTGACGTCGTGGCCCGTCCAGTCCAGAAGGTTGGCGATGGTGTCGCCCAGGACGGCATTGCGTCCGTGCCCGACGGTGAGCGGCCCGGTCGGGTTGGCGCTGATGTATTCGACGAGCGCGCGTCGGCCCTGTCCCGCGTCCGTGCGTCCGTAGTCGTCCCCGGCGGCCAGCAGGTCGGCCAGCGCCTTGTAGAAGTAGGTATCGGCGACGCGGACGTTGAGGAAGCCCGCCCCCGCCACTTCGATAGCGGCGATGCGATCCGGATCTACGGGCTTATCGCGGAGGCGCTGGGCCAGGTCTTCGGCAATCTGGCGCGGCGCGCGGCGCAGGTGCCGGGCCAGGCGCATCGCCGTGTTGGTGGACAAGTCGCCGTGTTCGGGATTGGCCGGGCGTTCTACGACCGGCTCGAAGTCGTTGGGGACACCGTCTATCGAGGCCAGCACCTCGCGCAGTTGGCGTTCGAGGTATGCTTTCATGGGGAATGATCCGCTTGAGATATGTACAAAAAATCCCTGGCCGGGCGGACAGGGAAGGATTACACCTGCGCGTAATCTACGAAAAAACGGAGCGTCCTATAAAGGACGGGGAGGCGGATGGTTTCGTCTCAGACGCATCTTAACCGTTCCATCGAAAAGCGTCGAGGGGTACCTGCGGTGCGATGCCCGTCACGAGATCGGCCAGCGCTTCGCCCACCACGCCCGACGCCTTGAACCCGTGCCCCGAGCACGCGCTCGCAAAGGCTACCTGCGGATGGTCGGGGTGGACGTCAATGAGGTAGTGCTGGTCCGGTGTATTGGTGTAGAAGCAGGTAGCGGTGCGAAGGAGTCGTCCGTCGGCGTCGGGGAGCAGGCGGCGGAGCGGGGCGCGCATCGCCGCCTCGTCGGTCGGCGTGGGGGTGCGGTCCAGGGCGTCGGGATGATCGACGCGTTGGCCCTGATGGTGCAGGCCGACCTTCAGCCCCCTGCCCAGATCGGGAAAGCCGTAGAACTTGGCGTCGGGCGCATAGGCCCAGATGTACACCGGGCATCGGGCCGAATCGAAAAGCGGGGCGTTAGCTCGCGGGCGGAACCAGCCGTTTACCTGGCGCTCGATATGCAGGGGCAGGCCGAGTTCGGGCAGAAGATCCCGGATCCAGCCACCGGCGCAGAGCACGAGGCGGTCTGCGTGGTACGTCGCGCGGTCGGTTTTTACCTGCACTCCGCTGCCGACGGCCTGCCAGCGAAGCACCGGTTCGTCGATGCGTACCACCGCCCCGTGACGGCATGCCTGGGCCAGGTGGGTCTGGAGACACGCCTCGGCGTCCAGCACCCCGGCCTCGGCTTCCCACAGCCCTACGTGTCCCTCGGGCAGGCGAAACATTGGGAACCGCGCCTGTACGTCTTCGCTGGTCAGCATCTCGGCGTGCAGGTTATGGATTTGGGCCGTTCGCCGGGCCCCCTCCACCACGTCGCTGGTGGGCGGGCCGATGTGCAGTCCTCCGGTGATGCGAAGCAGCGGCTGGCCCGTTGCTGTTTCCAATTCACGCCACAGAACGTAGGCGCGTTCGATCAGGGGCAGATAGCGCGCGCCCTCAAAGTAGGCTTTGCGGATGATGCGGCTGTCGCCGTGCGAGGAACCGTGTGGGTGGGGCGGCGCGAAGCGATCCAGGCCGATGACCCGCAGGCCGCGCCGGGCCAGGTGGTAGGCGGCCGCGCTTCCGACGGCTCCTAATCCAACGACAATCGCATCGGACGTGGTGTTCATGGACATCCGGGAAAGCTGGTTTTGTATGGGAGTGTGAACGGATGGGGTGTGGAATGAAATAGATCGCCCATCCGTCCAATGCCAACGCCCAATCGTTGGGAGTCAAATCTACGATCAATGGTTCTCTACGACCTGCATTTCGTCGATAAGGACGGTTGGCATGCCGACGGAAACGGGAACGACCTGTCGGGCTTTCAGGCAGAGCCCGCGGGCGTGGTCCACGCGCAGGTCGTGCCCCACGCCCGCGATGCGCCGAAGTGCCTCCGGCCCCCCGCCGACGATGGACAGGCCGGTGACCGGCGTCGTCCGTCGTCCCCGCTCAATGCGATAGCCTTCGACCACGTCGAAGGTGATGTCGCGGTCGGGTCGTACCGAGCCCTGCCCGACGACCTTCACATAGAGCCCCTCTGATACGTCCGCGAGGAGGTCGGCAGGATCGGCCTCTCCGCCGAGCAGCAGCAGGTTGCTCATCCGAGGCAGGGGCGCGTGGCGGTAATCCTGGCGACGCGCGTTGCCGGTGCGGGGCAGGTCCAGGGCGTGGGCGGTGCGGCGGTCGGTGAGGAAGCTGCGCAGCACGCCGGCTTCAACCAGCACGGTTCGACCGGTGGGGGTACCCTCGTCGTCGAAGGTGTGCGTACCACGTCCGCCCGGCAGCGTGGCGTCGTCAACGAGGGTGACGGCGGGGGGGGCGATGGCGGTGCCCCGGCGGTCTGCAAACGGCGAGAAACCTGCCGTCACGACGTCGGCTTCGAGGAGGTGTCCGAGGGATTCGTGCAGCCACACCCCGCTCCACCCTCCGGCCAGCACCACCGGCATCGGCCCCGGCGGCAGGGGCTTCGCATCGGCCAGCACCCGCGCCCGTTCGACCGCCTCCTGCGCAACGTGTTCGGGAGGATGGGCAAAAAAATGTCCGAAGCCGAAGGCTCCGCCTGCTACAGCGTGGGCCGTCACCTCGCGTCCGCCGATAGCGAGCGTTACGTCTACGCGCAACCCCAACAACATCGTCGCTTCGGTCCGCAGGGTACCCTCGGAGGTGGCTATCAGCACGCAGCGCACGCGGTCCTGGTAGGCTGCATGGACCCGCCGTGTGCCGGTGTCGAGCGCAAAGGCGGCTTCAGCCGCTTGCCGCAACAGCGCGCTTTTTTCCGACGCAGTAATCGCATGGGGGGCGTCATCGGGGAGCGCCAGGTGCATCGAAGGGGCCATCGGCGTTATCGCTGAAGGAGGCAGCCGGGTTTCGCCGGGTGGGGCGGCGGCAGTTTCGGCAGCGGCCCTGAGGGCTTGCGGCGTCAGCACGTCCGTTGCTGCGAAGCCGCCCTGTTTTTTGCCGAGTACCCGGATGCCGACCCCTTCGACCTTTCGGCGGTCGACGGTTTGCCTGGGCGGGTGGACGGTGTTACGCGATGCTTCCTGGCGCAAAGAAAGCTGGTGGTGAAGGGTCCACTCGTAGAAAAGATCAGCGTAGCGCCCTCCTCCCCGGAGCGCTCTCTCCAGCAGGGAGGGCGCTTCTTCGGCCATACGGGGCACTTCGGTTATGAAGGAAGGGTCGGGCTTCATGAGCAAGAGACATGAACCGCGAGCGTGCCGGAAGCCGCCGTTCCGACAGGGCCGAGAGTACACAGCCGGTTGCTACCGACGACGTCCATCACTCACCGCGAGGCGTGCCGTCGGCCCCACCAGGTCAGCCCGGCGACGGCGGCGAAGCCCAGGACGGCCAGCGCGAGGATGATCAGCACCGGCTCGTCGGGGGCCGGGAGCAACAGGCTCCGGTCTGCCGCCAGCCACGGCCACAGGGCGCGCAACGAGCCCAGCATCACACCGACGAGGGCGGCCATCGTCCAGTCGTGGTACGCCGTGAGTAGCCAGTTCAGGAATTTCGTAAAGGTGCCCAGCCCGGCGACGGCCCCGGCCATAAACGTCAGCACGTAGATCACATCGCGGTTGTTGAGGGCCAGCAGGGTCGGTTCGTAGAGCCCCAGCACGAGCAGCAAGAACGCTCCGCTCACGCCCGGTAAGATCATGGCGCAAATAGCCACCGCCGCCGCGCCGAAAATCTGAAGCGTATTGGGATCGCTCACGTCGCGGTCGGGCAAGCCGACGAGGAAGAAGGCGGCAACGGCTGCTGCCGCCACTACCGCGAAGGAGAGCACGCCGGGCTGTTCGATGCGCCGCCAGGGGATGGCGAGAGACGCGGCAATGAGCCCGAAGAACAGGCCCCGGCAGTGCATCGGGTAGGCGTGGAGCAGGGGCGGGATGAGCAGGGCTCCGACGACAACGGCCGTAGCGATGCCTAATCCAAGCGGCACCAGCAGATCCCAGTCGATCTTGCGCAGGTGACGGCGCATGTCGGTCAGGTTGAGGCGCAGGAGAGCCAATCCTGCCGAGAAGAGACTGCTTAGGGCCGCAATCAGGCGTTCATAGATGCCGACGATGATCGCCATGGTGCCGCCGCTGACACCGGGGATAATATCGGCCCCGCCCATCAGCAATCCCTGTGCAAAATGCGAAAGACGAATACGAATTTTATGATTCATGCAAGAGTCGGATCGGCGTGTCGTGTACTGATCGGCGTTATCGGGGCCGTAGTGACCGGCATAACGCACGCAAGGGCAGACAATGAGGTCTGCCCTTGGCATAAAAAGCATGGTGTCGCGGCGGACGAGGTCCGACCGGCGAGGGAGCATTAATAGTCGAAGCCAAGTTGGCGGCGGAGGCGCACATCGCGGTAGAGTTCAGGGTAGGTTTTCCGGAACTCTTCTCGCTTGGCGGGATCGAACTGGAAGGCTCTTCGGAGGGACCGAATGCCCTCGGCCGGCTTGCCGAGCGCAAAGAGCACCTTGGCTTGTTTGAAATAGGTGCTGCCGCAGTCGGGTTTCAGCACGAGCGCCCGGTTATAGGAGGCGAGGGCATCGTCGAGCCGTTGTGCTTCAAAAAGGGTTTCCGCGAAGTCAATCCAGGCTTCCCGATTGTGGGGCGTGAGTTTCAGCAAGATGCTGTAGGAGACCAGCGCCTCGTCGATCAAGTGGGCGTTGTACTCGCAGTCGGCCTTGGCATGCCAGAACTCGGCCGACCCCGGGTTGATTTCGACGGCCCGGCCGAAGTACGTCAGCGCTTCTTTGAACCGTTCCAGGGCGTCGCAGCAGCAGCCCAGTCCGTACCAGGCCTCCGCATATAATTCTTCCTCGGCCAGGGCCAGCTTGAAGTAGCGGACCGCTTTTTCGTGTTCCCGAAGTTCTTCGTGGGCGAGGGCGATGTTGTAATAGGTGGCGGCGTCTCCGCCTTCGAGTTCGAGCACCCGGTGATAGCTCTCGACAGCATCCTGGAGCCTGCCCAGGTTGGCCAGCGCATTGCCCCGGTTGTAATAGGCCGATGCAAAGGCATCCTGGATGGCAATCGACATCTCGTACGAGTCGACGGCGTCTTTATATTGCCCCATGCGGTTGAGCACGATCCCCCGGTTGTACCAGGCGTCGTGGGAGTAGGGGTCGATGTCGATGTGGCGGTCGTAGCATTCGACGCTCCGCTCGTTGTCGCCCAGCCGGTCGTGGCAGAAGCCGAGTTCGTACCAGACTTCGGGATGATTCGGATTCCGGTTGGCGCACAGTTCGAAGGCGGCGACGGCGTCGGCCAGTTGGTCGGTGCGTTCGAGCGTCACGCCGCGGTTGAAATAGGCTTCGTCGTTGAGGGGGTCGTAGCGAAGCGCCGTTTCATAGGCTTCGAGGGCTTCGCCGCTTCGGCCCAGGCTGTCGAGCGTCACGCCCCAGTTGACGATGGTTTCGGTATCGACGGGGTTGAGGGCGAGGGCTTTTTCATAGGCCGTGAGGGCTTCTTCGTGGCGGCCCAGGTTGTTCAACAGCACCCCGCGCCGCATCCAGGCGTCCGAAGAGAACGGCTGCGTACCCAGGAGTTGGTCGATGACGCCGAGCGCTTGTTCGAGGCGGCCACGTTCGAAATAATAGGTGGCAATATCCTCCAGGGCGTCGGAGTCGAAGTAGCCCGCCCCGTCTTGCTCTTCGTAAGCAGCGATGAGGTCGTTGAGGCGACCTTCCTCCGTAAAGTCTTCGTCGAAACCGAATTCGAACATGCTCATAAGGCACCGGTTGGTGTTTGCCCTGAGTAACTACATGTAAGATGGGTAGAGGTTTCGGCGTGCATGGACTGCGGTATTATACATGGAGTGCAACCAATTTGCAAGAAGTTAACCCGAGTCCTTTCGTACCGACCTACCCTGTGCATAGATTCAAGCGTTGCAGAGAACCCGAGCGATGCTCCGCATCTCAAGGTGAGACTTTTTATGAATGGGAAGGATCGAAACACCCCTCTAGGTAAGAACGCGCTTTTCGTGCTTATCCTTGTTTTGCAGAGGGTAAAAATGCGATTCAACCCATGCACCGGCTTCTCTGCCTCCTCCATGACACCCTGACAACAAGAATCAGGCCATCCTGATATGCCGGCTGGTATGCTTCTGACGTTTGAAGGAATCGACGGCAGCGGGAAAAGTACGCAGGCCCGGTTGCTGGTCGAGCGATTGCGCGCCGAAGGCGCCTCGCCGCTGCTGGTGCGCGAACCGGGCGGCACGGATCTCTCGGAACACGTCCGGTCGCTCTTGCTCGACCCGGCGCTGCCCGTCGAACCGTTTGCCGAGTTGCTGCTGTTCTCGGCGGCGCGTGCCCAGCTCGTGGCCGAGCGCCTCCGCCCGGCCCTGCGAGAGGGACGCGTCGTAGTCTGTGATCGGTTCTACGACTCGACGACGGCCTATCAAGGCGGTGGACGCGAACTCGAAGACATGGACTGGCTTCGTGAGTTCAACCGGCACGTGACCCAGGGGCTGGTCCCCGACCGCACCTACTTGCTTGACATCGACCCGGCGACGGCCCTCGCGCGCCGCGCGGTGCGCCATGCCGAGGTGGCGGCGCAAGACGACCGCATGGAGGCGGCCGGGCTCGCTTTTTATCAGCGTGTGGCGTCGGCCTACCGGCGGCTGGCCCGCGAAGAGCCGGGCCGGATTCTGTCGCTCGATGGAACCGACGCGGTCGAGACGATTCATGCGCGGATCTGGGACGACGTGCAGCATCTTCGCCCACGGTCGGCTAAGGGATAGGCAGGCTGTATACACGACCTGTTCCAGGGGCTCAGTAAGCTAACTCACGTTGTGCCCTTCGGTCCCAACGTGGAAACGAGGAGAGGGCCAGACGAGGAAACGACGAACAAACAAGCGGGGAACCCCTCTTCGGTTCGTCCTCTCCCCGATTCGTCGTTTCGACCCAGGGGGGTCACAACGTGGGTTAAGCTATGGACATCCAAGCTGCTCCAGCCACTCTTTTTCTACCTGCTCAAGCTCCTTGCCGAAAAGCGTCGCAAACACAACTTCATTGGCAGCGATGTGCTCCTCATCATCGGTGTTCTGCATCGCGCCATAGGCTTCACGAAACAGCGCCACGCCATACGTCTCGATCAGGTGCTTCACGAGAGAAGCCGATTGTGGATAGGCGATAGATGGTTTGGTCCCGGCTCCCCCGATATCCGTATAGCGAAAGAGCTCTACGAGCGGGATAGCCGCGCCCTCTCGGACAAACCCACACGTCGCCTCATCTACCGTCTTGCCGGGCGATTCAAGAAACCGTAGCGCATCGCTCTCCAAACGCTCGGCCATGTAGGTAGCGAATCCTTCATTGAACAACGCCGGTGGCGTACCTACTTCCCCGGCTACAACATGTGCCAACTCGTGGTACGGATCGAGTTGAATCTCGTCATTATAGATTTCGACGATGGTGTTGCCATGGGCCCAGCCGGCACCAATGTGCCCGGTGTCGCTCGTTTTGGAGGCCGAATCGGGGTAGAACACGAGCCGGATAGGATCGGGGACGTCCACCTCAAGGAGTTTGGATATCTGGCGAAGACCTTCTTCGCGCTGCGCGGCAATTTGGTTCAGATGATCGGCGGCCAGGGATCCCTTCCAGGCATAGAGCTCGAGATGGCGGGTCCGGAGAGTGTCGAAGGCTAGCAGGGGATTTTGGTTCGGGCTTCCCCCCATGCCGATGGCATACCATTTTTCAAAGAATGGGTCCAGCCCAGGGGAACCGTCGTCTTGAGGCACACACCTTCCCAGGCGCACACGCATTCTGGACTCGGGCGTTAGCCTGATGAGTTCGTAGGAGGCTTCAACCTGCTGTGTTTCGCGGGGGGGAATCTCGAAGCGGTATTGTTTCTGCCAGTTTCTCCGGTACCACAGCCCGGGGACGGTTCGCAGGTCGAGGCAGAGTGACAGGGGCGAGCCTGTCGTGTTGGATACGCTGGCGCGGAAGAGGTTCTGACCGATGCCCTCGGCCCCCAGGTCAAGCCGGTCGATCTGGAGCGAATCATGCTGAATGATTTCCTGACGTGCCGCTTCGAGCACCGCCTGGTAGGAATCCGAGGACCGGTCGTCGGCAGGTTCTCCAGGCTCTCGCGTGCAGCTACAGAACAGGGCCAGGATAGCCAGCGTAGTGATCAGGCAACGGGGGTGGACGGTACGCTCATGCATGGATCGCACGTTGATTCTTTTCATGGTTGCATATCCCGAGGCTTCAATGTAGCACGGAGGTGCGGACGATGCCAGGGGCAGAAGCCATCGGCTACAGTGCCGGGTCAGGTGCCCACGCGGATCACCTGACCTGGAGCTACCCGCGCCGACGTTGCATTCAACTCCGGCACCAAAGGAAGCAGATCGTCAATGTCGTTACTCACCGCTCGGAGTGAGCGGCGGCAAAACGCTTGCCAAGCGTTCGGCATCGTTGTCGCGATTGTTTTCCGTAGTCCATGCGAAGTGAGCAGCGACTTTATCGCGAAACGCGACAACTTCGGGGATGATTTTTTTCGCGTATTCGTGTGGCAGTGGGCGATTGGGATCGAGTTTGCGAGCGATAGCACCAACAGTTTTCACGTATTGGCATGCCGAGATGGCGTACCAGTGGAATCCGCAGGTGAGGAGTGTCTTTGGGACCTGATTGAAGGCTGGGGAATTGCCAGCGCCAAAGAATCGAACATTGCCGTCAGGATTGACCTGTTCTTTCACGGCCTGATCACAGCGATGCGCTTGATGGTAAAGGAATTCCATTCCGTATCGCAGACAGATGAGTGCCCAGTATTCGTTGACCGGTTCGTGGAACACATTGCCGGGAACTGTGATGTTGTCGATGTGATCGAGGATCGTGACAGTTGTGTCTGTTTCGGTCGTCATTTTGGACGCTCCGTCGAGGGTGATTCCTTGTAGAAAGACGCTTCGTTATAGACACACACAGCGTTGCGATGTTCGCCGCATAACTTCTCAAATGGACGCTGTCCGAATATCATGCAGCCATCGGGTTCCTGCTCTCTACCCTGAAGAGTAGTCCTGGGGTTCAGAAAACACAAGGGCCGCTGTGCCAAAAGTGATGCGACTGGGGCCGCGCGGCCTGCCGGGTGAAGGCATCCGCCGCCCGCTCGACGCAGCGGCTTCGCGCACGCGGCCCGTGGAACCAGGGTGAGGAGTAGCGGTTCTCCGAGGGACATCACCGGTCATCGGGGGGTATCGGGCCGCCTGTTGCATGACCAATGACCCCCGGCGGCGATCAGAGGAAGCCACTCCCATGTCTGTGTTACCCAAGAACCAACTCGACGAAGTGAGCAGCCTCTTTGAGGCGTTTCTGAAAAAGCGCAACCTGCGCCGGACGCCCGAGCGGTTCATGGTCCTCGACGAGATCTATACGTCGGGCGATCACATAGACGCCGACGAGTTGTATCTGCGCCTCAAGAAGAAAGGCAACCAGGTGAGCCGCGCCACCGTCTACAACACGCTCGATCTATTGCTCGAGTGCGACCTGGTCGTTCGGCACCAGTTCGGCAAGAACCAGGCGAAGTATGAACGCGCCTACAGCTACTGGCAGCACGACCACCTCATCTGCCTGGATTGCGGCGACGTGATGGAGTTCTGCGATCCGCGGATCCAGAGCATTCAAGAGATGGTGGCCGATATTTATCAGTTCGAGATCCAGCACCACGCCCTGAACCTCTACGGCCGGTGCCGACGCGAGGATTGCCCGAACCGCCTGGCCGATCAGGCCTCGTGATCCGGCGACCCCGGTGCGTGTGCCTTCCTCGCGGTTTCCGGATGGCGCAGTGTTTTTCCACCGCCGTTCGTTATCTCCCCGATTTTGATTGTAATATCACAGAGAGGGCCGGCGAGCCTCTTTAATATGTGCGGCAGGTCTTTTATCTTACACTCCTTCATTCTTGCATCGTGTATCCTTTTCTCATGAAACGTCTTCCGTTGCTCATCGTGCTTCTGCTGGTGTTGGGGGGGGCGAGCCTGTCCGCCTTTACCGTCAAGCTGGAGTATTTCAAGGTGGAGCGCCAGAATAATGATTTTGTGCTTTCCTGGAAGACGGAGATAGAGGAGGACGTGCGCAGCTACGAACTCTATCGCAAGACGTCGTACGCCGCTACCTTCTCCGTCATCAAGACGTTCACCCCGCACGGCGTGGGCAAAGAATACACGTTCAAGGACGACCAGGTGTATAAGGCTTCTTCCGAACAGGTGGACTATCGCCTGGAAGCGGTCTTTTCGAACGGCCTTCGCCAGCATATCGCCGAGAAACAACTCAACTATACGCCGACGGCTATCCGCCGCACCTGGGGGAGTATCAAGGCGATGTTCCAGGACTGATTTCGCTCGCCGGCGAGGCCTGGGCCGCCACCGCGTCGCCGCGATGGAGGCTTTTTTATTGTGGATGTCCGAGGGGAGATGCCGGACGGCCCGGTTCAACACGGCCCATCGCCCCTCAATAGTCAAGCGCGCATCGTATGGCCCGAACCCTCATCATGTCGCCCGAACGGGTACGACGGACGCTCAGCCGCCTCGCCCATGAAATCATCGAGCGCAACCGGAGTGCCGAAAACCTCGACATCTTCGGTATTCGTCATCGAGGGGCCGTCCTGGCCAAGGCCCTGGCCCGAGAGATCGAAGCCATCGACCGGCACGCTTTCTCCGTCCATGCGCTGGATGTGCGCCCGTATCGCGACGACCTGGACCCCTCCGACCCTGTTGAGGCGCACACCAACGGGTGGGCCGACGTCACGGATCGCACGGTGATTCTCGTGGATGATGTGCTTTTCACGGGTCGCACGGCCCGGGCCGCCCTCGACGCCCTCATCCGCTTCGGGCGCCCGCGTTCCATTCAGTTCGTAGTGCTCATCGACCGGGGCCACCGCGAGTATCCCATTCAGCCGAACTATGTAGGGCGCGTCATTCCCACGAAGCACAAAGAGCGCATCGTCGTCGAAGTCGACGAAGGGTTTGCCGTATATATAGAAGAATAAGGTACCCTCTGGGGTGAGACGAAGAATCGGGGAGAGGAGGAATGGAGGAGGCTATTCTGTCTTGAGGAAGAGCCGCAGTTCGAAGCCTTCGCGCACCCGTGTGCCGGGGGGGTGGCTCTGGCGCAACACGACGGGGTCGGCCACGCCTTCGTAGGCTTCCAGGCCGAGCACGACCGAGCGCAGCCTCCGGTCCAGCAGCATTTCCTGGGCTTGGCTGACCGTCTGCCCCGTTACGTCCGGGATGGTCACATACTGTTCGCCGGGGCCTGTGCTGTACCACAACGTGACGCTGGAGCCCTTGGGCACCATCTCGCCGGCGGGCGGCCGTTGGCGTGTGACCGTGTTGCGATGCGGCGACGGGATGGAATCCGGACGCTCTTCTTCGACCAGCAGGCCGAGGATCTGGAGCCGGGAACGGGCTTCACGCAGCGAAACGTCTTTCACCGACGGAATCTTTACGATCTGGACCTCGCCCGAGTTGATCGTCAGGTAGATGAGGCGGCCCGGTTTGACCTGGGCGTCGGGGGCCGGGTTCTGATCCATGATCACGTCGCGCGGAAAGTTCGGGTTGAAGCGCTGTTCGGATTTGCCTACGCCCAACCCTTGTTCGGCCAACAGGTGCTCGGCGTCCTCCAACGATTTGTTGAGCAGGGAGGGCACGCGCACCGTAACGTCGTGCCGTGTATAGGCAGGCATGATCAGATTATTGACCAGGAAATAGGCACCGAAGGCCAGGATACCCAGCACGGCTAGGCCGCCCCAGAAGTAACCGTTGCGTAGTAACGATGTCACGTGCCGGTAGCCGCGCTTGAGCGCGTCCTGAAGAGTATGGAGAAACGATGATCTTTTCATACCGCTGGAACTGAGACCTGGACTTCGGAGAATAAGCGCCTCCTCCAACACAACATGGAGCCACGGTTGAGTCGCCGAAAAATTTGTTGGTGAGGAAACCTTATAGAAGGCTCTGGGTTTCGGGGGGCCTGCTTTGCGGTTTTTGGCCGGAAGCAGAGGGGTTCTTTAGAAATGAAAACGGCACCACAGGTACGCGGTGTTTCAAGAAGACGCATTGAAGGTTGCTGAAAGCCTTCGATGAGGGCTTGACGCACCGGCTTCCAGTGCTGTATCATGGCGCCCCTCGCTTCGGTGGCTGAAAGCGCCGGAGCGTGTTCTTTGTAGCGTGTGTGTCGGTAGCTTGTGAGGCCGTGCCTGAGGGTTGCGGCATCGATAGCACCATGACGCGGTCCTTGAGGACATTATTTCTTGAAGAGATCGTCAAGGTGCGAAAAACTACTTGACACATAATCTTTAGCTGCCGTACATTGCAGGTCGGCACTAAAATTTTTGTGCCCTAACAGACTGTGAAGTACAAGGTCTGATTTGGACGTTCTGTTCTTTGAGGGGATTGAAAGTATAGCGAGTCTTTGTCGATTCTAGACGAGTTGTTTAGAACAACGAGTCGGGGAATTCGAGGAGCGAAATAGCTCATCGAAAATACCAAACCTCTTACTATGGAGAGTTTGATCCTGGCTCAGGACGAACGCTGGCGGCGGGCTTAACACATGCAAGTCGAACGAGAAAGCGTCCTTCGGGGCGTGAGTACAGTGGCGCACGGGTGAGTAACGCGTAGGCAACCTGCCCTCGAGTGGGGAATAACTACCGGAAACGGTAGCTAATACCGCATGAAGTCCTACATCGCATGATGTAGGATGAAAGCTTTAGTGCTCGGGGATGGGCCTGCGTCGGATTAGTTAGTTGGTGAGGTAACGGCTCACCAAGGCAACGATCCGTAGCTGGTCTGAGAGGACGATCAGCCACACTGGCACTGAGACACGGGCCAGACTCCTACGGGAGGCAGCAGTGGGGAATATTGCGCAATGGGCGAAAGCCTGACGCAGCCACGCCGCGTGCAGGAAGACACCCCTATGGGGCGTAAACTGCTTTTATATGGGAAGAAGGCTTTCCTCGGGAAAGTTTGACGGTACCATACGAATAAGCACCGGCTAACTCCGTGCCAGCAGCCGCGGTAATACGGAGGGTGCAAGCGTTGTCCGGATTCACTGGGTGTAAAGGGTGTGTAGGTGGGACTGTAAGTCAGAGGTGAAAGCCCACGGCTTAACCGTGGAATTGCCTTTGATACTGCAGTTCTTGAGTCTCGGAGAGGTCATCAGAATTCGTGGTGTAGCGGTGAAATGCGTAGATATCACGAGGAATACCAGAGGCGTAGGCGGATGACTGGACGAGTACTGACGCTGAGGCACGAAAGCGTGGGGAGCAAACAGGATTAGATACCCTGGTAGTCCACGCTGTAAAC
>JBHHWM010000088.1:0-16911 GCA_046756545.1 Rhodothermales bacterium | reverse complement strand
CCTCTGCTTCTCATCTCGGCCTGCCGGATGGATGAAGCCTCATCGCTACCATCAGCGGATACGACCCCCATCCTGCGCGACATCTCGGAGGAAGTGGGTCTCGACTTCGTGCATTTCAACGGGATGTCGGGGCGGAAATATTTCGTGGAGATGACCGGGGCAGGAGGAGCCTTCTTCGATTACGACAACGACGGCGATCTGGACCTGTATCTGGTGCAGGGGCATCCCATCGGCGAAGCCACGGGTTCTTCGGAGCAGGCGGACTATCGGGACCGGCTCTATCGGAACGACCTCATAGAAACAGGTTCGCTGCATTTTACCGATGTCACCGACGCAAGCCGGCTGCAGGCAACGGGGTACGGGATGGGGGTTGCCACAGGAGACGTAAATAACGACGGCCTCGTTGACCTGTACGTCACGAACTGGGGCGGCAATCAACTCTGGCGCAACAACGGCGACGGCACCTTCACCGATGTGACCCAGCCCGAGGTCACCAACGATGTTCGCTGGTCGACGAGTGCCGCCTTCCTAGATTTTGATCGGGACGGCTGGCTGGATCTGATGGTGGTCAACTACGTGGCCTACAGCCTGGATAATGAGCATCCGTGCTACGCTACCCGGTCGGGGCGGCGAGATTACTGCGGCCCACAGAGCTACGAACCGGAACCCGACCGCCTTTTACGTAACCGGGGCGACGGGACGTTCGAGGACGTCACGCTAACCATGGGGATGGCTCGCGCATTCGGCGCGGGCTTGGGCGTCGTTGTAGCCGATTTTAACGGAGATGCCTGGCCCGACATCTACGTAGCCAACGATGGGATGGAAAACCAGCTATGGATCAACCAGCAGGGGCAACGTTTCGAAAACCAAGCGGTGATGAGCGGCACAGCGGTCAACATGCAGGGTGCTCCGGAGGCGAGCATGGGAGTAGTTGCTGCGGATTTCGACAGCGACGGCGACGAAGACCTCTTCATGACACATCTCAACGGGGAAACGAATACGTTTTATGCCAATCAAGGGCAGGGACTTTTTGAAGACCGCAGCCGGAGTTTAGGTCTCGGACAGGCCAGTTGGCCCTATACCGCCTTCGGCACAGGGGCCATTGACTATGACCTCGACGGCTGGCTCGATCTGTTCATCGCCAATGGGGAGGTGCGCATCATCCCGGCCCAGGCCGATCTGGGCGACCCGCTTCCCCTCAAGCAACCCAACCAACTGTTCCGTAACCAGGGGGGCGGCCGGTTTGAGGAAGTAGAAGGGTGGGGAGGAGCGCACACGGACCTGGCCGAGGTGAGCCGGGGCACGGCCTTCGGCGATGTGGATAACGACGGAGATACGGATGTGCTGCTGTTCAACAACCAGGGCCCGGCCCGTCTCCTGCGTAATGAAGTCGGCCAGGCGGCCTCTTGGATCGGCCTGTATCTCGTCGATGAGGCAGGCCGGGACGCTGTCGGAGCACGCGCGTCACTGGTGCGAAGCGACGGAACCACGCTATGGCGACGCAGTCATACCGACGGCAGTTATTGTGCGGCCCACGATCCCCGCGTCCGGTTTGGGCTGGGCGAGGACTCCACCTACGAACAGATTCGCGTAATCTGGCCGGATGGAGCCGAAGAGGTGCGGACGGGCCTGGAAACTGGTACCTATCACACGCTCCAAAAGGGCCGGAGTCAAGAATCGGGACGCTAACCTCTTCAATGGTTCGGACGAAAACACACGACAGGCTCCTCCCGGTGCTCCTGGTGGGGCTGTTGCTTTGCCCGGGATGTCGGCCTGCGGCTCCGGAAACGACGTTGCTGCCGGTACCCCTGCCCAACCTGGAGGGGTTGACCGAAGCAGCGCAGCAACAACTTCGTCTGCAGCACGCCCGAACGCTAGGAGCCGCTGAACGCACCCCCTCCGAGGCTCTGGGTCAGGAATATGGCACGTTGGGAAAACTCATGTTTACCTACGATTTCCTCGACGCTGCTGAAGCCGCCTTTCGCAATGCGGAATCGCTCAGGCCGGAGGACGTGCAGTGGTCCTATTACCTGGGCATGCTCTTTCGCCAGCGGGGTGATTTTGCGGCGGCAAGCGATCGTTTCGAAGGAGTTGTCGAACGCCGACCGGACGATGCGCTGGCCCGGTTGCGGCTGGCCGACGCTTATCTGGAGTTGGGGCGAATTGAAGAGGCACGGAAGCTATTGGAAGCGATGGTTCAGGCCGACCCCAACCAGGCATTCGCCCACTTCCTCCTCGGTCAAATCGCCTATGAGGCAGAAAGCTACGAAACCGCCGTCACCCATTACCAGACCGTGCTGGACCTGCAACCGGCGGCGTCGCAGGTGCACGTCTCTCTGGGCATGGCCTATCGCAACCTCGGCGATCAGGAACGGAGCCGGTACCATATGGACCGGCGCGGCCAGGCGCAGGTTCAACTGAATGATCCCCGTGTGCGGGAACTGGAGGACTTCAAACAAAGCACCGGTGCCACAGCTGTTACGCAGGGGGAGGCGTTGATACAGGCGGGGCGGTATCAAGAGGCCGTCGTTACGCTGGAACAGGCCGTGGCACAGGATTCGACCAACGCTTCCAACTACCTCAACCTCGGCGTTGCTCGCTCTTATGCGGGGGACCAGGCCGGGGCCGTCGAAGCGTTTTTGCACGCCGTTCGACTCGATCCATCCAAGAGCAAGGCGCACTTTAACCTCGGGGCGATCTATGCCGCCAACGGGCAACAGGCCCAGGCTGAGGAGCGATTTCGGGCGGCTGTTGCGAGCGATCCGCGCAACGGGGAGGCCCACCTTGAGCTTGCCGAACTCCTTCGGCGGACCCGCCGCTGCCCGGAAGCCGTGCCCCATTTCGAACGCATGTTGGAGATCGCGCCGGGGCACATTGCGGCCCGCCAGCACCTGTCGCTCTGCTATCTTCGCCTGGGAAATTATGCCGCCGCCCGTACGCTGCTGGAAGCCGGTCTGGTCGCCAATCCGAACCACCTCGGATTCGTCGATGCGCTGGCCCGCGTCCTGGCTACGAGCCCCGAAGCCGACGTGCGCGACGGCGCGCGTGCGTTGCAACTGGCCGAACGGGCTTTTTCCCTCCAACGCCGCACCGAAACGCTGGAAACCCTCGCGATGGCGCATGCGGAACTGGGGCAGTTCGACGAAGCTGCAACCTGGCAAAACGAGGCAATCCTGAGGGCCGAACAGCTCAACCACGGGGCCTATCTGACGCACTTGAGACGAAATTTACAGCGCTACCGGCAGCGTGCTCCGTGCCGTACGCCCTGGCCCGAATTCATGTATGAAATGTAAAGAACCCTCGGTCTTCGGCGAGAAGCAAGAAACCGAAGACCGAGGGCTCATGTTGGGTCCCGCCGGTGTTTTGAAGTACCGGCACAGCCGGGCGGCCTATCTGACCAGAAGTACCTGTTGTGTTTTTACGAAGGTCTCTCCGACGGCGCGAATGAAGTAGGGGCCGCTGGGGTGAGACGCCGCCTCGAAGGAGAAGGTACGTACCTGGTTCGCATCGATCATCCCACGGTAGAGGGTGGTAACGCGACGGCCCAGCATGTCGTAGACCGAGACCTCCATGTTCTGCGTCTTCTTCAACGTGAGGACGACCGTGGTCGAACGGCTGAACGGATTGGGGTAAGCCGATGCGAAGAAGAAATCGCCCGGGACCTCGAGCAAGGCCTCGACTTCCGCGCTGAACGAATACGTGCCGTCGAGTTCGATTTGCTTCAGGCGGAACGTGTGCTGACCTGGAGGCAACGCCTGTGCCTCATAGGAATACTGTTGAGGTTCAGACGACGTCGCTCGGGTCTCGACGTACCCGAGGGTCTGGAATTCGCCAGTGGTTTTATGCTGTACTTCGAACCCGAGGGTCTGGTCAGATTCACCGGCGGTAACCCAGGTTAGCTGTACGGCATCTTCGTTCTCAACGTCCGCCGTAAACGTTGCCAGCGCAACGGCGGGAGCCTGGATGAGTTGCCCGTATATTTCGTGCTCATCGTTCCTCGCGGACGTGTCGTCGTCACCGGACCACACCGCGAAGAAGCTGTTGTTCGGGCCATATACGACGGCGGGGTGGTCGGCATCGAAGGCGGCCTTACCGTCAACCGAACCCATATCGCTGAGGCGGAACCCGGCTCCGGTGTATTCCTCTTCAAGGTTCAGGTCGCCGAAGATGCGCCGGGCAAAGATTTCATGCTCTCCGTCCACGAGCCCTCCCTCATGGTGGTCTCCACGCCAGACCACGAGGTAGTCCCCGTCCGTGGGGTTGAAGGTCACGTCCGGATAGGCTGCTGCGAAATGGACGTCCTTCCGGGTTCCCATCGCACTGATTCGGAAATCATTGAGGCCGGATTCCTCTCCGAGCGCGTTGAGGCGCTGTCCGAAGATTTCGAATTCATTCTCGACCAGCCCGCTCGTATCGTCGTCGCCGAGCCATACGACGAGGTATTCGTCATACGTGGCGTTGTAGGTCACCTCGGGCCGGTGAGCACCGAAGGCGATATCATCATCGGCGGTGCCCATGTCGCTGAGGCGGAAATCATTGGGGCCGCTCTCCTTGGCCGTCATGGCGTCGAGGCGTTGGCCGAAGATGTCGAAAGCCCCGTCAACGGTGTCGTCGCCTTCCCATACGACGAGGTATTCGCCGGTGGTGTTGTAGGTCACTGCCGGGCGGCGGGCGTCGAAGGCGGCATCGCTATCGACGCTGCCCATGTCGCTGAGGCGGATGGGATCGAAGCCGAGGTTAACGCCGGTCGCGGCGTTGAGCCGTCGGCCATAGATTTCCAACGCGTTCGGATGGGCCGCATCGGCTCCCTGCCAGACGACGAAGTATTCGTTCTGATGGGGGTTGTAAGCCACGGCCGGGTGGACGGCCCCTCCCTCGGTAATCTCGAAGTCGTTGGAGCCTACCTCTTTTCCCGTAGCGGCGTCGAGGCGTTGGCCGAAGATGTCGAAGGCCCCGTCAACGACGTTGTCGCCGGCCCAGACGACGAGGAATTCGTTGTCGGTGGTGTTGTAGGCCACGGCGGGGCTGAGGGCATCGAAGGCCGCGTCGTTCTCGCCCATGTCGCTGATCTGGAAGGGATCGCCGAGGGCGGCTCCGGTGACGGCATCGAGGCGTTGGCCGAAGATGTCGAAGGCCCCGTCAACGACGTTGTCGCCGGCCCAGACGACGAGGAATTCGTTGTCGGTGGTGTTGTAGGCCACGGCGGGGCTGAGGGCATCGAAAGCGGCGATGCCGTCGGTGCCCATATGGGTAATGCGCACATCGTTAGGGCCGATTTCGGTGAGTCGCGCGGCGGTTTGCCCCCACACATTCGCTGGCAGCATCACCAGGGCGATCAAACCGAACAAAAGGACGGAATTCTTGGTCTTCATAGCGCTTCGCTCCTCTCATAGAGTAGCAGGGTAGTGGAAACCGGGAACACCCGGACAGGGATCTAGCATCCCTGAGAGGATGAGTCCTTTTACTCGTCGCGCTGGTGGACCAGGGCTTCTAAGGCGTGCAGCCGCTGGAGCAGATCGGCGTTCTGCCGCTCTAGCAGGGCGATGCGGGCGGCCTGAGCCTGTCCCTGAGCATGCATCGCTTGCAGGGCGGCCAGCGCTACCCCGTTGGCGTCCAACGGCGCAATGTGCCGGTCGTCTTTGCCCAGTCCGAAGGCCGCATAGAAGTCCTGTGCCATGGGGCCCATGTGACGGATCGTTGCGTCGTCGGTCTTATAGTTCCAGGTCGAAATCGGCAGCGTGGCGAGTCGGTTCAGCACATCGAGACCTTCGACGGGCACGAAGTTTTCTTTCAGCAACGCGCTCGATGCTTCCGTGAGCAATCCTCCGATCTCCAGGTTACCGCTGGCGTCGAGCAGGAAGATATCTCCTGCACCTTCCTCTCCCGGTTCAGCGACTACGTGCAGTCTTCCCAGCGGGGTCTGCGTCCCGATGCCGATATCGCCCCCATCGGCGACGAAAACGCTATTGGCCGGGGCACCGGGCTGTATTTTGAAGGACAGCATGCCGACATTCTGCGCGAAGTCCGGGGAGCCCGTGATCGCCTCGTTCTGCATCCTCTGAGCGGCCTGTCCTTTTCCGGAGCAGACGTCATAGTCGCAGCCTTTCCACACGTCCGTCGGGGGAGGCGTGAAGTCGTTATTCGTTGCTGCACCTCGGCGGTTCCGATCTGCGGAAGAACGACCGTTTTCATCTTCCGTAGGATTAGGCTTTTGCTGCATGAAGAAGGTCATGCTGGTTGAGGAGGCCGCCTTCGCTGGAAGCGAGGACAGAAGAACGACGCAGCAGAGCAAAAGAAGGGTATGCGGGATGATGTTAAAAAGCTTCCGCATGTTCCAGTGAGTTTTCATAGGTCTTCAACCTCCATGAGAGTAGGAGCGTGGCATCTGGAAACGAACAGCAAACACCGCCTGAAAGAAGAGGGTGTGTCCAACGGCATACTGAAGGACGGTGCCCGCGGACGGCCGGGTAAGAAATCCGGGAATGGAAAAAGATACGGATCTACTTCCCGATCAGCAACACAGCACGCCGCAAATGCAGGCAAGCTCGTCTTTTTTGGGTTCGAGAACATGGTTTACAGTATCGGAGGAGCGCCGCCCGGTCGTGATCAACCGGGTGGATCGCTCCCTTTGGTTCGCTGCTATTTCAGCAACAGCATGGTTTGCGTAAAGCTACCTCTGGGGGTCTGCAGGCGGTATACATACAAGCCGCTCGTCAGGTCACCCGCGTCGAAAGTCACTGTGTGCAGGCCGGCCTTCTGCGTGCCGTCCACCAACACGCGTACCCGGCGTCCCAGCACGTCGTAGATGACCAACGTCACCGGGGCCGTCTCCGGCATCCCGAAGCGGATGGTCGTTTGCGGGTTGAACGGGTTGGGATAGTTGGGATACAGCGCGTACTCGTCGGGTACCTCCAGCGCCAGCTTGTGCTGATCAAGGACGTTTCCGGCAGCATCCAGTCGAGGATTGGGTCCCGTGTCGAAGTCGAGCTCTAACCGGGGCGCGAGGTCGGAATTGCCCGCCACGTCCGGGTGCTCCTTCGTGTAGAACCGGGCGTTGCCGTTGCCCTGCGTCTTCTTGAGCAACCAACTGTCGGCTCCGGCCTGCACGTCCGCCGTCACGTCCCACGAGACCTCCCCGCTCAACCCGTTGGTCATCAAGAACTGATCGGTGGCCGTCGCGGTGAAGGTGCCGCCGTTCCACGGCGAGGCACAGTCGGTGGCGGTGTTTTCGATGGCGGTGTCGATGCCGCACTTCCAGGTGACGCCCGAGCCGGTGCCGCGTGTCTGCTCGCTGCCGGGCAGGCCCATACCTTTCCCATTTCCTTCGACCCAGTCTTCGAGCAGACGATGGGCGTCGAGCGTGCGTCCGGTGGTTCCCCAGTTCCCGGGGTCGTTGTCGTCGTTGATCGTCAAGACGAGCGAGGCGGTCGTCACCGAGGCTACATTGACGCTGGACAGGTCGAAGCCGACGACGAGGCGTCGTGAATTCCCGAGGTGGAGCAGGGAGTTGGCCCCTTCGTTGCGATCCTGGGAGCCGGAACGGAGGAAGCTGTCTTTATCGGAAGCCACGATCACATCCCCATCGCAGACATCCCCGACCCCGTCATTGTCTCCGTCTTCCTGGCCGGGGTTGAAGTTGACCGGGCAGTTGTCCGATAGATCGGAGATACCGTCGCCGTCATCGTCGGAATCACAGACGTCACCCAGGCCGTCGCCGTCGAGGTCTTCCTGGCCGGGGTTGGGATCGATGGGGCAGTTATCCGAAACATCGGGGGTGCCGTCGCCGTCGCCGTCAGCGGCGTTGAACGTGAACACCAGCCGGGGCGCGAGGTCGGAATTGCCCGCCACGTCCGGGTGCTCCTTCGTGTAGAACCGGGCGTTGCCGTTGCCCTGCGTCTTCTTGAGCAACCAACTGTCGGCTCCGGCCTGCACGTCCGCCGTCACGTCCCACGAGACCTCCCCGCTCAACCCGTTGGTCATCAAGAACTGATCGGTGGCCGTCGCGGTGAAGGTGCCGCCGTTCCACGGCGAGGCACAGTCGGTGGCGGTGTTTTCGATGGCGGTGTCGATGCCGCACTTCCAGGTGACGCCCGAGCCGGTGCCGCGTGTCTGTTCAGGATTGGGCAGGCCCATGGCTTTACCGTTGCCCTCGACCCAGTCTTCGAGCAGACGGTGGGCATCGACCGTGCGACCGTTGGATCCCCACTGGCCGGGGTCGTTGTCGTCGTTGATGGTCAGGATCAGGCTGGCCGATTCGACCGTCGAGCCATTGATGCCGGAGAGGTCGAAGCCGACGACGAGGCGTCGTGAGTCGCCGAGGTGGAGCAGGAGGTTGGCCCCTTCGTTGCGGTTTTTAGAACCGGACCGGAGGAAGCTATCCTTGTTGGTGGAGACAACTTCAAGGGGCTGTTCGCCCCTACGGTCGATGTCCAGATTATCGGTGGCAGCGCCGCCCTGGATCGGCGAGGCGTTTACGTTGGCCGTGATCGCGCTCGTCGTGTTGGTGAAGGTGCCTGCCGGGGCGTTGGTCGGCACCGTGAGCGTGGCGCTGAATGTACACGAGGTACCCGGGTCCAGACGACCTGCGCTGAGCGTCAACACATCGGTGCCGCTGAGTTGCGAGCCTGTTCCGCAGATGTCGCTGACCGGCAGGCCGGTCGCCACCAGCCCCGCGAGCACCGAGTTGAGATCATCGGTGAAGGCGATGTCCGTGGCTTCGGCTGCTCCTTCGAAAGACACATTGAATTCCAGCGTGACGGTGCCGCCCGGGGAAGCCGGATCGTCCGTGAACGACTTGGTCAGGGTGAGCAGGTTGTTGGACGCGGCGATGATCAAGATGTCGGAAGCCGCGGCCGCCCTCACCTCATTATTCCCCGACATCGCGGTAAGAGGGCTCGTCGCATTGGGGTATTCTCCGAATGCGGCACCGGTCGGCACATTCAGTACCACGCTGAACGTACACGACGATTGGGCCGCGAGCGAGCCCCCCGTGAAGTTGAGAATTCCGGACTGTTCGCTGAGTTGCGAACCTATGCCGCAAATGTCGCTGACCGGCAATCCGGTGGGTGTCAGACCCGAGAGCACGTTATTTAGATCGTCCGTGAAGGCGATTGACGTAGCCGAAACGGCAGGGTCGTCGTTCGTAATCGTGAACGCAAGTGTAACCGTACCACCCGGCAACACCGGATCGTCGGTAAACTCTTTGCTCAGGCTCAGGCCCTGGACCTGAAGGTCGTCCGAAGCCGGGCCTCTCGTCGTCGTCAGCCCTAGGACGGTGGCGGTGACGTTGCTCGTCGTATTGGTGTGATTTCCGGCGGGGGCCGAGGTGGGTACCTGAAGCGTGACGCTGAACGTACACGAAGCGCCCGGAGCCAGCGAGCCGCCGGTAAAACTCAGCGTCGTGGTACCGCTCAATTGAGAACCCGTGCCGCAGATGTCGGCGAGCGTAGTGGTTGCCGCCAGGCCCGGAAGGGCTGCATTGAGGTCGTCGGTGAAGGCAATCGCGGTAGCGTCGCCGGGCGCATTCGCGTCATGGATAAGGGTGAACTCGAGGGTGACCGTTCCGCCGGGAGCGACCGGATCGTCGGTGAACTCCTTCCTCAGAATAGGTGCAGCGGCGATCACGAGGTTGTCGGTGGCCGGAGCGCCTTCTACGGATATTTCTCCCCCGATCAGGCCGGTGATGGTGCTCGTCGTGTTGGGGAAGGTGCCGTTCGGAGCGGCTGAGGGCACGTCGAGCGTGACGCTGAACGTGCATGATCCTGCGGCGGCCAGGTTACCGCCTGTCATGGACAGGAGCAAGTCCCCAAACGAGCCACCGACCACGGTCATTGAAGAACCCGTGCCGCAGAAGTCGTCGGGAGGCAGCCCGGTCTCCGTCGGCGCGAGCCCCGGAAGCGTGGCGGTGAGGTTGTCCGTGAAGGCAATATCGGTCAGCGTCGAAGTGGTGCTGGTGTTGTCGATCCTGAACTCGAGCGTCACGGTATCGTTGGCCGAAACCGGATCGTCCGTGAAGGTCTTGGTCAGCCTCGGCGCGGTTTCGACGACGAGGTTGTCCGTCGCCTGATTGCCCGTAATCGGTTCGCCGCCGAGGTCGAACGTGATCGCACTCGTTGTGTTGGTAAAGGTCCCGGTAGAGGCGCCCGAGGGTACCTGGAGCGTCACGCTGAACGTACACGATGCACTCGGGGGAAGGCTCCCTCCGGTGAAGCTGAGGCTGCTCGTGCCGCTGAGCGTGCCGCCGCACTCGCTGCTCGGCAGACCCGTCGCCGCCAGGCCCGTAAGGGTGGCATCCAGGTTGTCGGTGAAGGCGATGTTAGTGGCCGAACTAGACCGGTCCAGGTTGATGATGGTGAACTCGAGGGTGACGGTGCCGCCGGGGGCGACCGGGTCGTCCGTGAACGTCTTTGTAAGTACTTCGACCGGGACGTTGAGCACGGCGGTGGCAAAGCCGCTCGAGACGGTCCCCACCCCGACCACAAAACTCGTCAACTCTCCGGTGGTGTTGACGAACGTACCCGTTGTGCCGGTGGTCACGTCGGCGCTGACCGTACAGGTCGATAACGCTCCGACCGAGCCCTGGAAAAGGCTGATCGTACTGGTTCCGGAGGTGGCCGTCAACGAAGCGGGAAACTGGAAGTCGCAGTCGGTGGACGCATTGGCCGGTGTGGCAATGACCATCCCCGCCGGGAGGTTGTCGGTGAAGTTCAGTTGGCTGGCAACGCTCTGGCTGGCCGTGTTGTCGATGGTCAGCGTCAGGGTGCTGATGCTACCGAGGGAGATGCTGCTTGGAGCGAAGCTCTTACTGAACCCCGGTGCCGCCGCGACGGTCAGGTCGGCGGTTGCATTGCCGCTGCAACCGGTGCTGCACCCGGTAAACGTCAGGGTGCCCGCGTCGTTCGAGTGGGTGCCCACGACGCTGCTGGTCACATCGACGCTGATGGTACATCCCGCATTCGCTCCAAGGCGTCCGCCGGTCAGGGTGATGGCGGTGCCGCCGGGGGGGGCCGTGAGGGAGCCGGGAGATCCACGTCCGTCATCCGACGTGAATTTGCAGGTGGTCGAGAGGTTCGACGGTGTGCCGATCACCACGCCGGACGGCAGGTTGTCCGTGAAGGCGATGCCGCTCACCGCGGAGGACAGGTTGTTACCGAGGGTGAACGTGAGCGTGGTCGTGCCGCCGGGACCGATGGTGCCCGGGTTGAAGCCCTTGGTGAAGGTCAGCGGAGTTTGGGCGTTAGCCTGTGCCACCAACGTGAGAGCAAGGGCCGCGATAAATGTTCGGGAAAGGGTTCGTAGTGAGAGATGCATGATTCAATTCCTCGTGAGTTAAAAAGGATAGAATCACCTGGGAGACGGCAACGTCTAAAGAGACTGAATCAGTAATGAATGTCTCGACAAAAAAGGCTGGATTCAGCCAACTCCCGGGAGGGAAAACCGACGAAGTCGCTCCCCAATTGTGTGTCTTCTCACGCGCGTAGCTCACGAAAAAACGCAATGATCAATACACGACGCGGCCAACGAGATCACTCTTCCGGAAAAAAACTGACGTACTGAGGCAGGAAGAAAGAGATCGAATCACACTGGCGATAAAAATACCTGACTGTTTCGACAGGTGCACCTTATGATCGAGCTAACAACAAGTTCTTTACAATTCATCGGTTTTCTCCTTACGGAGCGGATCGAAGACATGCGGCGAGAAGCCGGACAGATTCTTCTATCGGATCTATGAGTCAGCCGCAGCCCGAGGTAAAAAAAGGGCCTTCGTTCGTAGCAGGACAAGGCTTCAGGCTGTCGTGTTGCCTCGTTCGGTTCGGCATCTTGTTCAATACTTGCAGCCACTCTCATGATAACCCAAGATCCTTGTTGGGGGAAAAAGAGAAAATGCCAGTGCGTGATACGCTTGCTCTAAGTCCCTGGTAGATAAATGTAAAGATGTCGTTAAGTGCCCTCCTCTGATCGTCAAAATCCCGCTTTCGGCCAAGTATTTTTTTGGGAAGGTGATGAAGAAGACCTAAGAAACTCCTACATTCATTCTCATCTGAACAGTATTGGGCGCAGTTCCGGCCATACATTTCACCCATTCAGCTAACGGAGGATGCGCAAATGAAAGTGCTATACGCATACATGATACTCGCTTTAGCACTCCTGTTGACGGCCGCCTTTCCAGAAGTTTCGCAGGCCCGGCAAAGCGAGAGCTTCGTCGAGAAGGTCGCCGTTTCGGACGAGGCGGTCACCTTTCTCACGGAGGGGAACTACGTCGGCTTTACCATGCAAGTGGCCGGTCCCGAGGATTTCTACCTGGAACAACAATTTTCCGGCGATGAGGCCCCGAATCTCCAGTTGGAGTCCGATGGCGGCGTACTGGTCGACGGACCGTATACCATCCAGGTGTCGGCGCAACCCGCGTTCTCGGATGAACTCCGGTCCGCGCTCGAAGAGGCACGTGCCGAGGGCGACCGCGCCCAAATACGAAAGCTTCTGAAGGAGGCCGGGATTAGCGGGCGAGCGATGGTCTATTCGCTAAGCGTCGGGGTCTTCGAAGGGAAGTTCCTCGATCCCAAGCTCGATGAAGCGAGCGACGAAGGAGGAAAGATGGGCTACGGCGAAGACGTCCGCCTGTTCGACCCCGTGCGGCTGACGACCCCATCTCCGGATCTTACAGGGCAAAACATCGGGCCCCTGGACGCGGGCTATGTAACTCCCCCGGACGTGACCAGGACGACGCTGAACGGAGCGCTCAAGGCGGTAGACAACGAGGACTTGCCCCCCGCCCTGGCAGAGGCATCCGATCCGGACACGCCCTGGTATCAGGTGTATTTCCAGAATACGGCTCCCGACGGATCGCCCTTGTTGTATCAAGGGTTCCTCCGCCCGGTCGATTCCGACAGCCCGGTCCAGGTCTTTGAGACGTATTTCCGGGAGGCTGCCGAGGACGGCACCGGGTTCGGTCCCTGGTATCAAGGGTATATCAAACCCTCCGGAGAGAGCATCCGCCTGCTAAACCAGGCCCGGGTGGATGATCCGGTGGGGAATACGCAGGCGCCCCTCTTCGATTACGTGGTGAAGGAGGACGAACTGGCCGCCACGCCGGAAGCCTTCCGGCGCGACATCCTGCACAACGATGACGTGATCATCTTCTTCAGCCTCTGCGTGGGCAATGACTGTGTCAACGGCGAGTCCTTCGGCTTCGACACCATCCGGCTCAAGGAGAACAACCTGCGCATTCACTTCGACGATACCAGTACGACGAGCAGCTTCCCCAGAAACGACTGGCGCATCATCATTAACGACTCCTCAAACGGAGGCAATAGCTATTTTAGAATCGAGGATTCCACGGGGGGCAGAGCCGTCTTCGAGATCAGGGCCGGTGCCCCCTCGCGTGCGCTCTTTGTAGATTCGCAGGGCGACCTGGGATTGCAGACAAGCGCCCCTGCTACCGATGTTGATATAAAGAAGGGCGACACCCCGACCGTGCGGTTGCAGCAGGACGGCACCAGCGGCTTTACGCCGCAGACGTGGGACATGGCCGGCAACGAAGCGGGCTTCTTCATCCGCGATGTCACCAATGGCAGCACCCTCCCCTTCCGCATCCGCCCCGGCGCATCCTCTAGCATGATCGACATCTCGGCTGATGATGAGGTCGGCATCAACACCTCTTCGCCTGTAGGTGGGGCGGAGCTAACCATCAAAAGTGATGGCGATACCGATTCGTTTAATGCCCTGGTCGTTCAAAACAGCAGCAATACCGATGACCTTTTCGAAGTGAATGAGGACGGTGCCAATAATGGGGTGGTGGCGGTTTTTGCTTCCGGGCAGGCTGAGAGGATCAGGTTTTCGGCATTTGGTGGTGGCCGGGTCTCCATCGGCTGTGCGGGTCTCGCGGGGGCCGACATAGAACTCAACTCCACCGGCACCTGCAATGCCGGGACCTTTTCGCAAGCCAACGCGGGAGATACGCAGTTCACCGCTTCCTCCTCGCGCACCCTTAAGGAGAACATCGTACCGCTAGATGTGAACAACATCCTGGAGAAGTTCGCCGGCATCGATGTCTACAGCTACGATTTCATCGAAGGGCCCAAGGACAGGATCGGGCTGATGGCCGAGGACTTCCACCAGATCTTCGGCCGTGGCTCCGACAAGACGCTCAGCGGTCATGAGGTCCAGTTGGCGCTCTGGATGGCGGTTCAGCAACTGGCTGAGCGCAACAAGGCGCTCGAGGCTCAGAATGACGAGCTCGCCCAGCGCCTGGCACGCATCGAAGCGCTGCTAGATTCGCAATGAGGATAGCCCTCTGGCCTCGCATAAACAGTAAAAAACGGGATGGGGTCTGGCCCTATCCCGTTTTTTACTGTTTTTAGTGTTAGGTCATTTTGCTACCGGACACTTTGCAGTGGGTCGAGTGGGGGCGGAATGAAGACCACCAGAATCGCCCAGGCTTCATTGAGCATGTGATCCAACAGACGCAGACCCAACAGGAACAGGCTTAACTCCACCCGATCACTCCGGTGAAACTGCTTGTACCAGCCCTGATGCAGAGCCGTCACCCCCAAGTAGACCATCCACAAGTAGGCCAAAGCCGCCGCTAAAAGCAGTCGAGACAAGCGATCAGGATCCGAAAGATGGCTCTTATGCAGGTGAAACCCCCGACTCTTCTGGTCCGAAAACAACGTCTCGATCCTAAAACGATGCCCGTACCAATGGAGAGCCTCCTCGGCCAAAGCCAGCCTGGTCACCAGATAAACCGGCTCGGCGTAGCCCTGCTCATGCCATACGATGACATGGACCGGACCATAAAGAGCCTGTGTCACCGAGGCCTCCGGCATACTCAAGTAGCGCTCTCCCGAGACCGGCATGAGCGCCCCGATAGCACAGCTTGTCGTGCCGTCGGTCACGTGCGTCGAACAAGCAGTACGACAGACATAGAGGCCCGGTCGAGTGCACGCTGCAAGGCGATGCTGTCAAACTCACCGTCGCCCAGCACAAAACGCGTCTCCACCGGCAATTCGGGCACCAGAAGCTCGGCCACGAGGTTATCGGCCTCGTTGGCGGGACCCAACCGGACCGCCAGCGGAATCCAGACCGAGGCCACCGTCACGGCCAGGTGTAGCTTCCAGCCGTAGACCCAGCCGTGCCAACCGGATTGGGTTGGGGCAGTTTGTCAATGAGCACAACGAGTTTGATCAGGAGCACGTCAGGGTGTATCATGGCTCTGGCTGTTGGACTTGAGAGGTTAGGCACCGGTAGCGTTCCATTAAGTGGCTCTTCCGCACTTTTGGTGCAACGGAGCGTTTCTTTTCAGGGTCTTTGAACACAGACCCCCTAAGAGATGCCCACCCGCACGATTCCCTTTTCGCTGCCTGGCTTTCACATTGACCACGTCATCCAGACACCCGACCAACTCTTACTGAAGGCCTCATCCAAGGCAAAGACTGCACGTTGCCATGACTGTGCTACGGCCTCCTCCCGCATTCACAGTCACTACCAGCGTCAACCCAGCGACCTACCCCTGTGCCAACACCGAGTCCGTTTAGTGCTCCGTGTCCGACGGTTTCGCTGTGTCAACCCCGACTGTCCCAAACAGATCTTCGCCGAACGCCTCGACGCTCTTGTAAAACCTTATGCTCGGCGAACCGAACGCTTAACGACAGCACTCCGGCACATTGGCTTTGCCCTCGGAGGACAAGCCGGCGCTCGCCTGGCCCGGAAACTCAACATGCCTGCGAGCGGCGCTACCCTGCTTCGTATTCTGCACCGAACCCCGACGCAGCAGGTTTCCGCACCACGCGTTGTAGGCGTCGACGACTGGGCCTGGCGCAAGGGCTCAGTCTATGGGACCATTCTCGTTGATCTTGAAAGACACCAGCCTATTGATCTGCTGCCAGAACGCTCATCGCAGGCGCTCGCTGCCTGGCTACAAGCTCACCCCTCGATTGAGATCTTGACAAGAGATCGCTCGCCGGAGTATGCCCAGGGTATGCGTCTTGGAGCTCCCCAAGCCCTCCAAGTCGCTGACCGCTGGCACTTGCTGCTCAACCTACACGAGATGCTCAAACGCCTCATCGAGCATCTGCATGAACGAATCAAAAACCTGCCCCTTCTTCCTGAACCTGCTCTGCTTATCCGCCAGCCCTTTGTGCGTTCACCGGCTGAGCGGCGGGCGCGCCAAGCCAGACGACAACGTCGTCAAGAGCGCTATGAGCAGGTGCTGGCCTTGCGTGCCGAGGGCGTGCCCTTACAGCGCATCGCCGCGCGGGTAGGCCTCAGTCGTGTGACTGTGCATCGGTATGTGCATGAAGGGCGCCAGCCCAACCGGTTACCTCAGGCCGCGCAGGCAAGCAAGCTCGATCCCTATCTGGCCTATCTTGATGCTCGCCATAGGGAAGGCTGTCAGAACGCACGCCAACTCTGGCGGGAGATCAAAGAACAGGGGTTTCAAGGTAGCTATCGACAAGTCTGTCGATGGATGCATCCGAGGCGTGGCCAAGGGGTGCCAGCGGACGGCGATCAAGATCGTGGTGAGCGGCACAAGGACACAGGCGAATCTGAGGATGGGGCGATGGGATCTTCTCCTCGGCGCTTAGCCTGGATCTTGACGCTCGATCCGGATCGGCTCTCTGAAAGCGGACAGCACTGGTTGCGTTATCTATGTCAGGACGGCATGATCGAAAAAGCGCACGAGCTGGCTCAGCGCTTTGTGCGGATAGTGACCAGGCAATCAGCTGATGAGGATTTTCAAGGTTGGTACCAGGCCTGTATGGCGAGTGAGATCGTCTGTTTCACGCGTTTTGCTAGCGGCTTATGGACAGATCGAGACGCGGTGGAGGCGGCCACGACCCTGCCGTGGAGTAATGGTCGAGACCGTTTCATAAAGTGTGTCACAAGGGTTTAATTGAAGCACCCACCCAAACC
>JBHHWM010000087.1:0-17014 GCA_046756545.1 Rhodothermales bacterium | reverse complement strand
TCGGGATGACCGGCGGGGCGGACGATCAGGCAATCGTAACGACCGCAACAAAGAGCGGCGTCCCAACGGCAAACAAGCCGACCGGCGGCGACGCGGAAGCCGCGAAGAACGCCGTGCCGCGCGTGAGGAACGCCGCAAACGAGTCTACGAAGGGCGTCCTGAGTACATGGCCCAGTACGACCCCAACAAGACCGAACTGGACGGCATGATTCAGAAGGTCGGGGTCCTCGAAGTACTGCCCGACGGCTATGGATTCCTGCGTTCGCCCGAGTATAATTACCTTCCCAGCCCGGACGATATCTACGTCTCCCCCTCCCAGATCAAGCGCTTCAGCCTGCGCCTGGGCGACACGGTCAACGGCGAAGTGCGCCCTCCCAAGGAAGGCGAACGGTTCTTCGCGCTCATTCAGGTCAACGAGATCAACGGGCGGAAACCGGCTACCATCGAAGAACGCCAGAGCTTCGACTACCTCACGCCGCTTTACCCCGAGGAACACTTGCGCCTGGAAACCACGGCCTCCGAAACCAACATGCGCATCCTCGACCTGTTTGCGCCCATCGGGAAAGGACAGCGCGGCTTAATCGTAGCCCAGCCGAAGACCGGCAAGACGATCCTCCTCCAGAAAATCGCCAACGCCATCACGACGAACCACCCCGAGGTCCATCTCCTCATCCTCCTCGTGGACGAGCGCCCCGAGGAAGTCACCGACATGGAACGTCATGTGCAGGGAGAGGTGATTTCCTCCACGTTCGACCAGGACCCGGAGCGCCATGTGGAGGTCGCGCGCGTCGTGCTCGAAAAAGCCAAGCGCCTGGTCGAAGCCAAGCAAGATGTGGTCATTTTGCTCGACTCGATCACGCGGCTGGCGCGAGCCCACAACGCCGTGGCTCCCGATTCGGGCCGCACGCTGTCCGGGGGCATCGAGTCGGGGGCGCTACGCGGTCCCAAGCGCTTTTTCGGCGCAGCCCGTAACGTCGAAGAAGGGGGCTCGTTGACCATCATCGGCACAGCGCTCATCGACACCGGAAGCCGCATGGACGAGGTGATCTTCGAGGAATTCAAAGGCACCGGCAACATGGAACTGGTGCTCAACCGCGAAATGGCGGATCGCCGCATCTACCCGGCTATCAACGTCGTCATGTCGGGTACGCGGCGCGAGGAACTGCTGGTGCACGAAGCCAAGCTCAGCCGTATCTGGATCTTGCGCAAGCTGCTGGCCGACATGGAGCCGATCCAGGCCATGCAATTCCTCCTGGATCGGATGCGTGGTACCAAAAACAACGACGAATTTCTCGTCACCATGAATTCGTAAGCTCGCGTCTCGGATACGGTCGCGGTTTTTTGTATCATGCAGCGCCTTCATTAGAAGACCCGCCCCGGACCACGCGGCGGGTCTTCTGTTGTCCCTTTTCCACGATAGGAAAGAGCCCCTCTTTCGAGGTACTTCCCTGGAACTGAAACGCGTCGATGGTGTGGAAATGCGGACGTTAGAATCCGAACCGATGCACTGATGCCAGAAAAGGTAGCTATCAAAGCCATTCTCTTTGACATGGACGGCGTATTGATCGACGTGTCGCGTTCGTACCGCCGCGCCATCGAGGAGACGGTCATGCACTTCACCGGCCGTAAAATTCAATCCACTACGGTACAGCGATACAAAAACCTGGGAGGCTTTAACGACGATTGGAAGCTGACGCATGCCGTCATTACCGACAGCGGCATGGAGGTTTCGCTCACCCGCGTCATCGAAGAGTTTCAGCGGCGGTATCGGGGCGAAAACTGGGATGGCTTCATTGCCGAAGAACCCCCCTTGATTAAGACCCGTACGCTCGACAAGCTCTCACAGGGCGGTCGTATCATGGGCATCGTCACGGGGCGTCCCGAGGCCGAGGCACGCTGGACTCTCGACCGGCTGGGATGGAAACGCTATTTCCCCTTGCTCGTGGCCAAAGAAAAGCAAGAACGGCGCGGCAAGCCCGACCCCTTCCCCCTCCAACACGCCCTCGGCTTCCTCGATGCCGCCGGGTTTAACGTCACCCCGGAAGCCGCCGTCTACGTCGGCGATTCGGTGGACGATATGAGAGCCGCGCGGGCCGCCGGCATGTGGGCCATCGGCATGGTGCCCTCCTACCTCGACAGCGCCGAGCACGAAGCCCTCCTGCGCGACCGAGGTGCCCACATCGTCATCCACGACCCCGACGTGTTGCCGGATCTCATCGATGATTTTACCCGGCACCTGGAATGCGAGACGAAAGGCGAAGAAGAGGGCTAAACTGCATCGCCTGTTCAGGGCCCGGCGTGTCGTCACGAGGATCGGGCGCGGACGACCTCCGCAGCATCAGGAGACAGAGACGTGGCCGGCTTTTTCTCCGGTTCCGACAGGCCATACTGTACTAGCAATGCCATCGCAATGATCGATGCGGCTCCCATGACGGTATTGCTCACATAGCCAAACTCTATGTAGGTCAGACCGGCTGCCGCGCCTCCGATGCCCACGCCGATCTGCCCGACGGCGATGGCCAGGCTCATCAAAATACCGCGTCGCTCGTCGGAAACCAGGGCGGTCATCAGCGCCTGTAGCGGGCTCAACCGCATCGCCACCATCACCATGGCCACGGCAAACAAGAGGTAGGCCATCCAGATGTTCACCATGACGTAGGTGGTAACGAGCATGACGAGGCCCAGCCCCAGACACGACGTGACGATGAGCGGCTTTCGTCCGACGCGATCCGAGAGCCGCCCGGCGAGGGGACCGGCCACCACATGGGCCAGCCCTCCTACAAAGAACAGCGAAGCGACTTCGGTGCCTGTGATGCGGATGTCGTTTTCCAGCCACGTCGGCAGATAGATCACGAAGAGGCCGAAGCTGAAGAACATCATGAAAAAGGCAAGCACCGCCACAGCCGGATCCCGTTCCCTTAACAAGCGCCCGTAGTTGACCACCGCCCGCTTGATGCTGAGAGGCCTGGGGTCGCGCCGGACGTCGGGTTGCGGCACAAAGAACCAGATCAACAACCAGGCGATGCCCATCGTCCCCGCAAACACGAGAAACGGCACGCGAAAGTCGAACTGATCAGCGAGGATTTTGCCCAGGGGGATGCCGACCACCTGCCCGACCGCGATGCCGCTCATGATCCATCCGTTGGCCCAGCCGCGCCGTTCGTACGGGAAGTAATCGCCCACGTACGCCACGGCGGCTCCACTGAGAATCCCCCCGCCGATGCCGGCCAAGCCACGCACCGTTAGCAGCGAAAGATAGCTGTTGGCGATGCCGTGCAATACGAGGGCTCCGGTCATGAAAACGCTACCGGCGAGCAAGATGCGCCGCCGTCCGATCTTGTCGGAAATCGGCCCGGTAATGAGTGCAAAGACGCTCAACAGAATCGCATAGGACGTGACCAGCGTGCCCTGGAGCGTTTCGGCGATGTTCAACGCCTCCCCGATACGCGGTAAGATCGGCGCTATGATGATCACCTGACTGCTTGAAGAAAAAACCAGCAACCAAAGCGCAAGCAAAACGAATCGCGTATTGGGCTTTTTCTTCGACACAGGCAACACGGGGTTCAGGGGGAGAGGCCCACTCCAAAAGACTCACCGAACAACTATCAGCCCAGCGTTAGGTTTCTGGATACCCGGCGAAGGCAACGCTGCCGGTCCCTCTGGTTCGACCTGTACTACGAAGCTTTTACCCACGCGCGGCGTTCGATGTGCATTATCCTGCATTAACCTCGGCGATGTAACTTCCACGGGTCAATTCGCTCAAACTAGCAAGATGCTTTATGAGGCGTTCCAGACGCCTGCAAGACCGCACTACCACCCCTAACGCATCTGTCCCGCCTCATGTCGTCATTGAACTGTCTTTTTATCGTTCAGGGCGAGGGCCGTGGTCATATGACGCAGGCCCTGGCGCTTCGGTCGGTGCTGGCACGGGCCGGGCACCGGGTATGCAGTGTGCTCGTGGGGCGTAACAACCGGCGCACGGTACCCGATTTTTTCATGCGCAAGATGAAGGCTCCGGTGGATTATGTGGATAGTCCCAACTTTGTCTGCGACCATCATTACCGTTCGATCCGCCCGCTGGCTACGTTGCTGCACGCGGCCCGCCGACTCCCCACGTTCCGCCGCAGCCTGCAACGCATTGACGCGTACCTGCGGTATCACCGGCCCGACGTCGTCGTAAATTTTTTTGAACCGCTGGGCGGCCTCTACTATGCGCTCTATCGCCCTGCTATTCCGATGGTGTGCATTGCGCATCAGTATTATTTCCTCCATCCGGCGCATCGCTTCCCGCCGGGTCATGCCCTGCAACGCGAGGCGACCCTGCTTTTCGCCCGGCTCACTGCGCTCGGTGCCACCCGGTTGCTGGCCCTCTCCCTCTATCCGGTGCCCGACGCGCCCGGCACGCCGATCACGGTCCTGCCGCCCCTTCTCCGCCCCGACCTCCTCCAGCACCCTCGCCGACCACAGGAACCCTTCTTCCTGGCGTACCTGCTCAACAGCGGCTATGCCCGCGACATCATCCGCTGGCACCAGCGCCATCCCGAACAGGTGTTGCACTGCTTCTGGGACAATCGCAACGCCGGCCACGTCGAACGCTACGACGAAACGCTGACCTTCCATCGCCTCGACGACGAAAAATTCCTCGCGTTGATGGCCCGATGCCGGGGCCTGATTACCACGGCCGGCTTCGAGACTGTAAGCGAGGCCATGTACCTGGGAAAGCCCGTCCTGGCCGTGCCCGTCAAGAAACACTTCGAACAATACTGCAACAGCCTCGACGCCGAAGCTGCCGGAGCGGGCCTCGCCGCCTCCCACTTCGACATCGACCGCCTGGTACGTTTCCTACCTTCTTACCGGGAGCCGGGGCCGGCCTTTCAGCAGTGGGTCCGCGAAGGCACCGCCCGCTTCACGGAGGCCGTCGAGCGTGCCGCCCGGCAAGCCGCGTTCCCTGCCGTGAATCCGCTGCCGGAACTGGCTATAACCTGAGCCTTTGAGTGTGCCGAACCTTACGCGTCTTCCCTCGTTCTCTCGACATCAAAGAATCATGGAAGTATGCAGGAAACACACGTCCTACACCTCGGCGACCGGGCACGCCGCCTCTCGTATTTCACCGTCGGCTACAACGTCCTCGAAGGCGCAGCCTCGATCATCGCCGGAACGCTAGCGGGCAGCGTCGCGCTGGTAGGCTTCGGGCTCGACAGCTTCGTCGAGTCGCTCTCGGGCAGCGTGATGATCTGGCGTTTTCAGCGACGAGACGCCCTCTCCCGCACGGACGAGGAGCGCCTGGAGCAACGCGCCCTCAAGCTCGTCGGCTACACCTTCTTTGTCCTGGGCCTGTATATCGTGTACGAGGCGGGGCGCACGCTGTATGAAGCCGAACCACCGGACCCCAGCATCGCCGGCATGATCATCACGAGCCTGTCGCTCATCGTGATGCCGGTGCTGTTCTACGCCAAGTACCGCACCGGACGCCGACTCGAAAGCCGCAGCCTCATCGCCGACTCGAAACAGACGCTGGCCTGCATGCTACTCTCCGCCGCCGTGCTGGCCGGTCTCGTTCTGAATGCCACGCTGGGCTTCTGGCAGATCGACCCGATCATCGGGCTGTTGATCGCCGGGTTCCTGTTCAAAGAAGGACGCGACGCCGTCAAAGAAGGCAAGGTGTGTAGCTGCTAATGACCGACTATTCCGACGTCAACCGCGCCCTCTGGAACCGGTGGACCCGGATCCACCAGCGATCCGCCTTTTACGATGTGGACGGATTCAAGGCCGGAAAATCGTCCCTGATGCGCATCGAGCGCGAGGAACTGGGCGACGTGTCGGGGAAGTCGCTGCTGCATCTGCAATGCCACTTCGGCCTCGACACCCTGTCGTGGGCCCGTGCAGGAGCGCGGGTCACCGGGGTTGACTTTGCGGAGGAAGCCATCGCGCTCGCCCGGTCGCTGAGCGAAGAGCTATCGATCCCGGCCACGTTCGTCTGTGCCGACCTCTACGAGCTACCCGAGGTGCTCGCCGAACGCTTCGACATCGTCTTCACGTCCTACGGCGTCCTTCCCTGGCTGGCCGACATCGACCGCTGGGCCCGAATCGCGGCGCACTTTCTGAAGCCGGGCGGCACGTTCTACCTCGTCGAGTTCCATCCTTTCCTCAACGTGCTCGACGACACCGGCGAGCAAATCACCTACCCCTACTTCGGCCGTGCCGAACCGCTCTCATTCGACGTGGAAGGCTCCTATGCCGACCCCGACGCCGCCTTTGCGCACCCGTCTTACCAGTGGTCGCACGGTCTCGGCGGCATCGTCACGGCGCTTCTTGCAGCGGGCCTGACGCTCGAATTTCTCCACGAATTCCCCTACAGTGTCTACGATTGCTTTCCCTTTCTCGAAGCCGACCAACCGGGCCGATACGTCTGGAGAGGCCGTCCCGGCATGGTTCCGGTGATGTTTTCCATCAAAGCGACAGGCTGAACGTTGTCTCTTCGAACAAAGCATGGTGCCGGCCTATTACATCCGACGCCACCCCGAACCAAAAAACGCCTGTTTCCTTGTTGCTCTCTACGGTTCTCGGTGTTATTCTGAAACGACATGGAGCACGTCCTTAATCGAATGATACGGCCCCTCCTCAGCGCATTATAAACAAGCACGATGCCATGACGAAGTACCGCTGGGTGCTGCGTCCGATAGATGATCCGGAAGCAGTTACACAATTACAGCAAGCCTTGAACAACCTGCCCGAAGCCCTGGCACGCACGTTGGTATTGCGCGGCATCGACTCCTTCGACGCGGCGAAACGATTCTTCCGTCCCTCGCTGAACGATCTGCACGATCCCTTCCTGATGCAGGACATGGACGACGCCGCCCGGCGTGTGGCACAGGCCATCCAACAGCGCGAACGCGTTCTCGTCTATGGCGACTATGATGTGGACGGCACCACCTCGACGGCGCTCATGATGCGTTTCCTGAGCGAGATGGGCGTCGAGGCCGCCTTCTTCATTCCCAACCGCTTCACCCATGGCTACGGGCTCAACATCGCCGGGATCGATTACGCCGTAGAACAGGGCGCACGCCTGATTATCGCTCTCGACTGCGGCATTACGGCCCTCGACGAAGCCCGGTACGCGCGCGAACACGGCATCGGCCTGATCATCTGCGACCATCACACGGCCGGCGACACCCTGCCCGATGCCCTCGCCGTGCTCGACCCGAAGCGCCCCGAATGCTCCTATCCCTTCAAAGAACTCTCCGGCTGCGGCGTCACCTTCAAGCTCGTCGAGGCCACCCTGCGCTGCCTGGAAGAATCGCCCGAGCAGGCGTTTTCCTACGCCGACCTCGTCGCCATCTCGACGGCCAGCGACATCGTGCCGCTCACCGGCGAAAACCGCGTGCTGATGCGCGAGGGCTTCAAACGGCTCCGCCAACAGCCGAGCCTGGGCCTGCGCAAGCTGGCCCAACAGGCCCGCCTCGACTTTAACCATCTCACGGTCGACCGCATCGTCTTCGGAATTGGACCGCGCATCAATGCAGCGGGGCGGATGGGCGAAGCCCACCGGGCCGTCGCGCTACTCCTGTCCGACGATTCCGTCGAAGCTACCAAGCTGGCCGCGCTGCTCGAACACGCCAACCAGCAACGACGGACCCTCGACCAGGAAACACAGGCACAGGCCATCCGCAAGGCCGAGATCCAGCTCGGCGGCCGGATGCGGCACGCCCTCGTCCTCCACGAACCCGACTGGCACCAGGGCGTCGTCGGCATTGTAGCCAGCCGTCTCGTAGACCGCTTCCACCGGCCCGCCGTCATGCTCTGCACGGCCAACGATGCCGCGAAAGGCTCGGCCCGCTCCATCACCGGCATCAACATCTACACCGCCATCAAAGCCTGTGAGGATTTGCTCACGCAGTTCGGCGGACACGACTTCGCCGCCGGGCTGACGCTGCCCGAGGAGAATATCCCCGCCTTCCGCGAGCGCCTCGACGAGGTCGTGGGCCGGATGATGACGCCGGAGATGATGATTCCCGCCATCAAGGTGGATGCCTCCCTCAATCTGCACGACCTCGACGATCGTTTCTGGAACGTGCTGAACCAGTTTGCGCCGTTCGGGCCGGAAAACATGAAGCCGATCTTCCTCTCGCGCGACCTCGAAGTGATGGGCCCGCCCAAGACGGTGGGCAATGGAGGCGCGCACCTGAAGTTCAGCGTCCGTCAACGAGGCGGCTCCTCCAGCCCCCCGCGCCACGTGATCGGCTTCGGCATGGGCGCGTACCTGCAAACCGTGCTGGACAGCCGGCGCAACGGACAACCGCTCTCCATGGTGTTCTCAATTGAAGAAAACACGTGGCAGGGACGGACCTCCCTTCAACTCCGGGCACGGGATCTGCGGGTAGAAGATTCCTAGCGGCTAACGCGCGGTGTACGGATCGACGCCTGCCGCCTATCCTCCTCACGTCGACGTCCCCTCCTCGTCCTTCCGCACCCCGGAGGCCGACCGGGCGATGTTGAAAAGCTCCGACGTGCGCGTATACCAGCCCCCCCCGTGCATCCGCCCGATGGCGCGCAACCGGTCCGTATGGACGCGCATGTGCTCCACATCGACGAGATCGTCGCGCAGGTGCAGGTGGAGCACTTCGCCCACGACGATGCGCGTGCGCCCGATGTGCAGCGTCGCTACCTCGCGGCATTCCAGGCTCGCCGGGGCCTCGGCAATGCGCGGCGCGGCCACCTGCACCGACGGCACCGGCGTCAGGCCGGCCTTTTTCAATTCGTCCGTGCCCGGAGGGTAGCTGGTAGCCGCCACGTTCATCTGCTCGGCCAGCACCTCGTCCACGATGTTCACCACGAAGACCCTCGTCAACCGGATGTTCTGCGCCGTGTCTTTGGGGGTGCCGTCGGGCCGGTCGCCGGGTGCCAGCACAACGATGGGCGGGTCGTTCCCCATCAAGTTGAAGAAGCTGAAGGGAGCCGCGTTGATCCGGCCGTCTCGGTCGACGGTCGTCGTCAGTGCGATGGGGCGGGGCACCACGACCCCGCTCAGCAACTTGAAGCGGTCGCGGGGCGCGAGGTGTTGAAGATCGAACTGCATGGGTGATTCGGGCTGGTGGATGGATCAGGCTGTCGGGAGGAGGAAGGGGTCGCCGTGCAGTCACAGGCCATCCAACCACGCATCCGGGGTCAACGATCCTCGTTCTTGCGCACCGGCCTCAGTTCGTCCCGGCAAGCACGGGCTGTTCCATCAGGGTGCCGTCGCCGGGTGCCGGGATTGGATCCGGGGACGAGGCCGCCTCGACATCGGGCAGGATGGCCCGGCGGGGGCCGGACAGCTTCGACCGCAGGCGCTGCACCACAAATTTCGTCCACGAGTAGCGCATCTTCGACCGCAGGCTTTGCCGGAAATACCGGCTCCGGGGCGCGGCCGCAAAACTCGGTTCAAAGTAGCAATTGACCGTGCAGCCGCGACACGCCTCGTGTCGGCCCTCCATCGCCTTGTGCCGGGCCACCGTATCGGAGTGCCACAGGTCGTAGAGCTTCCCCTCGATGGGGATGCGCTCCAGGCCGTAATGATAACACGGAAGCACCAGTTCGTCGAACGGCGAGATGACCACGCAGGTGGAAACGGCCTTACACACGGGCTGTGCCGGGTTGTTGCCCCCCTGCCGCCGGAGGGTCAGAAACGCCGGGTTCAAATAGGTATAGGGTTTTCGGGCAAACGCTTCCATCGCCTGCATCACCTCGTCGGCCAGCATGGCTCCGAGCGCGTTGTATTCAAACAGCGGGTTGACGATCAGGATGAGCCGATTGGGATAGGAAATGCGGGTGTAGATGTCTTCCAGCCGGTGCACGTTGTCGTTGGTCACAGTGAAGAGCAGGTCCGGCTGCTCGCCCAGCGCCAGGGCCGTCTCGATGGATTCCATCACCTTATCGAAGCAGCGCACTCCACGCGAAGCATCGTGCTCGCCGGGTTCCGACGAGTCGATGGAGAAGTGCAGCAGGTCCACCAGGCCCGCGAGGCTGCGGGCGCGTTTTGGATAGAGCAGGCCGTTGGTGGTGACGGTGGTGAGGAAGCCACGCTCCCTGGCCATCGCCAGCAGGTCGTGCAACCGGGTATGCAAGAGCGGCTCACCGCCGGTGAAGTCGATAATCCGCACGCCGAGGCGCTTCAGGGCGTCCAGGTTCCGCTCCACGTCCTCCACTGTCACCATCGGCGAGGGCTGCTCCCAGATGTCGCAGAAGCCGCACGCCGCGTTGCATCGATAGGTGACGTAGTAGTTACACAGGACGGGCGTCATACCGAGATGGCCTCCCAGGCACGTTGTTCATTTTCGAAGCACCTGCTGAGACCCAAGGTAGCAGTTGTGCGCCGCTTTAGAAAGCATGCTGCTCCGCATCCAGGGCAATCGACTGGATCTCCTTAATCTGTCGTAACTCGGGCAGATGATCCAGACTGATGCGACCGTAGAAGATCCCATACTTTTCGTGTTCGCGGCTGGTTACCTCAAACCCACAGCGCTCCATCTCCGGCACAAGTGCTTCGGTGGGGGTGTGCGCAATCAGAATCACATCTACCGTCTGCTTCGGGTCATGCTCGAAAGCCTGTTCCAGGGCGGGATCAATCATCATAACACGTGGCCTTTTCAGGGAATGGTGCAGGGCGGATGGCTTCCGCCCCGCACCGAACCCGTTATAGCTTCGAAAAGAAGGAAATGCCTTCCTTCTCAGGAGCGGTTCACAAAATAGCCTGGTAGCAATTCGCCAGGCCGTGCCCGAAGGCCCAGTCGCGGCCCGGGCTCCCGAGATCCGTAGCCGTGAGCATCAGACGGAGCCGGATGCTGTCGCCATGCAGCGCGGGATGCCGTGACTTGACCAGCGCCGCCGCCCCCGCCACGTGAGGCGTTGCCATGCTGGTCCCCGACATACGCCGGTAGCCGCCCGGTATGGTCGAGAGCACCTGGTATCCGGGCGCACAGATTTCGACCTGGGGCCCCACATTCGTGAACGTGGTGAGCCGCCGCCGGAAATCGATGGCCGAGACCGCCATGAAGGACGGACACCGTGCCGGGTTCCCCACGGGCCGGTGCCCCCCGTTGCCTGCCGCCGCCACGCACAGAATGCCGCGACGCCGCAACATACGCCCTATATGCTCATAAGCCGGATTGAAGACGCTGGGATCGTGCGTAGACGCACCGCTACCAAGGCTCAGGTTGGCGACATGCATCCCGAAACGCGCGCACCACATCAACCCGTTAAGGATCCAGCTCAAGCGCCCGGACCCTCTCCGGTTGAGCACCTTCACGGCGAAAAGATCAGCCTGCGGTGCCACCCCGACGATGCCGCGACCATTCGCCAGGGCGGCAATAATCCCGGCGCAATGCGTGCCGTGTCCGTGGTCGTCCCGCCAGTTACTCAGGCCGGGCACAAAGCTGACGCCGCCCACCACCCGCAGGTCGCGGTGGGTGGGGTCGATCCCGGTATCCAGCACGGCCACGCGTGCCCGCGCGCCTCGGGTGAAGCGCCAGGCTGCCGGCGCATAGACCATCCGCAGGTTAGGCAAAATCACATCCGCAAAGATGCGAGCCCGCATCCTGTCCTCTATGCCGATGGCGCGCAACGCCGTCTCGATATCCTGATCGGACACCTCCAGGCCGCCATTCTGCCGGCGCAGTCGATCAAGAACCTGGCGCGTCAGTTGAATGATGTCCTCCGTCGTTGATGTTGCGGCTAAAGCATCCGGCCCTCCATCAAAAGGTTGAGCGCCGGTACCGGTCACGATCTCGTTGAGGCGAAGCTCAAGATCGAAGTCGATGTCTCCCTTGTGCTCGATGGTGCTCAGCAGGTTGAGTTGTTCGAGGCTCACCTGCTCCTCATCACCGTTCCACGTCGGATAGATCTCTTTGTCCAACGCCTCGATCTCTTCTCTATCGAGAGGCAACGAGTGTTCTTCCTGACGGTAGAGATCATAGGCCAGGCCGTTTCCTGTCCTGGCATAGGTCGACTGCTCCGCCACGGGTGCTTCGTAGAAGGCAAACACTTCCTCATCATCGACGACCGCCACCACTTCGGAGGCCGACTCGACCCTTTTGCTTTCTTGCTTCGACAGGTTGGCCACGAAAAACGAACCTTCGTTATTTACCTGGACGGTGTTTTCTTCGGGCTGGAAATCCGTCTGCATGACCGTCAACGCATCAATCGTTGCCGCCGATTTTACGCAATCTGCTGCAAACGCCTGTGTGTCGATATCTTCTTTTACGAGAATGATCTTGGGGTTTTTCTGTGCCATCGTTTCACCTCCACTCTTCTACAAACATGCTCATTCTTGTTTTCATGCCGGAGAATGCCGCACCACACCACGATTAATGCCTCTGCTCTTTGTGCAAGGTTCAGTCTCTACCCTGGAAGCGATCTTTACCATTCAGATCGCTTCAGCTTAATCCATGCGCTTCCGGATTCGGACGATCTACGCCTGCAAGCGCCCGGACGCGGGCGCCCTGATCCAGGGTATGCGTGTCTGCATCTCCATCACCTGCACCTCTCCAGCACGTATTCCCACAACACCTCCTGCCGACCCAACCTTGCCCCTCTACTCACGTTGGAAAACCGGTCTCATCCAAAAGACGATCTCTGCCTCAGGGAGGCCGACACACACCGGATCCACGTGTTGGGTCGCCGCCTTTCGATGTCAGGTACTTCTGCTAACTGCGCTGTCGTGTCAGCCTCGCGTTGCGATGTATTGAAAAGAAATTGTTGGAAACCTGTATCATGAGAGGACACAAAACAGAAGGGGGTCTGCGAGTGATCACACAGTCGGCCTGATTCTCAACATTCCATGATTTGCTCAGGCGACTATCGGCAAGATGCGCGCTTCACAGGATCAGCACCCTCTCACTATCTCAGGGTACAAGAAACGGCCACTTTTTCAAGATGTGCACAAGATGTAATGTGTACGTAAAATGTAACTTTACACAGGTTTGGCTCCTGACCTCCGATGAAACCATCCGTTTATTTGACCAACACCATGCGCCCGACGCCGCTGTAGGTATCGGTCCGGGTACGAGCCACGACGCGGTAGAGATAGGTGCCCGACGGCACCCTCGACGCATCCACCTGAACGGCCCGGCCGCTACCTGCCGGAAGGCGTTGCGCAGGCGTCGACAACAGCAGGCGCCCCAGTAGATCGTAAACGTCGACGCGCACCTCGGCGGCGTGCGGCAGGTCTATGCGAATCGAGGTGGAAGGGTTGAACGGGTTCGGATAGTTGCCGCGTACGGAAAAACCGCCGGGCACATCCGCCTCGTCGTCTACGTCGGTGAGGGCATTGCGTGTCAGGTCTATTTGCACCGCCGTGCCTGCCGTCTGGAAGCTACCGTCCGTACTGATGACCCGGTGGAAAAGGGTCGCCGAGTTGCCCACGTCGATGCCGTTGGTCGTCAGCAGCGTCCCGATGACGCCGAAGGTGGTCTCGAAGCGGGTCGCCGTGCCGACGGGGCTCTCGAAGAGGATGCCGGAGAAAGCCGCATCAGCGGCGAGCTGCCAGCGATATGCCACCGGGTTGCCGTTAGCGTCGGCGGCGGCCTCCCAACGGACGCCGAAGACCGTGGCCGGATCGCCCGTGACGTCGATGCCCCCCCCGGCAGCAGGCTCGACGATGACCGATGCGGCGGGGGCGACGTTCGTGGCGGCCAGCACCTGTCCGCGCAGTTCACCGGGCGGCTGGTCGACGGTGTGGATATTGACGTAGATGCCCCCATCCAGCAACTTCTCCACGTCATCGCTGCTCAACGCGAAGGTGTTGTCGGCAGCGGCAAACGTCCCTCCCCGGTTGTCGGCGTCGAGGGTAGGGGTGAGGCCGTGTAGGATGCTCCCGTTTTCACCGGCAGGCGCACCGTGAAGATGCGAGCCGCCTGCGATCTCGGGGTTGAAATCGCTTTCCAGGCCGTTGAAGCCCCCCGCGACGCGGAGATCACTGCCGTCGAGGACGGCGATGCCGCCGCCCGTCGCGCCGGTCGCCACCGGCGGGGCCTCGTGATTCCCCGACAGGCTGAACTCGAATACGCGATGCGACACCGGCAGCACCTGTCCGCGCAGTTCACCCCCAGGCAGGGCGTCCGTGTGGATGTTGACGTAGAGCAGCCCCCCTTCCAGCATCGCCCGCTGACCGGCGTCGAGCGCAAAGGTGTTGTCGGCGGCTTCGAACATGCCGCCGTGCTCGTCCACATCGAGCCTCGGGGTGAGGCCGAAGACGATCTCCCCGTTCTCGTCGATATCGCCCTGGTGCAGGTGCGCGCCGCCTGAAATGTCCTCGTTGAACCCGCTGGTCAGCCCGCTGAAGGCCCCGCTGACGATCAGGGTGTCGTCGCGGAGTTCCGCGATGCCGCCGCCGAGCGCCGTCGAGGTATTGGCGGGCACCTGGGCACGTCCCGAGAAGACCACGCGGTAGAGCGCTTCGGCCCCATCGAGTACGAGTTGGCCGCGCAGTTCACCCCCAGGCAGGGCGTCCGTATGGATGTTGATGTAGAAACGCCGCGCTTCCAGGTCGGCGATATCGCCTTCGCTCAACGCGAACGTGTTGGCGGCCGCTTCGAACGTGCCCCCGCGTTCGTCGGCGTCGAGGGTGGGCGTCAGGGCGAAGACGATGGGGCCGTTCTGCCCAGCCACTCCCCGGTGGATATGCGCGCCGCCCGCGATGCTCTCGTTGAACCCGCTGGCCAGTCCACTGAAGGTACCCGTCACGGTGAGGGTAGCGCCGTCGAGCACGGCGGTGATCGAACCGGTGCCCTGGCCGGCTTTAGCAGAAAAGACATTCTCGTTTGCCCCGGCGGTGTGGGCCGGCACTTCGTTCGCCCCCGACAGATCCGCCACGAACTGTTTCGGTTCGATCACGGTGACCGTCACGGTGGCCGTGCCGGTACCGCCGGCATCATCCGAAATGGTATAGTCGAACGTGTCGGACCCTCCGAAGCCTTCATTCGGGGTGTACCGAATCTGCTGGTCGTTGCCGTCCGAGATGATGTCTGCCGTGCCGTTGCCCGGTGCCGTCACCGCGTCGATGGTGAGCGGATCGTTCTCGGGGTCGGAATCGTTGGCCAGCACGTCGATGTCGATGGGCGTATCGAGCGAGGTCGAGGCGGCATCGTCAACGGCCACGGGCGGCGGGTCGGCCAGCACTTCTACGGTGACCATCGCCTCGTCTTCGCCGCCGCGTCCGTCCGAAATCCGGTACTCGAACGTATCCGTCCCGACGAAGTCCGCATCCGGTGTGTATTGCATGATGGATTCATCGAAGGCGACGGAACCGTTCGTCGGAGCCGTCGGCATGGCCACTATGGCGAGCGGATCGCCGTCCGGGTCGGTATCGTTTTTCAACACCCTGACGGTCACCCGGTGGTTTATCTCCGTGCTCACTTCGTCATCGACGGCGGTAGGCGGCACATTGGGGCGGGGTGTCACCGTGACGGTCACATCAGCCTGATCCGTACCTCCCTGGCCGTCGGAAGCTTCGTAGGTAAAGGTGTCCTGCCCTGAGAAGCCGGGATCGGGCGTATAGGTTACAAACGCGCCGCCTCCGCCTAGCGTGGCGTTGCCGTTGTTGGGCTGGGCGGGAATGCCGGAAACCGTCAGGGGGTCATCGTCGGGGTCGGTATCGTTGTCGAGCACCGTGATGTCCACGGGCGTGTCTTCCTGCGTGGTGTCGGCGTCGTCGTTGGCGACAGGATTGCGGTTGCCCTCAACGGTAACCGTAACGGTGGCATTGTCGGTGTTCCCCCGCCCGTCGTCGATGGTATAATCGAAGGTAGTCTGCCCGACGAAGTTGCCCGGTGCCGTATACCGGACCTGCGTACCGGCAGCAACGATCTGCGTCGATCCCTGAGCGGGTTGCGTCACGTTGGTTACCTGTAGCGGGTCGCCGTCGGGAGAGTCGTCGTTGGTCAACACGGCGATGTCGATGGTTTCGTCGATGCCGGCGGTGTCGGTGTCGTCGTTGGCCACCGGCGGCGCATCGACGAAGACCGTGACCGTGGCCTGGTCCGTGCCGCCCAGGTCGTCCTCGATGTCGTAGGTGAACGCGTCATTGCCGCTGAAACCCGGGTCGGGATCGTAGTTCACCATGGTGCCCCCGCCGGTAATTGTCGCCGTTCCCCCCGGCGGGTTCGAGACGCCGGTAACCGTCAGCGACTGGCCCGCATCGTTCGGGTCGTCGTTGGTCAACACGTCGATGTCAAACGCCACGCCGACGTCCGTTTCGGCGGTGTCGTCCTGCGCCGTGGGGTCGGTGTTGACGGTGACTTCGCCGCCGCCGCCGTCATTGGCGGGGATGGAGGCTCCTGTGATATCCTCGGTGAAATTGCCGGAGACCCTGACCGTGCTGATCCCGGCCCCGACCAGATCCGCCGGTAACGTAGCCAGCGTGCCGGAACCGGAGGTCGCCGTCGAGGAAAAGAACACGATTCTGATGGTCCCTGCACTGGGATTCGAGGCACCGAACGACCCTCCGCTGCTCAAGGAACCCGGCGTTACGCTACCTGGGTCAATGTCGATCACAGCGGGGTCGAAGGTGATGTCGAGCGAATATCCAACGATGTCCGTGGTTCCATAATCCGCTGAAATGACCAGGTTCCGGCTTTGGCCCGGCGCTCCGGAAGCATCTGGGACCGTTACCGGAATGCTCTGTGCCTGCGCCGTATGAGGGGGCAGAATCCAGAGGGCAAACAGAGACACACAAAGGATATAGAGGCGCTTCATATAGGTGGTCGCTTCGAAGAGGGAGGTCACGACGGCATGAAGGATTAAAACAGGGTATACAAGGTAAGGAAACACGAGGAGGCGTGACGCCAACCAGGCCCCTACTTCAGCACGGTCAAGCGCCGCGTCCGGACGAACGCGTTCGCCTGCATACGATACAGATAGATGCCACTGGCCACGGGAGATCCTGCGTCGTTGCGGCCGTTCCACTGAATCTCATAGCGCCCGGGCTGCTGCTCTTTGTCCAGCAGGGTGCGCACCTTTTGTCCCAACAGGTTATAGATCT
>JBHHWM010000086.1:0-17034 GCA_046756545.1 Rhodothermales bacterium | reverse complement strand
TTGGTCTCAGCGCCCCAGACCTGTGCACCGCCCTCATCAAACATCGCCTCCGGGATCCCCAGGTGATTACTGACGATGCTGAACCGTTGTGCCCCCACAAGTTTAGCCATCGGCACAAAGCTCTCCGGTTTGAACACCCAGGTAAGCAACGCTTCCTCCGTTTCTGAGGGTAGAGGGTCACGGGCTATTTCCCTCTCATGGCCCGCCGCATCGTGATCCCTCACCCACTCGTGAAGCGGATTACCGCCGTTCCATACCCACCGGGTCGTCCGTCCGCACGACACCTTGCTCATGCGTCTTCCCAGAGCATCGTAGGTAAACATTACGGTGTCTCCATCCGGCCGTTCGACTTCTTCGAGCATGCCCCCGGTGTTCCAGCGATAGCGCCAGACCTTCCCGTCCGGCTCTTCTTTCTCCACCAGGTTGCCCTCTTCATCGTAGGTATACCGGCTCCCTGACGCTTCTAGCGCCTGCCCGGCAGGTCCATAGGTGCGGTCGCTCTGGTCACGCGTCCTGAACACGTTTCCGACCGCATCGCACGCATGCACGTCCAGGGTCCCGTTCCGTTGTGCCCAGGCGAGGTTGCCCAGCGTGTCGTATTGATAGTTCGTGGGGCCTCGAAGGGCATCCAGAACGTGTACGAGTTGATTGTCGAAGCTCCACGAATACTGCCGGGACCAGTGCGACCGCGCTGCCGATCCAACCTCGTGCCGGACCGGACGACCTAATTGGTCTCGCTTCCAGACGGAGGCCACCCCACCGGGGAAGCGGCGCTCGAGTTCTTGCCGCATCTGATCGTGTGTGAAACGGATTTCCCAGGGTGTCTGCATCCCCCCGTTCAAGCTGACGAGGTCAACATCGCCCATGGCGTTTCGCTCGTAGGTATGCCGTGCACCCAACGACGACGCGATGGATACACGCCGACCCGCCTGGTCATAGGTCGAAGCGACCCAGTGCTCGCCCTGCCACTCTTTGACGATGCGTCCCAGGATATCCCGTTCGAAGGTTACCACCGTGGTGTCGTTGGCAATCTCGACGAGGTCGCCCCCGGCGTTATAACCAAAGCTCACAACACGGCCGTCGGCGTCCTCCACCTTGATCAGGCGTCCCATCGGATCGTACGCATACTTCGTGATCCTTCCACCGGGAAGGTGAACCTCCGCCACACGCCCGGCAGCATCGCGGACATACTCCCGTCGAAGCTGATCGAAGCTGATTTCGGTCCGCACCTGTCCATTCGCGTCGAGTTCAAAAGTATAGGTGAAGCCCTGTTCATTCCTGATGCCGACCGGTCGCCCTTCGGTGTCGTAGAAAAACTCGACCCGAACCCCGGCTTCCGTACGCGAGGCCATGCGATTCATACCGTGGTAGGTGAATATCACGTCGTGCCGGAGATCGCGCGCACGGACTAGATTATCCTCCGCATCATAGAAGAGGTCGCGTATTTGGCCGTCGGGCTCCTCTATCCGGATCAGACGCCCGATCAAGTCGTAGCCTCGCCGCTGCACATTGCCCCGTGGATCGACACTCTCGACGACCCGGCCCAGCCTGTCGTAGGCCCATCGCGCCACGGCCCCGTCCGGTGTCCGTAACGCCGTGATGTTCCCTTGCTCATCATACTCCAGGGTCGTCCAGGCTCCGGTTCCGTCCATCATGCCCGTCAGTTGTCCTCGCTCGTACCGCAAGGTTTTCTTGTAACCGAGCGGGTCGGTTTGCTCTGCGACCCGGCCATACCCATCATAGTGCCACTGCCATGCGGCCCCGTTCTCGTCAATGAAGCGAACGGGGTAATTATGCCCGTTGTACTCGGTCTGTCGGATCGTGCCGTCAGGTTTGATCTCCCTGGTCCGATTTCCTCGTTCGTCGTATTCATAGCGGGTCGTATGGCCGCCGGGGTCCGTCTCGGCGGTTTTCCAGAACGACTCGTTCCATTCATAGAGGGTTTCGCCCCCTAAAGGATCCACTTTTTTATCGACGAGCCCTTTCTCATTCGCAACATAGGTGGTCGTGTGGCCGAGGGAATCTTCTACAATCGTAATGCGATTGTCCTTGTCATAAATGAGCACGTGGTCATAGATCCCCTCATCGCCCCAGGTTCTCACACACCAGGCATCTTTATCGATGCCGTCATAGGCGAAATAGAAAGACAGGCCGTTGCGGTTTGTCTCTTGCACAAGCAAGTGGTATTTATACATGTAGCGGAAGGGCTGGGCCAGTGCATCGTAGACCGTCACCAGATCCCCGTCGGCATCATAGTCGAAGCGTAGAATATCCAGGCGCTCGTTGATCGCGTTGGGATGAGGAACGTTCAAAGTACGTAGCCGTCCCTCACGGTCGTTGATGAACCGAAGCTCCCGCCCGGCGCTGTCGATGATCTGGATCAGACGCCCCTGCTCGTCATACCCGAGCTGGATCTTGTTTCCGTTTCGATCTTCAATCCGTAGCAGCGGCCAGGTGCCGTCGGAGCGGGCCTGCGGTCCAAAGACGTAGCGGAGCCCTTCGTTGGTCGACACCTCATAGGCATAACGCCGCCGCGTCAGGTCCAGCCGTTCTGCGTGGTTGCGCGTGGTCTCGCCCTCTTGAGTAGCGTCGAAGTACAACTCACGTCCGTCTCCGGCATGGAGCACGATGCGATGCGGCTCGAACCGGAGGAACTGGTCGTAGGCGTGCGTCCATCCATGCCCCAGCGGGCCGTCGTAATCAGAACGGCTATAGTACGTACGCTCGAAGGCGAACGGAATGGGGCCGGGCAGTTTCACATCGACCGCGTCGGTCATGACCATGCCGCTCACCACATCCACCGGGTGCCCCGTAAAAAAGCAAATGATCTTGCTTCGCCAACTGCCCGGCGGTGCCTGCAACAGCGCGTGCAACCGGCCCGAGACCCACTGTGTCCGGATCATGCCCATGATGGCTGCCATGAAATCCAGCGCCGGCGGACCTCCGATCAACACCGGCATCCCCATCGGGACGGCAATCGTGGTGGATGACGGCAGACGGATCGGCTCGCCGCAACTCATCGCTAGGTCACCCAACCGGCAGGCGTTCGTGCCGTTGATGTGCACCGTCTTGCTTCCCGTGATCAATATCGCATCGTTCGAGGGCACGGGCGAAGGGATGCCCGGATCCGGCGTCTGTCCGGGGATGGGCGGTTTGAGCCCGGCAGGCACGGGAGCCCAGGCCGTCCCCGGCGGCGTGGGAATATGAGGCATCACCAGCAGGTTGGTCCCCTCGGTGCCCGTGTTGGCTGCCGGCTGGCTGTTGATGAACACCGGTCCGGTAAACGGCCCTCCAAACGCCAGGGCCATAGCGCCGGAAATAGCCGTGCTGACGGCCAGGCCGATGGGATCGAAGATGAGCCCGGTAAAGGGATGAGGCAGAGGGGTAGGGACCGGTGCCGGCGTGGGTACCATGACCCAGTGGATGTCGATACCTACGAGCATGTCATACCATTTCGCGGCAATCATCGTTCTGCACCAGGTTAAACGGCGAATTGCTCCCCCACCTCGAGAATCAAGGCCTCCACCGACCGGGCCTGCTCGGTAAGACCGTTCTTCCGGAGCAATTCGATCAGGTTCGCGGCGATGTCGAGAAAGTTGCTCAGGCGCACTTCGTCGGGCGACACGTCTCGGCTTTTCTCGACGGCCCCCTGCCAGCAGAGCATCGCCTCGTAGGGTCGTCCGGCCTGAAGATGGCACGTGCCCGCCATGCGCAGAGACTCGAAATAGAGCAAGTGGGACTGACTCACTACGGCGGCAGCGGCGGCCTGTTCATAGATGTGGGCGGCCTCGTCCAACCGCTTGTTCTTCAACAGCAAATACCCCAGCGCCATGCGAGCCTGCGCGACCTGCGGCAGCGCCTTCGCCTCGCCGGCCAGCTCTTCGGCGCGGTGATACTGGGCTTCCGCTTCTCGCTCTCGCCCGAACTGAAGCAGGTAATTGGCCAACAGCAGGGTCATCACGGCCTCTTCGAGCGTGACCCCGGCCTCCGCGCACAGCGAGCAGGCCGCCTGCTGTTTCTCCAACGCTCGGTACTCGTTTGTTTCACCCAACGCCGTGGCTGCTTCGAAGACCAACTGCCGAAGCTGTTCAGCCTGCTCCATCGTCAACATCGGAGGCAGGCCCGCTTCTTCCGCAGCCATCCTTAGGTGCTCCTCGGCCGGCCTGTTCGGCCCCGGTCGCGGGGGCGGCGCTACATCGGGGGCGGCGGAACCGGACGGCGTACCCGGTGCCCGCCCCGGACTGGCCGGTCCCAGCAGCTTTTTGAAATAATCCTGTGCCTCTTTCTCGTCGATCTCGAACCGGACGACATCGACCTCCTTTTTGATTTCTTCGAGAGTCTGGGTCAGGTGTTCGTTTTCATCATCGGCGACGACGAAACGAAACCCTTTATTCCAGAGCAGCCCGAACAGCCGGACCACCGCGCGTCGCCATTGGTCGGGATCCTCCATGTTGGCAGGCAGCCAGCAAATCAACGGGGTCGATAGCTCGGTGCACACCCCTTCGGTGAACGCCTCGATGTTCGCCACCAGTTCATTCTCCGGATCTTGTGGCACACCGGACACCGGACCCATATCGGGAAGGGGGCGTCCTTCTTTTTCGAACGCCTCTTGCAGCAGGACGTAGTGCTCCCGCACGACCCGGCTCATGGACGCAAACGCATCGTTGCTTTGCATATACGCCGTGTCGAAAACGAGAAAGGGCGACCTGTTCTCGGGTTGCCATTCTTCGGCACGGAGCAGCCTCGTAAGCATGCCGGCCTGTTCCGGCCCGGCGATGACGCGCAGCACGCGGGCCTCCTCGTTGTCCCGAAAGGCGCGAAACCCCGCCTGGAAATCGGTGACGGCAGCGGTAATGGGATCCACGACGCCCTCCTTGCCTAGTTAATTTTGACAATTGCTCCCGTGACCTCGTTCATCGTCTGCGCCGCCGAAGCGATCCGCGGAGCCGAGATCGTGATGCCGTCGGGCTTGATCGAAATGCTGCTCCCGCCCACCTGAAGCATGATCTCCGTCGCAGCCTGAATGGTGATCTTATTCGTATCGCTGGAGATGGTCATCTCGCCCTTGGACCGGCTCTCCAGGTTGCCGTCGCACGTGTGGGTCGAGTCGCTTTTTACGGTAACCGTCCGGTTTCCCGTCTTGACGTTCAAGGTGTCGTCCCCGGCGTTCACATTGACCGTCCGGTCGCCCGTTTTGACGTTCAAGGTGTCGTTGCCAGTGTTGACGTTGACCGTCCGGTCGCCCGTGAGAATGTTGTGCGTGTCGTCGCCGGTGTTGACGCTGACCGTCCGATCACCGGTCTGCACTTCCAGCGTGTCATCGCCGGATTGGATGGTGACCGTGCGATCCTGCTTGACGGTGTGCGTGTCGTTGCCCGTCTGGATCGTGACGGAGCGATCTCCCGTCTGAACGGTCAGGGTTTCATTGCCGTCGACGATGTCGGTCGTCCGGTTATTCTGCACCGTGATGGTCTCATCGTGGCCGACGGTCTTGGTGCGGTCGTTGCCGATGGAATTGGATTGGTCGTGGCCGACGGATATCGACTCGTCGTTGGTCACAACGACGGTGTGATCCTTCGTGGCGAACATGTAGATATTCTCCTCGCCCACCTTGTCGTCGAAGGTCAATTCGTTTTGACCCCAGGTGCGAATCACGCTCTGCCATTTGTTGCTCACGGTCGAGGGCGATCCCTCGTTAGGATTGGGCACGGTGCCCAACACCACCGGCCGGTCGGGGTCCCCGTTGACGCACGCCCACACCATTTCGGTCTTATGATGATTGGGGAAATGGACCCCGTATCCCGGTCCCGAGTAGGGTTGTTTCATCCGGAGGGGCAGCGTGGCATCCGCCGCCGGCGTGTCGGAGAGGTCGAATTTCATGCGGGCCCGGTAGCGCCCCTGATCGTCGATGTGGCCGTAGTCGTCCGCATTCTCGTCCGGGTGCTCCGTGTCGGCGATCATGATGCCCGGAATCTGCGGCACCGGCGTTCGGCGCTCCGGGCGGAAAGCCTGGCTCGCCGACTGGCAGCGGAATTCGTTGTGATAGGTCTGTGTGAGTTGAGGAACCAGCGCAGCGGTTGCTATCGGCGAGACCCCCGGCAAGGCATCCAGCCCGATGGCGTGCCGCTGCGAGCCCTGGTGCCGGATCCACACCAGTAAATAGTCCTCGTTGAAGTCGCCGCGATAGTGATTCTCCATCGTGAAGAGATAGCCGCTGCGGAATCCCACGCAATTGCTGCCCCCCTTCAGCACCCGACGCCGGCACTCAATCTCTTCGTTGCGCACCCTCACCAGGCGGTTACCCTCGTCGGCATCTTTGTAGTGCTCGCCGAATTCGTAGCGCGTGCCCGGCATCTCCGTATTCAACTGCGACTCGACGAGCAGGTCGGCGTCCGGGGTTTCATAGTTGTAATCTTTGAGCTGAACCTTGCCCGTGACGATCTTCTCCCGGCAGGTGAAATCCTGCACGACTTCGACGTGTTCAGGGATCAGGCCCTCGCCTTCGTGATAGTCCAGCGTGCTCTCGCCGTTGATGGGAACCGGGACTGTTTGATCGTCGGTGATGACGAGGGTCTCGCGTTCGTCGGAGTGTTCGAAGAAGAAAAAAATGCCCTCACGCTCCATCAACCGGCAAATAAAGTTGAAGTCCGTCTCTTGGTGTTGCACGATGTACTCGTAGGGCTGATAGGTTTCCGAGAGTTCGAAGCGATAGTCCGCCGGGGCGAGGCCGGCCTCTTCCAGGACCTGCGTGATGACCTCTTCGATGGTCAGATGCTGGAAGATGCGGCTCTGGTAGGTGAGCGAGAGCCTCCACAGGCGCGGGGCCAGCACCACCCGATAGGCCACATAATCCTTCGTCCTCCCGGCCTGCTGAAAATCGACGACGAGTCCGTTGATGTAGGTGGGTTCGTCGCCGCGCATCATAATGAAGACGGCCGGCTGGTTGACCACCTGCGCGAAGTCCACGATCGGGTCGGTCGAGATGAGTTCGAGCGTGAACCGATAGAGGCCCGAGATTTCTTCGATGCCTTCGAAGCTGGCTACCTGGAAGACTTCGGGCGGCAGCGCAGAACACTCGAAGTAGTACCGCGCAATGTTGGCATTAAGTTCAGGCATTGCTTTACGAGGGTTAAAGTCCAGTCTATCACGATGAGCGATGATCCTGCTTCTCTTGTCAATGCATGGAAATACACGCTCAGGGGAGGCGAACGCCCCCTGTACCTTTTACAACGGCGAGCACCGACGACCTACGGCACGTCCAACTCAAGCGCGACCTTCAGCAAATCCCTACGTTCTTCGACCGTAGCGCGTGTCCGATAAAGTGGCACGAAATGAAAAGGGGGCAATAACACATCAGTCCCATATTTGACGGTGACCGTCTCCGGTTCACGCACATCGCTCACGTCACAACTCGTCGTGGTGAAGGTAGCCGTTTGAGCCCAGTAAAAATCCGCCCCATGAAAAACGCAATCGCTCGCGTCTACTGCCGAGAAATCAGCTCCCAGGAAGCTTGCGTGTGTAAAATCAGATGCACGCATGGCCGCCTCACGCAGGTCTGCATGGTCAAAGATATTCTTTCCTGCGTCGAGATTCACGAGTGTAGCATGGAAAAGGGCGGCGCGTTCGAAGATACTTGCCACGAGCGTCGCCTCCGTAAAATCGCTCTCGGACAGGTCGGCGAGCGTCGCCAGGACGGACTCCAGGGTACTCCCTTTAAAGATACTGCCGGGTCCCGTTGCTTTTTCGAGAATCGCCCGCACAAGCTTGGCCTCGCTGAAATCGGCCTCGGTGATATTGGCCTCGGTAAACACAGCCATGTGCACGTTGGCCTTCTGCAAGGTGGCCCGGGCCAGGTTCGCCTGCATAAAGGTACATCCCACGAGCGTCGCCTCCGAAAGATTGCAACGCGCCAGGGTCGCCCCTTGCAGATGGCAGCCTTCGAGCATCCCTGCCTGGAGCGAGGCACCGCGCAAATCCGCACCGCTCAGAACACTTCCCTTCATCACGACCCCATCGAGCCGTGCGGCACGAAGCGTGGCGCGATCCAGCATCACGCGCTCGAGGCCGGCCCCGGCACCATCCGCTTCTGTTAAATCGGCCGCCGATAGCGTCGTGTTGGTGATGCGTGCCCCCCGGAGATTTGCTCCCCGAAGGTTGGCTTCGTCCAGCAATGCATTGGTCAGTTCCAGCCCGCTCAGGTCGGCCTCTGAAAGATCAGCCCCCCGCAAATTGACTCCCACGAGGCGCTGCCCGCTAAGGTCGATGCCGCTGAGATCGGCCCTGGGCCGAAGCACCGAAAAATCAAACGGAATCTCAGACGAAGGCTCCATCTTTATTATTGATTGACCAGCAGGTGAAGAAGATGACCGGGCTGCAGACCGCCATGCTTGTGCAAGAGGTACAGGCGGTCCAGGTGGGGACCCCGCGCATGATGATTCCAGAGGTGCGGCCCCAGATGCGCCAGCAACCGCCCCCCGGCGAGCCCCAATGCATCAACACGACCCAGCCCCTGACGAGCAAGCGTATCCAGGGTGTCCATCGGGTGACGGGACTCGCTAAACATACGTCGGAGAAAAAACAAATCCAGCGTTGCCCAGGGCTTGCCCAGATCAAGGGACCGGGGCACCTCGGTGAACAGAGCGCTTATGCTTTGCTCCGGTCCCCTCCGCCATAGCCGAAGCCGTTCGAGGCCGTTGAGCGGTCGCCGAGTCGCCGAGGCACCGTCGGATGTGTACATACACCCCCAGACGATCCGGGCCGTGAGGCCAGTGCCCCCCCGGTGCCAGTAATCATCCTGAACCCAGACAGGGACCCATATATCGCTCATTTTCACGACGAGGGTCATACCGTGTCGTGACTGGCGCAAGAGGAAAGCTACAGCTTCCCTTTCATCGTGGCTCTCCTGCCCGGTTGAACCTGGAGGGGTCGGCAGGGGATGATTCAGCCGCTCTTCGACCGGTTCGTCGGTAAACCGGTGATGCTCCTGCAACCGTCCTTCCCCATCCAGGAGTCGTCGTTCGAGCAGCCGGTCCAATGCATCGTACTCAAAGACCACCTGCCGCCCCGAAGCCTCACGCAGCATCGTCAGGCGGTCTGCTTTGTCATAGCTGAAGCGACAGGAAGCCCGCGCATCATCCAGCACTTCCTGCACGCGGCTTCGTTCGTCGTATCGGAGTTCCACGCGATGCTTCTCTCCGTCCTGCACGGCCACCAGGTTTCCGTCCGAATCATGAGAAAAGGTGAGGGTCACCGGTCCCTTCCGAAGCTCCGCGATCCGGCCTTCCTCATCATATTGGAACAGGATTCTGGCCTCATCCGACTCCACCGCACGCAGGCTCCCCTGCGCATCATACTGGAACTGACGCCTCCCCCCGTCCGGCAGCGCCTCGCCGAGCAGGTCCAGATGGGCATTGTAACTGCGTAGGGTCTCGCCCGAGGCGTGCTGTGTACACACCGTGATGCCGCGCTCCTCGTAGGCATACGTTTCAACGCGACCATCGAAGAACGTCATGCGCCGGAGGTTCCCCTGCGTATCATAGGCCAAGTGCGCGGTCTTTCCCTCTTCATTCGTCGCCGCAATCAGCCCTCCGGCCTGGTCATACCCGAAGGTAATGACGTCTCCTCGCGGTCCAGCATAGGCGTGGAGAGTACCCGAGGGGGTGTATTCGAGGGTGCACCTGTTCCCTTGCGAATCGGTGTAGCGCACGAGGTGTCCGGAAGCATCATAGGAGAAACCGGCCCGGTATTGATCTTCAATGATCACCTCCGAGAGTCGATGCATCGCATCATACCCCCGATGCTGCCGGTGCCCCAACGCATCCACACGCTCCGTCAACTGACCCAGCATCGTATACCGTTCTCGATAGCAAAGGCCGAGCCCATCTTCTACCGTGAGTTCCTGACCGCTACTCCCTCGCCGGAGATGCACCTTTCGTTGTTCAGGGCTTACTACCTCGGTCACCGCTCCGCCGGCATCGCGACCGAACATCCAGACGGCACCGGAAGGTGTGGTGAGGCCGACGAGGTTGCCCCGGTCGTCATAGCCCAGCGCATACGTATTCTTGAACACGTCGGATACTCGCTCAAGCAAACCCGCGTCATTGAAGTGCAAGCTCATGGCGCGTTCGCTGCGGCCTACCTGTAGAAGAACCTCATCGTGTTGCACCACCCGTTGAAACGTAACACGGGCCTGCCCCTCTGCCGAGTATCCAACGAACTGGTGGGCGCTGTCATAATGGTAGTACTGATTGTTGCCAAAGGGATCAATTTGTTTGAGAATTTGATGTTTGCCGTTGCGCAGGTAGATCGTTTGCAAGCCGTTCAACGCCAGGACGCGAGTCAGCCCGCGCACATCGTCATAGGCGAACTGGTGCCCGCCGACCCCATCGGCCTGCCAGAGAGCCACCCCCCGGCGCGCTTCGTCGTACTGGACGTGGTGCATGCCGCCCAGCCGGCTTTGCGACGACACCAGCAGATGATCTTCATACCGGTATGTCGTCTCATGTCGGGTGGCATTGACGGTCGCCACCAGATCCCCGTGGTCGTCGTAACGAAACGACTTCACGAAAACGGGCGATCCTGCATGATCCTCCACATGAATCGCTGAAATGACATCTCCGCTATACGTAAGCACCACCCGGCGGCCGAGCGTGTCCACCAGACGGGTGAGCCGAGGACCACTGTAGAAAAACCGGATCCGGTTCCCGTTGAGATCCTCCATGCGGTCGAGGGGAATGACATCGTGGTGGGCATCTCGTTTCTCAAACACCATACGCAACACCGGAGAGGAAAAAGCGACGAAACGATCTTCATGGTGTTGCAACGTGAGTCCCGAGGCCGCGTCCTTCACCTCTTTCCCCACCGGAACCGCTTCAAAAAGAACCTCTCGGCCCGCGAAATCCCGCACCAGTGCCCACTGCTCTCCGAAGCGCAGGTGGGCGTCCAGGTTGATCCGCCAGCCAAAGCCGAAGGGTCCCGGCATAAGGGCTCCACTGCGATACGTCCGCGACAGCACGAGCGGGATATATCCCGGCAGGCGCAGATCGACGGCATGCGAGGTAACTTCTCCGGTTGCTATGTTCACCTGATGTGCCATACGATAGATTGCCTGCACCTCATCAAGTTATAGCATGATAAAGCAGTTCCATCATCTTCCCCCGTCCTTATCGAATGACCTGGTAGAGCCAGCGAAAAAACTCCTCACCCGCCTCACTATAATACGGTTCTAAAGGCGTCTCTGTCACCAGCAGAAAGCGTTGGCGAAATTCATCGGCGAGGTGCCTCGTCTCCGGCGAGACACGCGTTTGCCCCTCAGCAAACAGCGGCATCAGCAGGTCATACTCCTGATAGAGTTGCTCGCGCTGAGCGACGAATTCTTCCGGCATCAAACTCACCGGCACTTCATACCTGCCGATAAACGCGCTCGGGTCGTCTTTCTGGCCGAACGTTTGCGGTGTAATGGCTCTCATCTCTTCGAACTTTCCCGTCTCAGCATCCAGAAAGGCCACGTAGCTCGGGGGCAATAACTGAAGCCCGACCCCCGGTGCGGTTACGGAAGTACAATACATAAACAGCACGCGCAGGCCCGTCGGACCGGGTACCGGCATGGGAAACGACTGGTGCGTTTCATTGGGCAAAGCGCGGCCGGGACTCTTCTGCGCGATCTTAATCAGCGTCCTGACGGGTTTTAGTGAAGACTGAGATTGCATGGCACGGTCCTCATAATTAAACAGAATACCCTATCCAATCACCCTCTCGATAACGAAGATAATCGTCAAGGTACGCGGTCTCGATGAACGAGACCTGTTTAAAGTGCTCGCCGGTCATCCGATTTACCAAATCGGATTGTCGGTGACCGTATGATCCATACCTCTCTGATCCACGGCTTGCTGGAACGTGGCAGCGGGAACAGGTATGCCGCACTGTCCTGTGCCGGTATCGTTGATAATCACATTTTGCAGGTTGCCGTCTGCGTCGTATTGCAGACCAGTAACCAATACGATGTGGGCACCTGACCCAGGCGGGATATAGCCCGGCTGCCCAGGGGTTCCTTGCGAGCCGGGCGAACTGACGGGCCACAACGTACCTGCTTGAAGCGACACTTCAACGCCGCGTCCTTCCGCTACAGCCTGTTCCATGTTACCACTCGTTGGCGACTCTGTGTGCGCCGGTACCCCGTTATTACTCAAAATATTGACCCGGTCATCGGGGAACGTGCCGCCGCTGGCATACATGTTCCCCGGAACCTGCTCGGCATCGTTATTGGCCATGGACTGATTCAGAAGCGTCTCTTGCGACACCGGCGGGTTTCCCGATCCCGCATTGACATGATTGATTATTTGACGAGACGCTTCTACGCCACAGTTGTTGTAGCTCTGCCCTGCGGTTTGGGAAGGAATCTGCTGACCTGCCAGAGGCCCCGAAGGATAGGTCGTGCCGGGAGGAGGGTTACGGCCTAACCTCGCCGCCTCACACGCGGCCGTGCCTGCTGCGGGATTGCCGAGTGTCACACCTGCCGACGGCCCCCCGATGAGCACCGTAAAACAACCCCATATAACCACCCCGCCGTGCATCGCCTTTTCCAGCATCCGCGCCGCCGGCTGACCGCCGATAAGGCAGGTGCCGGCACCGGTCACGATGAAATCCGGCGGACCCATCGCACACGTCGCCTGGTCGGTGCCCCGCGCCGCGATCAGGCTTCCGATCAAGGTGGTCGCATGACCGGGCGTCGAGATCGGTCCGCCCAGGTGCGGTGCCGGTCCGCTAAAGGCCGGGCAGAGGTGCAGGTCGGTAAGACGAGAGGCCGGAAACATGTTGTACGATCCTTCTCTTAGCCCTTAGGTTCGGAGACTGTTCAAGTTTTGCGAAAGCGTCATCGTGCGTTATCGGGTTACCTCATCGAGCCACCGGAAGAAATCGGGAGCAACGGCTTTATAGTAGGGCACCAGCGGCACCTTGGCGATGCGCTCAAAAATGCGTCGATAGTCTTCGATGTACGCCAGGGTCTCTGGATCATACTGCGACGCATCTTCCGCAAACGCTGCCCAGACGATGGCCGAGATGTCGAGGAAGCGGTCTGTCAGGTTCCAGAATTCGCTCGCTGGCATGGTGGGGTCCAGGCCGAAGCCCACCGTGGCCTGATCGGCCCGCGCCTCGACGCCCAGCGTTTGCGGGGAACAGGCCTCGAAACGAACGACTTCGCCCGTCGAGGCATCCAGCACCAGGATATAGCTGGGCGGATACAGCACCTCTTCGCCGGGCACCATCGACTCTTCGTAGTAGAGAAAAACCACCTGCACCCGGCGTCCTCGACGGGTGGCGAGCGGCAAGGCTTCTGCCGTGGGCTCCGGAATCACATTGATCACCGTAGAACCGGAAACTGCACTGAGTTCATGCGCGGATAGCATCTTGCGCTCTTCCATACCCTGTTTCGTTGATGCATGACAGTTCACACTCACAATCAGCATCAGCACGACAGCATACCATGGATACCTCCGGCACCCCGGCGCACCCGTTACCATACTTGATTGTTCGTGACGTTGATCTGATATCCGGACCGCAAAGAGCCCTGATACCGTGCGATGGGAACCCGCTGCTGACATTGCCCGATACCTGTGTCGTTGACGATGACCGCCACGGGGTCGCCATTGGCGTCGTATTCGACCCCGGTAGGCACAATGGCGTGGAATCCGCCCTGCGTGGTGCCCCAGAGCGCACCGGCCCGATGCGCCGAAATAACACCCCGCCGCTCGGCCACGGCCTGCTCGATGTTGGCCATGTTCTGCGGCTGCGTGGTGGAAGCAACACCCTGGCTGGCCAGGATCGCCTGGCGATCAGCCGGGCCCGTCCGCCCCGATGTATTATTCCACGTACTCGGATTGTTGGGGCTAGCACCGGTACCTATACTGGCCGTCCTGTTGTTCATAGACTGCTGCAACAGCGCCTGTTCGCTGATGTTGGCCGATGTGTTCGTGTTGATGATCTGCCGCGCCGACTCGACGCCGCAGTTGTCCCAGGATTGGCTCGTGCTCTTGGGCGTCCGCCCTTCCGCCGCAGCCTCGCAAGCAGCGTTGCCCGCCGCCGGATTGCCGAGTGTCACACCCGCCGACGGCCCCCCGATGAGCACCGTAAAACAACCCCATATAACCACCCCGCCGTGCATCGCCTTTTCCAGCATCCGCGCCGCCGGCTGACCGCCGATAAGGCAGGTGCCGGCACCGGTCACGATGAAATCCGGCGGACCCATCGCACACGTCGCCTGGTCGGTGCCCCGCGCCGCGATCAGGCTTCCGATCAAGGTGGTCGCATGACCGGGCGTCGAGATCGGTCCGCCCAGGTGCGGTGCCGGTCCGCTAAAGGCCGGGCAGAGGTGCAGGTCGGTAAGACGAGAGGCCGGAAACATAGCTTTATCTGTTTACCTTTTTGATCCCGTTCGACGAATCATCACGGATTGATGGTTACCAGCCCTCCCTTGATGGTATTAATGCCCGTGGCTTCCGAGGTGATCATGGGGCCTTTGATTTCGTTAACAATATTCGCTTCAGACTTGATCAGCGGAGACGCCATTTCGATGCTGCTTGGCGTAATCTTGATCGTACTGGCTCCCACCGTCAACTCAATCTCGGTCGGCGAGGTGATCTTTATCTTGCCCAAGCTCTCGAGGGTCATATCGCCCTCCGACTTGAGTTCGTAGGTCCCCTTCACGGTATGCTTGTCGTTCCCCGTCACAACATCGACGGTGCGGTTCCCCTGGAAAGTCATCGATCCGGACCCGCTCTGAACGTTCACGACAAAATTTCCTGACTGAACCGTGAAGGTCTGGTCTTGCTTGACGGTGACATCGCGCTTCCCGGTAGCCACCGTCAGGGTATCATTGCCGTCTTGGATGGTCGTCGTGCGATCATTCTGGATGGTGTTGGTTTCGTCGTGCCCCACCGACTTCGTGCGGTCGTTCCCGACGGAGATCGACTGATTGTTTCCGACGGAGATCGACTCGTTATTGGTCACCCGCACGGTATGATCCTTCGTAGCGAACATGTAGATGTTCTCCTCGCCGCGCTTGTCGTCGAAGGTCAGTTCGTTCCGCCCCCAGGTGCGAATGACGCTCTGCCAGGGGTTGGCCGACGTCGACGGCGAGGCGTGATTCGGATTGGGGACCGTCCCCAGGGCCATAGGCCGGTCGATGTCCCCGTTGACGCACGCGATGACCATCTCCGTGCCGCCGTGGTTGGGAAAATGCATCCCGTAGTTCGGCCCTGAATGCGGCTGGCACATGCGAATCGGCAGTGTGAAGTCGGCAGCCTCGGCTTCTCGATAATTGAAGAGATCAAAATCCATGCGAGCCTTGTAGCGCCCCTGCTCGTCGAGGTGGGCGTAGTCGTCGACCTGGCTCCGATCTTCCGTCGGCCGGTCCGGGTGATCGACCGTGGCGATGAGCAGGCCCGGCACCTTGGGCACGGGCGTGCGGCGCGGAGGCCGGTAGGGCAGCCGCGCCGGACGGCACTGGAACGTGTTGTGATAGGTCACGCCCGGCTGCGTACCTTCGCCAGGCAGGGCGTCGAGCCCCAGGGCGTGCCGCTGCGACCCCTCGTGCTGAATCTCGACCAGCAGGTAATCCTCGTTGAAGTCTGTGCGATAGTGTTGCTCAAGGGAAAAGACGTAGCCGCTACGAAAGCCCACACAATTGCTCCCGCCATAGAGCATCCGGTGGCGACTCTTGAACGCTTCCCGGCGCGCGGCGCTCAGGCGCTCTCCGTCGTCGGTCGTTCGATAATGCGCGCCGTACTCGTAGTGGAGCCCCATCCCTGCCCTGGAGTCATCATGCTCATCGAACGAGGAGGCGTCCAGCAGATCGTTCGGGGTTTCATAAAAATAATCCCTCAGCATAGCGGCATTCGTAAAGCCCTGCTCGCGGCAGACGAAGTCATGGACCCGCTCGACGCCGCCGGGGATCAGCCCCTCGCCTTCATGAGACGCCAGGGTGCTGAGACCGCTGATCGGTTGCAGGGTCTGATGGTCGTCGGTAATGACGAGCGTCTCGACCCCCGTCTGATGGTCGAAGTAGTAATAGAGGCCCTCGTGCTCCATCACCCGATGGATGAAGTTCAGGGAGGTCTCCTGGAACTGCACGCAGTATTCTCGCTCCTCGTACTGGCCGTTCAGTTCGAAGCGATGGGTGATGCCGCTCGTCGAGAGCACCTCTTCGAGGATTTGCTGGACGGTCATGCGCTGAAAGATGCGGCTCTGGAAGGTGAGCGAGAGCGTCCACAGGCGCGGGACAAGCAGGGCGCGGTAGGCCACGAAGTCCGCCGTGCGCCCGAGCTGCTGAAAATCCCATACCTCGCCGGGGATGATCACCGGCTGCAGCCCGCGCATCATCGTGAACCGGGCCGCCAACCCAACAACGTCCCCAAAATCTACTAACGGATCATGGGAAACCAGGTCGATCTCGAAGCGGTAGAGCCGCGAGATCCCCTCGACCGCTTTGAAGTTGGCCACCTGAAACACCTCGGGCGGCAATTCGGAACATTCGAAGAAATAGCGTGCGACGTTGGCGTTCAGTCCTAGCATTGCTTTGCGTCCTGGTTATGATGAATCATGAACTATGCCGTTCGCCGGAATGACTTCCGCTACAGGCGCGATCTCGCTACTGGTCCATTCTTACTTGCGAATTACGTCTCTAAGAAAGAACATCGGGGTGTTATCCTTCAGCCATTTGAATGTGGACGGCATCGATCTTTCCCAGGTCGGCCTCCATCGTTTCCAAGGGAAAAAAACAGCGCCACACCTGGTAAAAAACGTCCTCATCGGGCACAAAGACAAGTGTATCAAGCATCGGCTCCAGGGGATGCGCCTGCGTTGTCTGTTCCTCAAGATGATCTGCCGCTGTTTCCTCCCCTGCGTCTTCCGCCGACCCCTCGACCAGGGTATGCACCAAGACGGCCAGGCGGATCCCTGGTAAATAAAACCGGCGATGCCCGTCTCGCGTGAGGTTGATCAGTTCCACTTCTTCGTCGCCCTGCAAGTAACCGGGCA
>JBHHWM010000085.1:0-17068 GCA_046756545.1 Rhodothermales bacterium | reverse complement strand
CTCTGTTATTTCTAACAAAGAAGAATGTGCTCGCAACGTCTTTGGTTGCCGCTGATGTAATCTCAGTAGTTTGAGAATCGTGAGTTTCTTCAACAAAGCTCTGCAGCGACATCATGAAATTCGTAAAGGGCTTTCTATCAAGTGTTAAATGAGTTTGTGTACTATCCTTGCACAAGGGAGGCGCATCGTTGGCATATGCAGGCAAAATGTGCCTCTGGTTTGAGACAGTAAAAACCAAAATAAGGAGGTTTAACATGAAAAAGAAAACAAAGGCTGGCTTGATAGGGATGCTTGTGTGTCTGGTTTTACCCAGTTTAGGCTTAACATCTTCGATCAGGTCGGATGCACTTGTCGATACTCCATGTGAAAGTACCTGGAAAGTAATCTATGGTCCGAAGCCACCCTTTATAGAACCACAATTTAGCTGTGAACCGGGAGGTAATTGGCGTTGTCCAACCGAACCGTTTTGTGATTAACGTCAATTTATGCGATGATGATATTGACCTGACAGTTATGCCTCCAGTCGGCGCGATGAATCAGGCGGCATTCTTTGTCGATCGGGCCCTGTGGCGGCGGTCCAGGGGGACGTGGTTCCAAGGCTGCCCAGCCGTGGTTGCGGAAGCGCCGCCACCATTTGCGCACCGTGTAGGGGTTGAGGGCGAGGTCCCGGGCAATCTGCTGGAGGGATGCTCCGGCCAGGTGGCGTTCGACGATCTGGATTCGGGTGGCGTGGTCGGTGTTTCGCATGGTTTCTGCTGATGGGTTGAGCAGAACCAATGCAAAACGGGGGTCAGTAAGTCAAAGAAGGACCTGCCTTCGAGCAGGGGGTATATTACTTGTGAACAAAACTGGGGGGTCGCCTCTTGTGAACTCTACACCTTATGCCACTTTGCGCCCCTCTTGATGCTTGATGCGGAAATGCTCGTCAAGTAAAGTACGGTGCAAACGCACCACGAAGCCATTGGACTGCGGACGGCACACTTTCGTGGTGCGGGGCTCGATTTCTTCGAGTTGCAGAAACAGTTCATAGGGATGACTATCTGGCCTGGCTCGAAGAACGGCAGCACGTCTTCGTTAAAGACGTGCACGGCGGCGATGGGCTACTTGCTTGTGTAGAGCCGACCCCAAGCGTAGCAACTATAGCAGTCGATCACCGACTGGGAATAGATCCGTCCGATGCCTTTGAGCATGCCGACGAAAAAAGGGTTGACCGCCACCAAGTGGTCCCTATGCCGGGTCTCTATGTGGCGTTCGCGGAACTAGTGGCTGAAGCGCTCCAGCAGCCGGATTTGTCCTCGGTAAGTGTCAGCTCGCGTTGGGATGTTTCACGTTCCAAATGCAGAAAGTGTTCGTGACGGGTGAGCAAAAGATGTGCTGGTTCCAAACGCCACGTACGCCGCCCGAACTCACGTGGGCGCCGTGTAGGGCAAGTTCTTGCGCCACCCGTAAACAGCCGTGGGTGGGATATTCGAGACAGTAGGTGAGAATGGCTCGACCTCTTCGCTTACGCGGTTGGGGTGCGTTGCTCTGGCACCAGGGAGCCGGTCGATCAGGCCATCAGCGACATAGGTCTGGTAGTTACGACGGATCTCATAGAACTGTTTGCGGGAGTAGCCCATGATGTGTCAGGATTTGCTGACATTGCCCAGTTCTTGGACCAACTCTAGCAAACTTAGTTTGCGGCGAGCTACCTTCTTCTGAGTGGTCATGTCGCTTAGTCGGTTGGGTGGATGAGTCGGGAAACTCTATCTTAACCAACCGGGGGCGATGTGATCACGCTTTTTGATGGTCACCTGTCAGGTCAATACTAGCACAGAACACCAGATGGATCCGGGATCAGTGCCATACGCGAGCTCTTCATGTTGCTGAACGAATCGAAGAGGAACATATCCAAATGGCTCCATAAGTGGCTCCAGCGCCCGGTTGCTGTGCTGGCCTTGGCTGTAGCGCTCCTGCTGGCCGGTGTGTGGGCCGCTCTTCAGGTGCCGCTAGAATGGGTGCCGCAGGTCGAATTGCCTGAAGTCCGCATCAGCGCCGCGTGGCCAGGAGGGTCCCCCCGCCAGGTCGAACGCTATATCGCTACACCCATAGAACGGGCTGTGCAGACCGTACCTGGCACCGTCAGCATCGAAAGCCTCTCTCAGGAAGGCACGGCCAGCATCATCCTCGGCGTCTCCGAAGATGTTGACCTGAGCACCTACGTCGCTCAGGTCAACGAACGCCTGGCGCTCTTGCGGGACGTGTTGCCGGATCGGGTCCATCCCCGTCTGACCAAGAAGGTGCCGGAAGCCCTCCGCGATGAGCAAGGCTTCATGACACTCCAACTCGTTGGGCCGCTGACGCCGGACGAACTGCGCCTGCTTGCCGAGGAACGCATGGCTCCCAAGCTGCGCAGCCTGCCCGGCCTCGCCGACATACTCGTCGAAGGCGGCACACAGCGCGAACTGTTCATTTCGCTCGACCCGGATCGCCTCGCTGCCTATGACATAGAGCCCAACGTTGTCCGCAACCGTCTCTTCGAAGCGACCCGTGACGGCGTCTATGGGCGACTCCGTGAGCGGGGACGCGCGTTGCTACTACTCAGCCCATCGGAAGAACGCATCACCGCGTTACGGCACCTGGTTGTCAATGAACCTCGTGATGGCGAACCGCCGGTGTTCCTGGAAGATGTCGCCGAGGTAGCGCTAGGGGCAGCCCCACGCTACTCTATCAGCCGCATCGATGGGCAATCCGTCGTCACGCTCACGCTCGACCGTGCACGTGCCAGCCACATGATTGACGTGGCCGAGTCCGTCCACGAACGCATTACCACGCTACGTACCGACCTGCCCGAGGGGGTACGTCTGCTTGTGGCCGACGACCGCACTGACTCCGTCCGCGAACAACTCCGTGATCTCTCCTGGCGCGGCGGTCTTGGCCTGGCCCTCGTCGTGCTGGTGCTGCTCTTCATGCTGAAGGGCGTCCGGGCTACCATCGTGGTACTCTTCAGCGTCGCCGTGGCCCTGGCTGTAGCCTTCGCCCTGATGGGACCGCTCAACCTGACGCTCAACCTGATTACGCTGGCCGGGCTCGTGCTCGTTTTCGGCCTGTTGGTGGACAACAGCGTCGTCATGGTCGAGCAGATTCTTCTCCAGCGCGAGCGGCTGCGTCTAACGGGGCTCTCTGGCCTGTCGCTGGCGGGTGCCGCTACGGCCGCCGCGCTCCAGGCGGTCTGGCTCCCGCTGCTGGGTGGCACACTCAGCACCATCATCGTGATGTTGCCTCTGGTATATCTCAGCGGCGAGTTGCAAACGCTCTTTCTTCCTTTCGGCGTGCTGGTGAGCCTGACCTTGATGATCTCGCTTGTCAGTGCGGTGCTGCTCGTCCCTGTGCTCTCCCGATTCCTGCCACTGCCAGAGGTGCAGCGTCACCGCCGTCGATGGCTCCGGCGGATCATAGCTATGCCCTATCGCCTCGTAGCTCGCTTTCCCCGGCTCTCACTGGCGGTGCTGTTCCTCGCCCTAGGCCTGCCGCTGTGGCTCTTGCCCCATCAGATCGAAGAGCCCCGAGAAGGCTGGCCGGAGCCGGTCGTGCGTCTGGCTAGGGTCTACAACGAGACGGTGGGCTCAGAGCGTGTTGACCAGGCGCGGGAAGTCCTTGATCCCGCCCTCGGTGGCGTGCTGCGTCCCTTCATCCGAAAAGCGAACTTCGGCCCCAGTTGGAGCTATGAGCCTCGGCCCGAAGTCTACGTGCGCCTGGGCTTTCCGCCGGGCAACCCCATCGAACGGGCCGATTCGCTGATGCAGCGCTTCGAGAGAATCGCCCTGGCTTCGTCGTCGGTCGAACGCACCATCGTGCGCGTGTTGGAGCGTTCGGCATCGATGCGCGTGCAATTTGAACCCGCTTCGCTTCAGACGAGTGAGCCCTACGTGATGCGGGAGAAGCTGATCAGGCAGGCCGTATTTCTCGCCGGGATCACCGTGTCCGTGGGAGGACTGCTGCCAGAAGGCTACTACAGTGGCATCGGCACGGGTATCTCCGGCCTACGTGTGGAAGCCTACGGCCCGAACTATGAAGACCTCGAGGCCCTCTGCGAGCGGTTCGCGGCTCACGTCCGGAAACGCAGCCGCCGGGTGATGGGCGTCAACACGAATGCCGGGCGCTACAGCTACCGCTCAGATCAGACGCGCGAGGTGCTCCGCTTCCGCTGGGATGCCGAAGCCCAGGCCCGCACGGGTGTGACCGCATCGTGGCTTTCCGGCACCCTGCGCCCTGTTTTCGCCACACGTTTCCCGGTGCTCTATGCCGACTTGGAAGGCCAGACACGAATGCCAGTACGCATTGTCATGGGCGGAGCCGACGATGTAGATGTGGCCCGCGTGATGGAACGCCCTCTAGCGCTGGGGGACAGCAGTCAGGTGCGCCTGGCTGGGCTGGCGAGCTATCGCATCGAGGAGACGCCTTCGGGTATCGAGCGCTACAACCAGCAGTACAAGCGCTACATCAGCATTGACTACCGGGGGCCTGGTCGCATGGCTAATGAGTTTCTCGAAGCAGCGCTCGAAAGTTTTTCGGTACCGGCGGGCTATCATATGGAGCGCCGGAGTTTTCAGTTCTTCACCGAAGAGGTGCAGGAAGCCTTCGGCTGGGTCTTTCTGGCCACGCTCTTCCTCGTGTTCCTGATCACAGCCGCCGTGTTCGAGTCGTGGAAGCTCCCGCTGGTGGTGATGCTGAGTGTGCCGATGGCCGCCATCGGCGTAGGGCTGGGCTTTCTGTGGTCGGAGGCTAATTTCGCGGAAGGAGCATTTATCGGCGTGGTGTTGCTGGTGGGCATCGCCGTAAATGACAGCATCTTGCTCACAGATCGCTACCGCCAACTAAGGCAATTGCGTCCGACAACGTCTTCCGCCCTGCTGGCCCGGCTGGCTGTGCGCGAGCGCCTGCGTCCCATGTGGACGACGACGCTCACCTCCGTCGTCGCCATGCTGCCGCTTCTCGTCTTCCCTGATGGCGGTGACTTCTGGATAGGCTTGGCTGTCACGGTCGTAGGCGGTCTGCTGGCCTCGACGTTGCTGGCACCGCTGGCTTCCGTCGCGATGTTGTCGATGCAGAGGAGATCCTAGCGTGCTTGTAAGGAGAAGTCCATACCTGGTTTTGATTAGCAGTCCTTTCCTCTTGTGAGGGTGAAAAGGCAATAGATCAACCTCTCTCAGATACGTTCAATGCCACCGACGTGAGGCTGGAAGAGGTCTAGGTATTGGGCGCGGATGAGTCCTTGCCAGCCGATAACCTCTTTTGGTAAAGTAGAATCCATTGCCACTGATTCGGAAGGTCATATTTACGTGGCGGATGGAGCGTCCATGAGCATCCGAGTATTTGATAAAAATGGTAGGTACGTACGCACGATTGGAAGCCATGGCCGCGGCCCCAGTTAGTTTCTTTCAAGGTACCTTCATCTCGATAGCTCCACGTACTCATACAACGCCATGAGCGCCCCGCGCAGGTGCGCCTTGTTTCGGAAGCTGGGGCCAGTCTCGATGCCTTCTTTGACGCGCCTGTAAAGCGCCCGATCGGCATACAAGCTCGTCGTGATCCAGATGTCCATCGGCAATTGCTCAACCTCGAACCAGATCCAGCACGCCAGCGGACCGATCACGTCCCTGCCCCATAGCTCCAGAAGTAGCGGTGCGTACTCGTCGCACATCGTCTCGCGCAGCAACGCGGCGCTGTTAGCACGGATGGCCTGCACGAGCGTCGGAGACAGGGCTTCCCTGCTCCCCTTGACTTTGAGGCGCTCCTTATGCACGCGGAGGTGGATGCCTCGCTCTCGAAGAGTCCGGGTAAGTTTTTGCAAGGTTAGAGCGTCAGTCATCGAACTCGAAATCCACGGGCACCCCGTCGCCGCCAGGGCTGGATTCACGATTCACGGCCCCTATAGACACTGTGAATCGTGAATGCCCGTTTTCGTGTTGTTTGGGCGGTTCTGTGGGTGAGCCGTTCATGTTATCGTGAATAAAATCGTGAACGGCAGGTACAGCCGTTCCGTCTCCCAATTCGATCTTGCCTCGCTTCTTTAGCACGGTGAAATGATTGCGGACGGTGCCGGCCTTTACACTGCCTGCCTCGTCATGGTCGCCACGCCACTGTACCACGGCGTCAGGGGAAACGCCCTCGCCGGTATCCCGGTATATCGATTTAATGGCGAGCAGCGTGATCTCGTACGTGCTCATATGTTGCATCGCACCGGCCATTTCCTCATCTGCGTGATCCAGCCGGCGGAAGCGAACGCGCTCGCCTTCGTCCAGAAAATCAATCGCGTAGCAAAGCAGGTCTTGCTGGGGGCCGAAGTTGTTCTTGTCGGAGGTGAGCAGGTGCCCGCCGGCATCAGCACGGGCCAGCGTGAACGTGGCGCGGGCAATGTTGCGCTTGAAGACGCTGCCGAAGGGCCGTGCCCTGGACTGATTGCCGCGCGCAGCCAGGCCCGAAATGTGGTCGATGGCAAAGACGGTGCCCCAGTCCTTGAACCGCTGCATGATGCGCGTCACGTCCTGCTGGCTCGTCGCATCCGCGCCCATCCCGATGGTGAGGCTGTCGAGAATGACGAGGCTGATTTCATTTTGACGGATGATGCTAACCACCTCGTCGTGCCCGGCCTCGGAAGACAACGCGTGACGTGGGCGGTAGTAGTAGAACCGTCCGACAAGACGCGGGTCGTCGGGCGTCATGTTCAAGCCGGAGAGAACGCGCCAGACGCGGCGCTTCTGCTCATGCTCGTCCAGTTCATAATCGACGTAGAGCACACGCCCGCGTAGCGTTCCAAGCCCCAGGAAAGGACGCCCCAGGCATACCATGATGGCGAGGCAGATCGCCAGGTAGCTCTTGCCTACGCCCCCATCGGCTGCCAGAAGCGTGATGAAGCCCTTCGGCAAGAAGCCCGTGACGATCCAGCGCAACGGCGGCGGTTTCTCGAAGCCCCACAGCGGCACCGGTTGCGGCTTCTCGCTGGGTTCTTCTCTAACCTCCATCCTGCTTGCCCCTGCACCCTCGCTTTGGACGAGGCCCTCCCCATACCCCGCTGCAGTTAGCGCTGTTGCAGCAGCGGAGAAGTTGCCTCCATACTCCAGCAAAGCGAAGACGCTGAACGGCCGGTACGTCCGCAACGGCTCGAAGGGATGCGCATTGGTGGAAAAGACGTAAAAGCGATTTGGAACATGACCGTACGTCGCAGACAGTCCTTGACCCTCCTTGCCGGGACGTTGCCACTCTTCAGCGCCGTTGGCGCGCGTGCGCAGAAGACGCCATCCACGCGCCTGCAGAAGGCCCCGACACGTGTCCCATCCCTGTTCGTTGAAAGCGTCCCCAGGCCGGGAGCTGTCGCCTGCATCAGACGGCGCGGCCTCGTTGCCAGCACATTCGTTAAAGGAGCGCGCCAAGCCCAGCAACCGTTCACGCTCGCCGGGCTCGATCATCGGGATCTGCGTCAACGTGCCTTGCAACATGCAGTATCCAGGCGACGGAGGCGCCAGCACGTATCCGCCTTCGCCGCGTGTCTCGATGAGCGTCGCGTGCTCTTTCACGTCGGATTCCTTCCATCGCTCGGCCAGCTTTTGATTACCCTCGAAGGTCCGGCATCGATAATAGACGTGGTAGCCGCCGGAAGGCGTGCCGACACGCGGCAGCCTGTCGAGCAAACCGAGGGCATGGATGCGACACAGCGCGACGAACGCAGGCCACAGCGCCGGTTCGTCAAAGTCGAGCACCTCGATTCCTCCGGACACACGCCCTCCGATGATAGCGATGGCGTGTTGACAGGGCGGCGCGAACCATGCTTCCAGTTGTTCCGGCGCAGGGCGTATCTCCTGGTACGGCTTCCAGGTGTGTCGCTGTGTTTGGGGATCTACCGGGAGCAGATAGCCGAGGGGTCGTTTTGCGCCTGTCGCATCGCACGGGATGATGCTCAGGCCCGCGTCAACGAAACGCTCCGCAGCACGGAGGAAAAGGTCAGGAGACTTCGTTGACATCACCGGCACCTGCGGAGGAACGCCTCCAACTGTGCCGAGGGGTAGACCCGCTTGCGACCAATCCTGAGCGGCCTGACATCGCCGGCAGCCACAAGTTGGTCGAGCTTGCGAGGCGAAATCCCCAACCGGCGTGCCGCGCGTTTGTGTTCGAGCATCTCGTGCTTGTCGTCAGCGAGATCCTGCCTCAGCGTGTCGATTTCGTCGCGAACGACGCCGGCGATGACATCCGGCAATTCTTCTTCTAGAAAAGAACGAAGAAAGGTAACAAGATGCGCCTGAAGATCCGGCGGCATCGCCTCACTGTGCAGTGGAGACGCCCCGGGAGAACCGGAGATATGTTCGGTCCGATGTGTTCGTTTTGCCATATCTTCTCACGTCTTGGGCGGGCCACGTGGCACTCGCTACTTCTGTCGCCTGTAGTCTAACCCTCACAAGGGGAAAGGCGATGCCGTCAGATCCTACGATTTGAACAAAAAGCAATGCGACAGCACAACGGTGCGCGAGTCCTGCTCGCTGGATGATCAGTGAGAATACGGATGCCGGATGCCCTTGCAGGTTGAGGAGAAATCAACCCCGATCTGGGGCGTGTCGCAATGCTGTTGGGGGCACCGCTTGTGGGCCGACTGCATGGTCACCGTAGTGGCCAGTTTCAGTAGTTTGTCCGACATCTTCTACATCCTGCTTCCAGCTACAGACGTCGGGGAGGTCTCCAAAGAGGAAGGGTGGCATAACACGTTGCACCGGGAGCACCTAATTTCAGAGGACATGGAGCAGGCGCAACGAACGCGGAGTAGTCACGTTGCGATCTCTACGTCTGCTTGGCGCGCTTGGGGGTTCACAAATAAAGGGCAGGTTGTCGTGCATCCGATGTTCTCATGGTGTCATGCCGGAATGCCAGCATGCCAACATTCTGGCCTTCCAGCATGGCATCATGTCGTCCAGGCAAAGCTCACGTTGGAAGTGCTTTTTCCTGACCTGTACGCTCAGACCGAGTTTCCGGTTGAACAAGCGGCGTGATGCTGTTGCCTCGGGCAACGCACGGATGAAGCACTGCGGCGTTTCGGTTGCTCCGCACGACAGCTTCTTCGTGGATTCGAGGGAGAACCCGTGCTATGCTTTTGATAGTTTGTAATACATCTTCTACATCCTGCTTCCAGGTTTCAAGGTACGCGTCACCCTTGAACACGCAGCGAAACGAAACGGGATAAGCCATGAGAATTAACGTGGCAAGTTGCGTTGAATCACAAGATCCAAATGTTGAATATATTCAACTTATGCCTTACCTTCAGTAAGACAAAATCAAACTCGTAAATGCGTGACAAAGCAACTTAATCTCGTCAGCGTCAAGGGAGCCGCGAGGGAGAAAGGGGTCAGCCGTCAGGCGCTCTATCGCGCCCTGGACGAGGGCCGACTGAATGAAGTCAAGTTAGAAGGGATCCGCCTGATCCAGAAGGACAGCACCTATCGCGATTATGCCCCCCGCCCCTATGCAGACAAGCGAAAGGAGGGCTAGACCGTGGAGGGTCTGCAACGCACCCGCAAACAGTAAGTAGGAGTATCTATGACGAGCCTCAGAGCCAGAGTATACCTTCGCGAGCGAAAGTCCGGATACACGGCCATCTTCTATGACCCGGATCGCAATCCTCAACAGAAGTACGTCACGCTGCGGACAAGGGACAAGGACATTGCCCGCCGCAAGCTGACAGACCTCGAACGCCGGTATACGCTGGGCACCTTCGATCCGTGGAAGGATGCTGCCCCGCAGGAGGGCGTACTGCTCGCGGAGGCCATTGGGGGCTACCTGAAAGCTCGCAGCGACCGCCGGCCGAAAACGCTGCGGGCCGATACCTCGACCCTGAACCTCTTTGCCAACAGCCTGCGGGCGGGCTCCCTCGTGCAGCACGTCGAGCAGCGACACGTCGAGAAGTTCTTAGACCGGGATCTGTCGGCTGCAACACTGCATACCTACCACACGCGGCTCAAGGCGTTTTTCGAGTGGTGCGTCGACCAGGGTATGATCAGAGAGAATCCTATGCGCCGCGTGCCGAAACCAAAGCTGAAACGAAAGGAAAAGCAGTTCCTCACGCGCCAACAGTACGAGCGGCTGTTACGCTGTATCGAAGCGGACGCGATGATGAAAGAATCCGGTGTGGTGAAGCAAGCCAGCCTCAAACCCGGCGAGGTTCGCTGGCTGGTCGACGTGGTTCGGCTTGGCATTGGTACCGGCTTGCGTCTGGGCGAACTGACGTCGCTACGGTGGAGTGCTGTTGATCTGGAGAGTCATCTCATCACCGTGCGCAACACCAACGATTTCACTACGAAGAGTGGGCATGAACGACGTATCCCGGTAGAAGGAGAAGCCTTCGAGGTCTTGCACCGGCTCCACGAAGAGCGGGAGTCGGAGACGGATGGATACGTGTTTCGAGGCACTTCCTTGCGGGAGGGGACGAAAGAAAAGCTGAATGATGAATACGTGAGCAAGCGATTCTTACATTACGTACGTCTGGCGAAGCTGCCTGAAGGGCTCAGTTTTCATAGCCTGCGACATACGTATATTTCCTGGATGATTATGCAGGGCGTGCCCGTGCCTGTGGTTCAGAAGCTCGCTGGCCACGCTGACATTAAAACGACGATGGGATATGCTCATCTCGCGCCGGACAGCCTCAGAGACGCCGTGCAACGGGTTTTCGGTATAGCCACTACATAGGGGGCGAACATGCCAATTACAACGGTCGACTTACGGAAAGCCGTCGAGATCGCCAGAGGATACGGGGCAACGAAGCTTATTCTCTTTGGCTCCTATCTAGATAATCCCGAAACAGCCCGTGACCTGGACCTTGCCGTTGATGGAGTGCAGGGCTGGAAGCTGTACGAACTCGCTGCACGTATCGAAAGGGCACTGCACGTCCCGCTTGATCTGGTACCGCTGGACAAGGAAACGCCGCTAACGCGTCGGATCAAAGCGCATGGAGAGGTGCTGTATGAGCAGTGAGGAACTGGCTGAAGTCGTACAGTTCGAACTTGACGCTATGCATACCACAGCAGAAGAGCTAGCGGCTTTACTGGACGATGTGCAAAAGCGCCTGCCAACGATCAGGGAGAAGACCGCCGCCGGGGCCTTTTTTGCACAGTTCTATACGGGCGTCGAAAACATCCTTAAGCGAATCAGTCGCTATCATGGTAAGTCCTTACCCCAAGGGGATATATGGCATCTGGAATTGTTTGAGCGTTTCTGAGGCCTATCTGCAGCGTGCTTCATAAGCCGTGCCCAAAGCTTGCCCAAAATATGCCCAAAATGCGTGCGTAACCGTGCGTCCCGGTGCGTTTTGGAATGCGCTCATATATTCGAAAAACGCCGATTTTGCTGCCTGTAAGCCTGTTTTGATGATTTATGAAGTGACCGGACAGGAAACTCGTAATGAGCAGGTCACCGGTTCGAGTCCGGTCGTTGGCTCCACGAAAAACGCCCTGAATGGTGCCCCTATGGCTGATTTCGGGGCGTTTTTGTTTTGGGTCTGTCGAGATATAAAAGGGGTGTGCCCAAAATCTATATCAGGCCGAGTGATTATGGACCAGGCAACGGTGGGGATTCGAGCGCGACCTCTCCGTAACGCTGGAAGTCGCTTCGGTTGTAGGTGACCAGATGGGTGACGCCATTGGCGAGCATGGACGCGACGACCTGGGCGTCGTGAATCGCTTTGCCCTTGATGTCATACTGTTGCACCAACGAGAGAAGTCGTTCGAAGGCTTCCTCCGTGTCCCGCAGAATCAGCACGAGGGGCGCAGGGCTGCAAACGTATTGAGCGCTTCTGTGGGGGTAAAAGACTGCGAGAACACCTGTCCGCGTGTGAGCACAACGAGGAACTCGCGCACAATTTGGGGGCTTACGCAGAGCCGATAGCCAGCACCCTGAAGATCGGCAAGCTATTGACGGGCGTTCACATGCCAGGGATTGCCCGAGACCGTACTGTAAATCAGCACATTAGTGTCGATCATGTGGTGATCAGCGGCCATTGTCACCGTAGAGGTCTTCGCGGCGCAGGGTTCCTCCCTGATAGACGCCACCCTCGAGCACTGGCCACTCGGTTACGGATGGGACTGGTTGTACCGTTTCTTCCTTCGTATAGAGCAGAATGACCTCGACCTCACCGTCGGGCAGGTCGGGAGAAGCATCCGTCCATTCGAGGTGATTGTGGCGGACGCGGGCACGTCGTTTGACAGCTTCCATAGTAATGTCGCATTGCATTCAACGATCCCCACACAAACGTTTGTGAAGAGCAAGGGTTCACCGGAGACTCCAAAGAAGTCTCTCAATCGAAGCCGGAGCCGGATGATGGTTGAGCAGGCGCTGTCGCACCGAGGCAGCCACGTTTGCTGGCTGTTCTCGCCGCATGGTCCTTTTACGACAGCATGTCCAGGTAGGGCCGCATCACCCGATCCACCCGGTCGATCTTCGCGAAGCGCCACAGGTTGTCCAGACCCTGACGATGCAGGCGGCGGTAGTCGCGCAGCGCTTCGGTGGCCACGTCCAGACCGATCTTGTTCCTGAACTTAAAGCAGTCGGCGACGGTCTTGGCCGCGCTGTAAACGCGCACGGCGACGCCCTCGACCTCGTGCGTCTCGATGCCGGCTTCGAAGGCTTCGCCCGACATATAGACGAGGCGTAGCGGGACCGCCAGCCCCTCTGGACGCCACGCCTTCTGCTCGATGGCCATCCAGACCGCTCGGGGGAGCTGCGTCGTGAGGTCGTGGAAGCGGAGGGCGGAGAGCAGACAGGCCACTCCGTGGGGAACGCGCGTACTTGCCTCGGCCAGGTCGTGGTGCTCGGTCAGGTCGTGGTCGGGCAGGGCATAGAGGCCCCGTCCGAGCCGGACGAGTTCGCCGCACTGGTAGAGCCGGTGGAGGTATTGCCGGGGGAGACCGTAGCGGTCCAGTTCTCTGGGCCGCACGATACCACGCTTTCGGACGACGTCGAGCACCTGGTCGATGGCAGAATCAGACATGGGTTTGTAGGAAATTCTCGGTGATTATCCATATATACCGAGGTTTTGACACAAAAGTGCCTGCCCTTTGCATTTCCGTTGCGTTTTCCATAGAGACGCCGTTCCCATGCAGAACGTGACCGAGGACACCGTTCACAATTGGGAGAAGCTCAGGCATCACCGGTCATCGGGCAGTGGCCTTCGCTTATATGTTTCCTGGGCTGCGTGCCCTTCACGAGGGGCGAATCATTTCCTGATCGGCTCAAAGGATATCGCAAGGTCTACGGGTTGACGCATCAGCTAGCCGATGTGTTGGGTGTGACGGTGTGAACATGGGAAGCCGGAACCCATCAGCCGAGACCAAAGACACGGGAGCGGGTCGAGCGGGTCCTATCTTCAACCGTTGTCAATGCAGCTACACGCGTCTCAACGACAGCATCGCCACCGACGCCAGCGGAGCCAGCAGCGTCGAGGCCAACAGCCCGCTGGTGACCGTCACCGCCAGACCCAGCCAGAACGCACCCTCGTCCGGAAAAATGAGCAACGGAAGCATCGCCGCCACCGACGTCAGCGTCGTCGTCCACATCGGACGCAGGCGCTCCCGCACCGACAGACGCGCCAAGAGCGACGACGACGTAGACGGGCGCAGCCGCCGAAGCTGGCGGTAGCGGTCGGTGAGCAAGATGCTGTCGTTGACGGCGATGCCTACCAAGAGCACGACGCCGATGAACGCTCCCTCGGCAAAGTTGGCCTCCGTCCACAAGAAGCCCAGCCCCACCCCGATGGCCGCCATCGGCACGCTCAGCATCACAATGAGCGGCAGGCGCCACGACTCGAACACCGCTGCCGTGATCAGAAACACCAGAAAGAGCGTACCGAGGAACACCCAGCCGAAGGCCTGCTGCACCTCCTCGGTAAAGAACTGATAGGTGCGCTGCTGTAGCTGATACCCGGCAGGCACCGCGAAGCTCGCCAGGGCCTCTTCGAGGAATTCGTTCGCCATCCGATACGGCCCCCGGTAGTCGATGCTGAGGTAGCGCCGGTACTGCTGGTTCGCGCGTTCGATGTCGGCGGGCGTCTCGACCAGGCGATAGTCGGCCAGCCCGGCCAGGCGCACTTGTGCGCTGTCGCCCAGCGGCAAGGGACGTTCGACGATGCGGGCCACGTCGAGTCGGTCGGCCCCGTCGACGACGAAGCGTACCGGCAGGCGCGTCTGGCCTTCGAGGTCGGCGTAGAGTACGGGGAAGCGCGTGGCGAAGACCGGACGCAAGGTGCCCGCGAGCCAGGCGGCGGTAGCGCCCGTGCGGGCCTGGGCCTCGGCCTCCCAACGGAAACGCAGCACCTCGCGCGTCTGGTCGCTCCGGTAGCCGTAGCGTCCGGCGTTCGTGTTGACCCCCATCACACGGCGACTGCGGCTGCGGGCGTGCGCGGCAAACCGCTCACAGAGCGCTTCGAGGTCTTCGTAGTTGGGACCGTAGGCCTCTACCCGCAGGCCGGAGATGCCCATACCGCTGCCGCTGTAGTAGCCTTCCGGCAACAGCCCCCCCACCGACACCGTGATGCCCCCCAGAAGCACGGCCTGCCGGATGAGCTGCTCGCGTACGATATACGGCTCGTTCGTCTGCAGCGAAGCCGGCGTGAACTGCACCCGCAGCCAGGCCGACCGCTCCAGCACCCGCACCATCGTGCGCGCGACGGAGGTAGAAGCCAGCGCGATCTGCTCGAAGCGCTGCATGAGCGAGTCGGCCCGTTCGATGGGAGTGCCCGGCGGAACGCCCAGCCGAACGGAGACTTCGGGCCGGGCGTCGTACTGCCAGTGTGCGCCGAAGTTGGTTTTCCGGATAAACGGACGCAGCACCCCGCCGAGGGCCGGGTTGAGCACCGTGCGGGCGTCTTCGACCAGCTCGGCACCGAGCGTCTCGTTGTAAAGGGCAGCCAGCCGGGCCACCGGCGCGGGCCAGCCCTCTTCGGGCGCTTGAAGCTGACGCGGCAGCAGCCACAGCGGCAACCCCAGCGTCAGAAACAACACCAAGAGCGACAGCCGGGGACAACGGCCCACCCATCGATAGGGCATCGCCACGAGCCGCCGAGGCCATCGCCAGCGACGGGCCGGCGGATCGGGTGGCGGTAAGAAACGCCCGAGCACCGGCACCAGGAGCGCCGCGCTCGCCAGCGAGACCAGCAGCGTCAGGCTCACCAGCGTGCCGAAGGGCAGGAACAGCGCCCGTAGCTCGCCGCTGAGGTAGACCAGTGGCAGCATGACGGCCATCGTGCTGAGCGTGCCGCCCACCAGCGGCAGCCACACCGCCTTGAGGGCCGCCTGCGTAGCGGCGGCGTCGAGCGCGAGGCCGGAGAGCCCCGCCCCCCGCATTCGTGCCCGCTGGAGAATCAACTGTTCGACGACGACGACGCTGTTGTCGACGAGCAGGCCGAAGACCAGCACCAGCCCGGCCAGGGTGATCAGGTTGAGCGTCAGGCCCAGGGGCCGGAGCAAGGCGAAGGCCACCGCCAGGGCCACGGCTACGCTGAAGAGCACCACGCTCGTGGCGCGGAGGCTCCGGAGCATGAACAGCAGCACCAGCACTACGAGCACCAGGCCGAGCCCGCCCCGCCAGGAGAGGTCGCGGAGCTGACCTCGCACATTCTCAGTTTGGTCGTCGGCCACGATCAGGCGTACGCCGTCGGGGAGCCCGCCTCGTAGCTCTGACACGCGGGCGTGAACGGCCTCGGCCACGTCGATCATGTGGCTGGCGCGGGCACGGTCGAGCGTGAGCGTGACGACCGGGTGGCCGTCGATGCGGCTGATTGAGCGGCGCGGGGCCGGGCCTAGCTCTACGCGTGCCATGTCGCTAAGGCGGACCGGCGGCGCGCCGCTCAGCGACTCACTAACCACCAGGCGGCGCAGCGCCGCCACGCGATCCTCCGACGGGCTCACGAGCAGCACCGCCCGCCCCCGCTCGCGAAGGCGACCGTAGACCTCGTCGCGGGCGGTCTCGAACAGGCGTCGGCGCACCTCGTCCGGCTCGATGCCGTGCGCGTCGAGGCGGTCCGCGTCGAGGGCGATGAGCAGTTCGCGCCGAGTGCCGCCTTCGACGAGCACGTCGGCCAGGCCGGGCAGGCTCCGTAGCTTGGGGACGAGGCGCTCTTCGGCCAGGCGACGGAGCTCGTCGGGTGTGAGCGGTCCGACGAGTTGGAGCGTGATGAAGCCCTGTTCGTCGCGGAGGGCTTCGGGGATCTTCTTGGTCAGGCGAGGATGAACGCGGTCGGGCAGCACCTCGCGCAGCAGGGCCAGGCGCTCGTTGACCTGCGCGACGTAAGCGCCCAGGTCGATGTCTTCGGCCACGGCAAGGATGACGCTGGCGGTGCCTTCCTCGGAGAGGCTCTCGACGTGGGCCGTCCCCGGTACGGTTTGGACCGCGCGTTCGATGGGCGAAGCGACGTAGCGTTCGACCTGGCGGGGCGAGGCACCGGGCCAGGAGGCACTGATGCGGACTTCGGGTAGCTCGACTTGGGGCACCCACTCCAGCGGCACCTGGAAGGCGGCCCAGGTGCCGGCGATGAGCAGCGCTACGGCCCATGCCAGCACCGCGATCGGGCGGCGCAGCCAGGCATCAAGCCATCTTGTTCCAGACACGTGATGTCACCATTCGGCTACGTTTCAGGTCATTTAGCCACAGCCTCGTATTCGAGCCGGTAAACACTGACTACAGGGGCTCCCGTGCTATTCAATCGCGCTACATAGAACCGGTCCTGCGCGTCTTTGGCATGAGCCTGGAAATGGAACGGCTGATCCGCCGGCATGGGCTCGTAATTTGCCACCTCGCCATAGCCGACGAATTGCCCGTCTCGCTCAAAAACCTCGACGCCCAGGGACTGCTTCTTGCCGCGTACCATCACCGAAAAATGGACCACCCGGCCATCATTAAGCACGAAGAGCCCCCGGCTGCTACTACGAATACGTGCCGCAAACCTCCCAAAGGGTCCGCTGGTGCGATAGGTAGACCGGCTTAGCTTCTTATCTTTCTTTACGGCCTCACTAGCTACCTATCACTTTGGCTAGGGTGAACAAAAAGAGGCTGTCAGCAT